>NZ_JADQDD010000231.1 GCF_019263595.1 Pseudonocardia sp. KRD291 | reverse complement strand
TCCTGCACACCCTGCCCACCGAGCGCGACGCCGGTCCGTTCGCCCCGCCCGGTGCGATCAGCCGGCTGCGCGACGCCCGCCCGGTCAGCCCCATGACCTTCCCCGACGGTCACGAGGGCTGGATCGTCACCGGCCACGACGCGGCCCGCCGGCTGATGGCCGACGCCCGGTTCAGCTCGCGCCAGGACATCGGGGTCCTGCACATGCCCTACGAGACGCCCGGTATGCCCGCCATGACCGAGCCGTCCCCACAGGTGCCGGGCCTGTTCATCGCCATGGACCCGCCGGACCACACCCGGCTGCGGCGCAAGCTCACCGGCGCCTTCACCGTCCGGCGGATGCGCCGGCTCGAGGAGCACATCGTCGAGATCGCGGAGCGGGCGCTGGACGAGATGGCGCGCCTGAGGCCGCCGGTCGACCTGGTGCGGGAGTTCGCGCTGCCGGTGCCCTCGCTGGTGATCTGCGAGATGCTCGGGGTCCCCTACGCGGACCGGGAGGGCTTCCAGGCCGACTCCGCGCGGTTCCTGGTCAAGGACCAGTCGCTGGAGGAGAAGGTGGCCGCCTACACCGGCCTGACCGGCTACCTGGCCGAGCTGGTCACCGGCAAGCGCGCCGCTCCCGGCGACGACATCCTGTCCGACCTGGCTGTCCAGGAGGACCTCGGCATCGAGGAGCTGACCGGGATCGCGTTCCTGCTGCTGCTGGCGGGGCACGAGACCACGGCCAACATGCTGGCCCTGGGCACCTTCGCGCTGCTGGAGAACCCCGGGCAGCGGGCCGAGCTGCGCGCCGACCCGGCCCTGATGCCCGGCGCCGTCGAGGAGCTGCTGCGCTACCTGTCCATCGCCGACATCTTCTTCCGCTACGCCACCGAGGACGTCGAGCTGGGCGGGGAGACCATCCCTGCGGGATCGACCGTCGTGGTCTCCCTGCTCGCGGCCGACCGCGACCCGCAGCGCTTCGACGACCCCGACACCCTCGACATCCACCGCACCGCCCGCGGTCACCTGGCCTTCGGTCACGGCGTCCACCAGTGCCTGGGCCAGCAGCTGGCCCGGATCGAGATGCGCGCGGGCTTCGACGCGCTGCTGCGCCGCTTCCCGACCCTGCAGCTCGCCGTTCCCGCGTGCGAGGTGCGGCTCAAGACCGACATGACCATCTACGGCGTCCACGAGCTGCCGGTCACCTGGACCGCGACGCCCCGGTGAGAGCGGCGCGCGCGGGTTCCCCGACCCGATTGCGGACCGGAGGTGTCCGCAAGACCTGCCAGGGTGGCCCCATGCATCCGAGACCCGCCACCGAAGGAGCGCACCGATGAGCCGCGAGGTCCAGGTCACCGTCGACGCCCGGGACCCGGGAGCGCTGTCGAGGTTCTGGCGCGAGGTCCTGGGCTACGTCCACCCCGGCCCGCCGGGCGTCGAGGTGCCCGAGGGTGCCGACCCGCTGGACGCGTGGGACGGCTTCCTCGCCCGGCTCGGCGTGCCGCAGGACCAGCGCAACACGCGGTCGGCCATCGAGGACCCGGACGGGCACGGCCCGAGGCTGTTCTTCCAGCAGGTGCCCGAGGGCAAGGTCGTCAAGAACCGCCTGCACCTCGACGTCCGCGCCGCTCCCGGGCTGACCGGTGACGAGCGGATGGCGGCGCTGGAGGCCGAGTGCGACCGGCTCGTCGTTCTCGGGGCGACGCGGGTGCGCCGCGACGACCCGGCTCCCCCGATGACCGCCGGGCACATCGTGATGACCGATCCCGAGGGCAACGAGTTCTGCCTGGACTAACGGGCGAGGTGCTCGCGGACCGCGGCCAGGGTGGCCGCCCGCAGCTCGTCCGGGCCCAGCGAGGCGTACGCCGACACGGCGTCGGCGTAGGCCTCCGGGTCGGTGCCCTCCGCGATCCGGCGGGCGCTCGCGCTCGACATCGTCCCGGCGAAGTTGCGGGCGAAGTGCAGCCGCTCGGCGAGCGCGACGAGGCGCGCGGCCGCGGTCGGGGCGCGGCCGGCGTCGATCACCGCCAGCCCCAGCACCGCCGCACCGCACCACGGGAAGCCGAACTGGAACGACGGCATCGGCACCCCCGGGTCGGCGAGGACACGTTCGAGCAGTCGTGGCAGTGCCCCGACCACGTCCGCGACGAGGTCGAGGCGTCCGTGGCGGGCGTGCGCGGCCACCGTCGCGGCCAGGACCTCGAGGGTGCCCGCCGTCGTCCCGGCGACGACGTAGGTCGTGTCCAGCTCGCTCAGGGAGGCGGCCTCGCGCCAGCGCGCCAGCCCGGCGTCGACGTCGCCCTGGCCGAGCACGATCTCGGCGTGCAGCGCCCGGAGGTAGCCCAGGGTGCCGGCGTCCGAGCTCTCCAGGTCGGTGATGGCCTGGGCGAACCGGTCGTAGATCCGCGCGGCCTCGCCGATGTCGCCACAGGCGAGGTGGGCCAGCATCAGCCCCCACTGCAGGTTGGCCGGATCGAACACCGGGCCGTGGACCTCCAGCACCCGCAGCGCCTCCTGCGAGTGGTGCCGTGCCTGCTCGGCCCGTTCGAGCTGCAGGCAGACGTCGCTCATCCGGGAGCGGGCGATCACGTGCATCCACGGCACGGCCGTCTCGTCGAACGCGTCCAGCGCCGCCTGCGCCGCCGCCATCGCGCCGTGCGGGTCGCCCTCGTACTCGCGCACGAAGCTGGACAGCTCGTAGGCCGCGCCGGTCGCCAGCGGCTCCTCGCCCTCCCAGAGCTCGTGCAGGGCCGCCGGACCGCCCGTCATCGCGAGCAGGACGGCCGCGACGGCGCGGACCGCGGTGTCGCCGGGGGCGGGCGGGAGCCGGCGCAGGGTGACCATCGACCGCGTCGCCCGCGGGCCCTCCATCGTGTACGTGCCCGCCGTGCTCAGCGTGGCGGCGGTCCGGACCACCTCGACGAACCCGGGGCCGGGCCGGTGGTGCGACAGCGCCGACGCGGTCTCCCGGGTCAGCGCGGCGACCCGCAGGGTGTTCGTCTCGGCGGTCCACAACGCGGCCAGCGCCGCCGTCGTCGCGGCGACGGTGTCGCCGTCACCGCGGGCCAGCCCGAGCCGCAGCGCCGCGAGCAGGTTGTCCTGCTCGGCGCGGAGCCGCTCGATGCCCGGCCGGGGTGCCGGCCCGAACGGCGCGTCGTGCTGGGCCGCACCGAACTCGCGGGCCCAGGCCAGCAGCCGCGTCGTCGCGGCGCCGGTCTCGCCGTCGGACTCGCGGTGCGCGGCGCAGAACTCCCGGACCGTCTCCAGCATCCGGAACCGCGCCCCGTCCGGGCCGTCGGAGACCTGCAGCAGCGACTGGTCGACCAGGTGCTCCAGCAGCGGCACCGCGTCGTCGTCGAGGACGTGCCGGGCGGCGTCGGCGGTGAAGCCGCCGGGGAACACCGACAACGTCCGCAGCGCCGTCCGGGCACCGGGGTCGAGCAACGTCCAGCTCCAGTCGACGACGGCGTGCAGCGTGCGGTGCCGGTGCGGGGCGTCCCGGCTGCCGCCGCGCAGCAGCGCGAACCGGTCGTCGAGCCGGCGCGCGATCTCGCCGACCGAGAGCGCCCGCACCCGCGCGGCGGCGAGCTCGACGGCCAGCGGCAGCCCGTCGAGGTGCCCGCAGAGCTCCGCGACGACACCCACAGGCAGCTCGACCCCGGGCCGGGCCGCCCGGGCGCGCCGGGTGAACAGCTCCACGGCCGTCGGCAACGTCAGCCCGGGCAGCGGGTACACCGACTCCGACGAGAGCCCCAGCGGCGCCCGGGAGGTGGTCAGCACCCGGAGCCCGGCACTGAGCGAGACCAGCGCCGAGACCAGCCCGGCGGCGCCGTCGACGACGTGCTCGCAGTTGTCCAGGACGAGCAGGGCCGGCCCGCGGCCGAGGGCGTCCACGATCGCGGCGACGGTGCCGTCGGAGGTGCCGACGAGCCCGGCCGGGGTGCGCCGGGTATCGCCGACGCCGAGCGCCGAGGCGACCTCCCCGACGACGTCGCCGTCGGCGGCGATCCCGGCGAGACCGACCAGGTGCACCGACCGCAGGTCGGCCTCCCGGCCCACGACGTGCGCGAGCCGGGTCTTGCCCAGGCCACCGGGCCCGATGATCGAGGTGACCCGGGAGCTGTGGACCAGGGCGAGGACGGCCGCGACGTCGTCGTCGCGGCCGAGCAGCGGGTTCGGCTCGTGCGCGACGCCGTGCCGCGCGGCGGGCGCCTGCCCGTCGAGCAGCTCGCGGTGCAGCGCCTGCAGCGCCGGACCCGGGTCGGTGCCGAGCTCGGCGCGCAGTGCCCGGCGGTGCCCGTCGTAGCGGGCCAGGGCCGAGGCCGGGCCGGCCGTCGCCGCCTCGGCCCGCATCAGCTCGAGCAGCACCTCCTCGTCGCGCGGGCGCTGCCGGGCCAGTGCGGCCAGCGGCTCGAGCGCCCGGGCGCCCCGCCCGAGGCGGGCCAGGGCCAGCGCCCGGCTGCGCAGCAACGACCGGTGTGCCGCCGCCGCGCCCGACCGCAGCGCCGACAGCGGGCCCTCGCCGTCGTCGGATGCGGTGCCGTCCCACAGGGCGAGGCCGGCGTCGGACTCGGCCAGCGCGCCGGCGTGGTCGCCCTCGGCGAGCAGGCGCGCACCGGTCCCGGCGTGGCGGTGCAGAAGGGCAACGTCGAGACCGGTCTCGGGTACGGCGAGGCGGTAGCCGGTGGGGGTGCTGGCGATGACCTCGGCACCGAGCTGCGAGCGGGCGCGGGAGACGAGCACCTGCAACGCCTTCGACGGATGCGCAGGGCGCTCGTCCGGCCACAGCACCTCGATCAGGCCTGCGGCGCTGACCCCGGCCCGTACCTCGCCGGCCAGCGCCGCGAGCAGGCCGCGCAACCGCGTACCGCCCACCTCGCGGCCGCGGAAGGCCACCGCGGGGAGCAGGACCAGCTCCGGCGGATCCGCGGCGCCCGGCGCGGGGCGGGCACCGTCCGCGCTGCTCACGCCGGGATCGTAGCGACCTTCCGCCCGCGCCGGCCGCGTGTCCGCCCGCGTGTCCGGGGCCGGGCGACCCGCCACGCCCACCAGATCAGCGGGATCTGCAGCGGCAGGCGACCGTAGGCGATCGCCTGCTCGCCCGCCGAGCGGTCCGACCAGTCGAGGGCCATCGCGATGTTGGCCGGGAACACGGCGACGAACAGCGCGGCCGCCGCGTACCCGCCGACCCGCCGGGTGCGCGGGACGGCGATGAGCCCGGCCACGGTCAGCTCGGCGAGGCCGGAGGCGTAGGTCCAGAACCGCGGGTCGCCGGGCAGCGGGCCGGGAATCATCGCGTCGAACGGGTCCGGGATCGCGAAGTGCGCGACCCCGGCGGCCCCGAGGAACGCGGCCAGTATCCGTGCCGCCCACGCCTGCCGGGTGCTCATGACGTCGATCGTCCCAGGCTCGTGGCCGGTTCGACGTCGAAGTCGCGCAGGTCGGCGCCGCGGGTCATCTCCCAGTAGTCCACGATCCGCCACGGCAGCGCGGAGACCACGCGTCCGGCGTCGTTGCGGTACCAGTTGCCCATCCCCGGATGGGTCCAGATCATCCGCTCGTGCGCGTCGTCGTGGCGGGCGACGTAGTCGGCCTCGGTCTCCTCCCGCACCTCGGCCGCGCCGATCCCGCGCTCCGACATCTGCACGAGCAGGTCGACGATGTAGCGGACCTGGCACTCGGCGATCGTGATGTAGGAGCCGCCGTGCCCGAGGACGGTGCCCGGCCCGCAGGTCAGGAACAGGTTCGGGAACCCGGCGGTGGCGATGCCCAGGTGCGCGGTGGCGTCGTCGTCGCCCCAGACCTGGGCGGTGGTGCGCCCGTCGCGGCCGTACACGTCCATCGGGTGCAGCACCTTGTGCGGGTGGAAGCCGGTGGCCAGGACGACGACGTCCGCCTCGACCTCGGTGCCGTCGGCGCCGCGCAGCCCGCGCGGGGTGATCGCGGCGACGGACTCGGGCACCAGGTCCACGTTCTCCCGGCGCAGCGCCGCGTACCAGCCGTTGTCGAGCAGCATCCGCTTGCCGAACGGCGGGTAGTCCGGCAGCGCCTTGCCCACCAGGTCCGGGCGGCCGTCCAGCTCGGAGGTCAGGTAGCGGGTGAACACGCGCCGGTGCCCGTCGTTGACCGCGTTCACCGACCGCTGCGGGTGCTCCCACCCCGGGTCCTTCTGCAACGCCGGGTGCACCCGGTCCCCGGTGTTCCAGCTCAGCCGGGTCCGGTACCAGAGCCGGTAGAACGGCACGTGCTCCATCAGGTGGTGCACGCCGTCGGGCACGGGGGAGAAGTAGACGTCGTTCGGCGCCGCCCACTGCGGCGAGCGCTGGAACACCGTCAGGTGCGCGACCTCGCCGGCGATCGCGGGCACGACCTGCATCGCGCTCGCCCCGCTGCCGACGACCGCGACCCGCTTGCCGGTGAGATCGAGATCCTGCGGCCACCGCGCGGTGTGGAAGATCGGCCCGGTGAACGTGTCCAGGCCCGGGATCGGCGGCACCTTCGGCCGGTTGAGCTGCCCGGTCGCGGTGATCACGACGTCGGCGACGAGCATGTGCCCGGCCCTGGTTCGGACGGTCCAGTGCTGGGCGTCCTCGTCGTAGACGCACGAGGTGACCTCGGTGCCGAAGCGGATCCGCGACCGCAGGGCGAACTCGTCGGCGACCCCGCGCAGGTAGGTGATCACCTCGTCGCGCTTGCCGAAGTGCGTCGACCAGGCGCGCGGGGCGAACGAGTACGAGTACAGGTAGCTGGGGGTGTCGACGCCGGCGCCCGGGTAGTCGTTCTCCAGCCAGGTGCCGCCGACGTCGTCGTTCTTCTCCAGCACCACGTGCTCGATGCCCGCGCGTTCGAGCTCGATCGCCGCCAGCATCCCGGACACCCCGGCCCCGATCACGATCACCGACGGCCCGGTGCCGGGGGCGACCGCGCGCACCGGCTCGTCGACGAAGCCCATGTCCCGCGCGGCCATCTCGCCGTACTCCGGCGGGACCGGCTCGCCGACGGCGAGGGTCATCAGCTCGACGAGCGCGTCCCCGGCCGGGGCGGGCAGTGCCGGCTCGTCCCCGGACAGGACGGCGTCGCACACCGCCCCGCGGATCTCCGCGGCCACCTCGGGGGAGAACCCGCCGCCGTCGTTATCCTCCATCCCGCGGCTGCGGGTGGGACGGTAGGGCTCGGCCAGCCAGCGGCGGTCCCCCGTGAGCTGCACGAGCACCGGAACGAGCGAGGGCAGGTTCGCGTGCTCCAGCGCGGCGGCCAGGGTCTCCCGGTCGGTGCCGGCCATCGGTTCCTCTTCTCGGATCGTCTAACCGTGGTTAGACGAGTCTGCTCCGAACAGCTCTTGACGGGCAAGCCCCGTGCCGACAGGCTGCCGATCCATACCTGACGACGGGTAGTCGGTTCGACGAGGAGACGACATGGCAGCAGCAGTGGCGGAGACGTCGGACCTGTCCACGGCGATGCGCACCACGGGGACCTGCCGGTACTTCCGGCCGGACCCGGTGCCCGACGAGGTCCTGCACTCCGCGTTCGACGACGCCCGCTTCGGCCCGCAGGGCGGCAACCGCCAGCCCGTGCGTTGGATCGTGGTCGCATCGGCGGAGCGCAAGCGGGCGCTCGCCGAGCTGTACCTGCCGATGTGGAAGGGCTACCTCGAGGGCGTCACCGGCGGCACGGTGGAGGCCAACGCCCTGCCGCGCACGGTCGCCGACGCCGACCGCTTCGCCGAGCACCTGGCCGAGGTGCCGGCGATCGTCGTGGTCTGCGCGGAGCGCTCCGGGCTGCACCCGACCGACCACGAGCTCGGCCGGCTCTCCGTCGTCGGCGGCGCGTCGATCTATCCGGTGATGCAGAACCTCTGCCTCGCGCTCCGCTCCCGGGGCGTCGCCTCCGCGGTCACGACGCTGCTGTGCCACCAGGAGCCCGCGGTCCGCGAGCTGCTCGAGATCCCCGAGGAGTTCATCACCGCCGCGCACATCGCGGTCGGCTACCCGGAGAAGGGGTTCCCGACCAAGCTCGCCCGCACCCCCGTCGCCGAGGCGGTGTCGTCGGAGACGTTCGGCACCGCGCTCTTCCCTCGTGCACACCCCGCGAGCTGAGGACCCCCGTGGACCTCGCCCCGCAGCACCGCAGCCCGATCGGGCGCGCGACGCTCGGTGACCAGCTGCGCCGCCACGCCCGCACCCGCCCGGACAAGGTCGCCGTCGTCGGCTACGACACCGACGGGACCCGCACCGAGACCACCTACGCCGAGCTGGACCGGCGCGCGAACCGGTGGGCGCACCTGCTGCGCCGCCTCGGCGTCGCGCGCGGTGACCGGGTCGCGTCGATGGCCCGCAACTCGGTCGAGGTGATCGCCGCCTACTACGGCACGCTCAAGCTCGGCGCCGCGTTCACCGGCGTCAACGGGCTCTACCGGGTGCGTGAGGTCGCCCACCAGCTCTCCCACGCCGAGCCGGTCGTGGTGCTCACCGACCCGGCCTTCGCCGAGGTGGTCGCCGCCGCCGCGCCGGCCGGGACGCTGCGGCTGGCCTACGGCGCCGCCGCCGACTCCGCGCTGGCCGGGGAGGCGGACATCGAGCCCGACTCCGACGTCGACGAGTCGTGTGTCGCGATGGTCGTCTACACCTCCGGCACCGAGGCCGCGCCGAAGGGCGTGCTGATCCCGCACCGCAACTACCTGATCTCCACCGCGCCCGCCTGGAGCTGGGGCGTGAACACCGGCCCGGACGACACGTGGCTGTTCGTGATGCCGTTCCACACGATCGCCGGGCTCGGCTCGATGACGACGCTGACCATGATGGGCGCGACGCTCGTGCTCCCGTCCACGGTCGAGCCCGGCCCGGCGCTGGAGATGATCGCCCGGGACCGGGTCACCGTGATCGCCCAGACCCCGACGTTCTACCTGGCCCTGACCGGGCAGCCGGGCTTCGGCCCGGACTCGGTCGGGCAGGTCCGCCGCGCCATGACCTACGGCGGGCAGGTCGCCCCGCACGCCGTCGACGCCTGGGCCGCGGCCGCGCCGCAGGTCGTCTGGGGCACCTACTGGGGCCAGTCCGAGCTCTCCCAGCTGGGCACCGTCGGGTGGTTCCGCACACTCGACGACATCCCGGGCGGCGACCCGTCGTGGATCGGGAAGCCGGTCACGCACCTGGAGACCCGCGTCGTCGACGCCGAGGGCGCCGATGCCGAGGTCGGGGAGCTGATCTGCCGCTCGCCGTCGGTGATGCTGGGCTACCTCGGCGACCCCGAGCGCACGGCCGCGGCGCTGCGCGACGGCTGGGTGCGGACCGGGGACATGGTCCGCGTCGACGCCGACGGGAACCTGTTCTTCCAGGACCGTCTCAAGGACATGATCAAGTCCGGTGGGATGAACGTGTCCTCGCAGGAGGTCGAGCGGGTGCTGCACGCCCACCCCGGCGTGTTGCGCGCGGCCGTGGTCGGGATGCCCGACGACTACTGGTCCGAGGCGGTGACGGCGTTCCTCGTGCCGCGTCCGGGGCAGGTTCCGGACCCGGCCGAGGTCGTCGCGTTCTGTCGTGCGCAGCTCGCGGTGTTCAAGGTGCCCAAGGCGGTGCACGTCGTGGACACGCTGCCGGTCGACCCGCAGGGCAAGATCCTCAAGCGGGAGCTGCGACGGCAGGGGGCGCCGGGTCCGGTCCCGGGAGTCACGTGAGCCCCGAGCGCCGGCCCGCGACGGGGGAGACCGGGGCCGCCGTCCCGATGAGCCGCGACGCGCGGACCCGCAGGCGGCGGGAGGAGATCGTCGCCGCCGCCGCGCGGACGTTCGCCGAGCAGGGCTACGCCTCGGTCGGGATGCGCGAGATCGCCGACGCGGTGGGGGTGCGCGGCGCCAGCCTCTACCACCACTTCCCGTCCAAGGAGGACATCCTGCACGCGGTCTGCCTGACCGTGACCCGGGAGCCGAACGAGGAGAACCTGCCGCTGCTCGACGCCGCCGGTACCCCCGCGCAGCGGCTCGTCGCCCTGGTCGGGGGCCACCTGCGGCACCTGCACCGCCGGCGCACCGAGCACCTCGTCGGGCTGCACGAGATGGCCGCGCTGACCCCCGCGCACCGCGCCGAGATCGACGGGTACCGCCGCCACTACCAGCGCCGGGTCCGGGACGTGATCGCCGCCGGGATCCGGTCCGGCGAGTTCACCGTCCCGGACGCGCGGCTGGCCACGTTCGCGGTGCTGGACATGCTCAACGGGCTGAGCAACTGGTTCCGCCCCGACCGCGACCTCGATCTGGACACGGTGGTCTCCGGCTACGTCGACCTGGTCGTGGTGCGGATGCTCGGCGCCTCCCGTTGCCCGTCGCCGTCGCCTGAGCA
>NZ_JADQDD010000230.1 GCF_019263595.1 Pseudonocardia sp. KRD291 | reverse complement strand
GCTGCTCGCGGTCCTCGGCTCGCTGCTCTACCTGGCCGTGACGACGACGAAGAAACTCGTCATCCCCTGGCACGAGTCGGTCTCCACCACCGTCTGAGCAGGACCTGCGGTCAGCGGTCGGGGGCGGGCCGGCACGGGGACACCGGGCGCGCGGCCAGGTAACCGGCGGTCGTGATCTCGGCGCGGGTCAGCCCGGTCAGCCACGGCGACGGAGGCACCGACGCCACGAGGTTGTGCCCGACACGCAACGTCAGGCAGCTCCGTCCGTCGGCGACCGCGAACCGGTGGTAGGGCCGCGGGTCGGCCTGCCCGAGAGGGCTCCACCCGCGCAGCAGCACCACGTCCCCGGGACCGGCGGACCACCCGTCCAGCACCAGGCCGCGGTCCCGTTCGGCGTGCACCGAGACGGACATGTGCCCGCGCAGGACCACCACCGCGACGCACTCGGCGTAGAAGCGCGACGTCCGCAGCGGTGCGGTGGAGTCGCTGCCCCGCGGCGTGCAGTGGTAGCCGGCGTCGTTCGGTGCGAACGGCCCGCCGAGATCGGCACGCCCGGCCGTCGCGGCCAGCCACCGGGCCGCGGCGGCGGGCGCCGGGTCGTGCAGGGACGCCGTCGCCGCCGTCCCGCACCCCGGCGGCACCCCGGGATCGAACCGGTAGCGGTCGGCGTCCGCGTTCAGCGCGTCGAGCAGATCGACGGGCAGGGTGTCCGCCGGCCGGGCGTGCCCCGCCCCGAACAGCGAGTGCCGCCGTGTCTGCGACAGGCCCATGGTCCCTCCCGGGGGGTCAGCGATCGTGCTCGGTACGTGCCGCGTGCCCGGCGAGGACCCGCCTGGCCCACGCGAGCTCCAGCTTCCCGGTGGGGGTACGTGCGAGCGCCGTGCACACCACGATCCGGCGTGGAACCTTGTACCCGGCCAGGCGCCGCCGAACCCACTCCTGCAGGTCCGCCTCGCCCACGGCGGCCGGCTCCGCGGTCGCGACGACCGCGCCGACCCGCTCGCCCCACGTCTCGTCCGGGATGCCGACGACGACACAGTCGGTGACCGCGGGGTGGTCGAGCAGGGCGCTCTCCACCTCGTGCGCGTGCACCTTCTCCGCGCCGGTGTTGATCACCCCGGCCCCGCGCCCGAGGAACCGGACGGCGCCGTCCCGGTCGTACGCGGCGAGGTCGCCGGGAACGGCGTAGCGCACCCCTCCGATCGTGCGGAACGTCGTCGCCGACCGGTCGGGATCGTTGTGGTAGCCCAGTGGGGTCGGCCCGCTGTAGGCCAGCAGACCGGAGCCCGGGTCACCGGGTGCGAGGAACCGGTCGTCGTCGGTGAGGATCGCGGTGGCCGCGACCGGCCGGAACCGTGAGGGCAGGTCGCGGGCCGAGCGGGTCGTCGCGAACGCGAACGGGCCACCCTCGCTGGAGGCGAGCGCGTCGACGATCGTGACGTCCGCGCGCTCGTGCAGCGACCGCTTGAGCCGGTCGCCGAGCACCGTGCCGGAACTGATCACCTGCCGCAGCGAGGACAGGTCGTGCGGCGCACCGGTGGCCTCGGCGTGCCCGAGCTCGTCCACCAGCGGCCCGCACACCGCGTTCCCGGCCACGATCAGGGTGCCCACCCGCCGGGTCGCGACGGTCTCCCAGACATGGCGCGGGTCGAGCCTGCCGGGCCTCGTCAGGACCGCCCGGCCGCCGGCGAGCAACGCACCCATGGTGTTGAACAGCCCGGTCCCGTGCATCAGCGGGACGACCGGCATCGTCGCCGGGGCGCGGCCCGCGGCGTGCGCGCCGGCCGCCACCTCCACCGCCTCGGTCAGGGACCCGGGCAGCCGGCCCAGCCCGAGCGGACCGAAGATCGGCACCGTGAGGCTGTGCATCAGGTCGGACTGCCGCCACACGACGCCCTTGGGCGTGCCGGTGGTGCCGCCGGTGTACATGAACAGGCGATCGGTGCCCGGACGCGGGGTGTTCGGCCGGGGCGCGGTGGCGGCCAGCAGGTCCTCCAGCTCCGTGGCCTGCGGGCCGGGATCGTCCTGCGGTGCGGCGCCCGCGCGCACCAGCAGGCGCAGGCCCGTCACGTGCGCGGCGGCGTGGGCGGCCCGTCCGGCGAGCGCGCCGCCGAACACCAGGGCCGCCGCGTCCGCGTCGGTGAGCAGCGAGGACAGCTCGCCCCCGGTGTAGCGGTAGTTCACGTTGACCGGAACCGCACCGATCTTGAACGCGGCGAAGACCGTCTCCAGGTACGCGGCACCGTTGTACAGGTAGCAGGCCACGGTGTCGCCCGGCCCGACTCCGGCCGCCTCGAACGCCGCGGCCAGCCGCGCGGCCCGGTCGTCGAACTCCGCGTAGGTCCGCTCGCGGCCCGGCTCGCAGACGGCGACCGCGTCCGGCAGACGCGCGGCCACGGCCTCCCACACGGTCCCGAACGAGACGTCCATGCGTCGCTCCTCGGTGAGTCGGCCCGGCCGCAGGAGAGCCCTGCGGCGCACCGGGCCCGGCCCCAACCTTGGTCGGGTCGGGCCTGCGCGGCCAGCGCGCATTGACCGCCCCGCCCCGGCCGCCCGGCCGCGCCGGCCCGCGACGTTTGACGTAAGTCCGGGCCACCGGGGCGTCGCTCGGGTCCCGGATGGTGACGGGCACCGCCCGCTGTGGGCATGCTGGCCCCGACGCCGCCGACGACCGTCGGGGCCAGGCTCGCGTCACCGCGGGAGGACTCCGATGCCCGGTCGCAGTGCAGGACATCCGGCGCCCGGGCGCGGCCCGACCGCGGACCCGGCCGGACACGTGACCGGTGCCGGGCGCGCGCCCCGGACGCCGGTGCGGGTACTGGTCGTCGACGACCACGCGGTGGTGCGCCGCGGCCTACGCGCCTACCTCGACGTGCACGAGGACCTGCTACCGGTCGGCGAGGCCGGGGACGGGCAGCAGGCCCTGGACCGCCTCGAGGCGATGGACGCGCACGGCGAGCTGCCCGACGTCGTCCTGATCGACCTGATGATGCCCGGGATGGACGGTGCGACCGCGACCGCGCAGATCACCGCCCGGTACCCCACGGTGCGCGTGGTGGTGCTGACCAGCTTCGGGGAGCTGGAGCGGGTGCACACGGCGCTGGCCAACGGCGCGTCGGGATACCTGCTCAAGGACGCCGAACCGGAGGAGGTCGTCGCCGCCATCCGGGCCGCCGTCGGCGGTGACGTGTTCCTCGACCCGGCCGTGGCCCGCCGGCTGACCCAGGAGATGGTGTCGCCGCCGACCGGGCTCGGGGCGCTGACCGGCCGGGAGCGCGACGTCCTGGTCCTGGTCGCGCACGGACGATCCAACCAGGAGATCGCCGACGAGCTGGTGATCAGCGAACGGACCGCCCGCACCCACGTGAGCAACGTGCTGCGCAAGCTGCAGCTCACGTCGCGGACCCAGGCCGCGCTGGTCGCGGTCCGGCAGGGGCTCGTGCCGCCACCGTCGTGAGCGGCGCCGCAGGCGAGGGCGCCGGCCCCCCACGGGGGCCGGCGCCGTTGCCGTGTGGGTCAGACCGTGGCGGCGGTGCGCCACCCGGCCTGGTAGGTCTCGCGGGCCATCGCCGCGTACGGGGCCGGGCTGACGATCGCGCGGACGGCGAACTGCTCGTGCGGCTGCACGGTGGCCTTGCCCGACCCGCCGCCGGGCTCGCCCCAGATCACCCGGACCTCGGCGCCCAGCGGCACGTCCGGGTCGATGGTCGCCAGCGACAGCGCGGTGCGCTCGTTGGCGCTGTACCCGGTGAACAGCGACAGGCCGACGACCTCGCCGCTGCCGTCCCGGATCTCGTCGAAGTTCGAGGAGCCGTAGTTCGCGTTGGGCAGGTCGAAGAACTGGTAGGTGGGCCCGTCCTGGGCGACCGGGTTGGCCAGCAGCGTGCCGACGTCCTCGGCGTTCCAGGCCAGGGTGACCTTGCGCCGCTGGGTGGCCGGGTCGATCGCCTCCAGGGCACTGCGGCCGATGAAGTCGTGGTCGAACTTGACGAAGCCGCCGTAGCCGAGCTCCCACGGGTTGAGGTAGTAGTCCTCGATCCGGTCGGAGACGAAGCTACCGGCCAGCGCGTTGGTCGCCTCGTAGCTCCGGGCGCCGAGCCACTCGCGGTATGGCCGCATGCCCTCGCCGGTGTAGACGGCGGGCAGCGGGGACGGGATCCAGCCCGACTCCAGCGTGTTGCACGAGTACGCGCGCGCTCCGGCCGGCTCCAGACCGAACTCCCGCCCGGCCTCCAGGATGGCGTCCCGGGTCCGGTCGTAGCTCTCGTAGGGCCCCCACAGCTCGAGGCCGGGGGCGCCGGCCATCCCGTGGCGCAACGTCCGGACCTGCAGCCCGCCGACGTCCAGGTGCCCCATCCGGAAGAACTTGACCTTCTCCACCGGCCCGCCGTGCACCTTCTCGATCACGTCCCAGGCGCGCGGGCCCTGGATCTGGAACCGCCAGATGTCGCGGGTCACCGGCTTGCCGTACGGGCGCGACGGGGAGCGGTCGTCCTTGCGGACGTCCACGTCGTACCCCCGCCCGGCCTGGAACGTCAGCCAGTTCGCGACCGGCGCGCGGCCGACGAACACGAACTCCTCCTCGGCGAGGCGGAACAGGATGCCGTCCCCGATCACCCCGCCGTCGGGGGACACCGGCACGAACTGCTTGGCCGAGTCCACCGGGAACGTCGCGGTGGAGTTGATGCCGGTGTCGGTGAACAGCGCCAACGCGCCCGGGCCGGACACCCACAGGTTGACCATGTGGTGGCTCTGGTCGAACAGCACCGCCGAGGTCTGCCACGCGATCACCTCGCGCCGGAAGTTGGTGAACTCGGCCGGGACGACCGGGTAGATGTAGGCCCCCACCTGGGAGTCCCGGAGCAGTTGCACGGGGTTGCCGGACTCGTCCAGCACGTCCTGCAGGGATGTCGCGCTCATGTGCCACCCGTTCTCGGTCACGGTCGTCGTCGTCGGCTCACGCTAGGGAGTGCCGCGGGCCCGGCGGCACCGTGGAATGGCGGCAGCCCGACGGCCGGGTCGCCGGACCGGGGAGGTCATATGACGTAGCGCGCCGCCGCCGCGACGAATGTCGCGGTGCGGGGGAGACGGGCGGCCCGGCACCGGTCGCGACATGCGCGCGATGGCCGACCGGCCGCGTGGCCCTACCGTCGTCGGAGGGGCGACCGACCGCCGGTGTCGCGCCGCGCCCGAACCGGGGAGCAGCACATGAGCAGCCAGATCAGGCCGGACCTGCCGGGGACCTACGTGTTCGACGGCCCGACCAGCCGGCGGGGGCACGCGATGAACCGGATGTTCATGTCCCTGCGGGCCGAGCAGGCCCGCGCGGAGTTCCGCGGCGACGAGGCCGCGTACTGCCACCGGTTCGCCCTGACCGGCGACCAGACCGGCGCCGTCCTGGAGCGGGAGTGGCAGGCCATGCTCGACCTCGGCGGCAGCATCTTCTACATGTACAAGCTGGCGCTGATGGACGGGCACTCCATGCAGTACCTCGGGGGCGTGTTCACAGGGATGTCCGAGGCCGAGTTCCAGGCCGCGATGCTGGCCGGAGGGCGGACCGATGTCTGAGGTGATCTGGGGGCTGGCCACGTCCCACGTCCCGTCGATCGGGGCCGCGATGGACCGGGAGAAGACGGCCGACCCGGTCTGGGCTCCGCTGTTCGAGGGCTACCGGCCGGCCCGGGAGTGGCTGGCCGGGCACACCCCGGACGTGGCGATCCTGGTCTACAACGACCACGCCAACGGCGTCGACCTCGACGTCGTGCCCACCTTCGCCCTCGGGACGGCCGAGAGCTACCGGGTGGCCGACGAGGGGTTCGGGCGCCGGCCCGTCCCGGACGTGACCGGCGACCCCGAGCTGTCGTTCCACCTGCTGCAGAGCCTGATGGACGAGGGCTTCGACCTGACCGTGTTCCAGGAGCTCGACGTCGACCACGGCTTCACCGTGCCGCTGTCGGTGTGGACCCCGGACCCGGGCGAGGCCTGGCCGTGCCCGGTCATCCCGATCATGGTGAACGTGATCCGGTACCCGCAGCCCACCGCGGCCCGCTGCTACGCGCTCGGGCAGGCGCTCGGCCGCGCGATCGCGAGCTACGACGGTGTGCGCACGGTCGGCATCCTCGGCACCGGAGGCATGTCGCACCAGCTGGCCGGCGCCCGCGCCGGGTTCATCAACTCCTCGTTCGACCACATGTTCCTCGAACAGATCGCGCGCGACCCGGCGAAGTTGGCCGCCCTGACCCGCGAGCAGTACATCCGCGAGGCCGGGTCCGAGGGCATCGAGCTGATCATGTGGCTGGTCATGCGCGGGGCGCTGAACGCACAGGTGCGCACGGTGCACACCGCCTACCACGTGCCGGCCTCGAACACCGCCGCCGGCCTGGCGCTGTTCGACAACCGACCGGGCTGAGCCGCGACGCCTACGTCAGTTGTCCCGAGCGCGGCGGGACGAGCCGCGGGCACGGCTCCGGTCATCCGCGTCATCCCTGGTGGAAGCGGTTTTTCTAGCGTGGGGAACAACCCCGGCGACCGGTCCCGGGCCGTCGACGAGAGGTCCCACGCCATGAGCATCGACATCCCGACGGCCCGCCCGGCCCGCGCCGCGCGTCCCGCCCGCGCCGCGCTCGCCGACGCGCTGCGCGGGGCCGGCTACGAGATCCTCCCGTTCCGCGACACCGAGGAGAAGGTCCTCGCCCACGTGCCGGCCGACATCGCGCTGAGCGTGACGACCACCGAGGCCAGGGGGCTCGAGCCCACCCTGGACCTGGCCGTCCGGCTGCGCGGGCACGGCTATCGGGTGGCGCCACACCTGGCGGCCCGGCTGGTCCGGGACCGGGCGCACCTGGCCGACATCGTCGCCCGGCTGCACGGGGCCGGTGTCGACGGCGTGTTCGTGATCGGTGGTGACGCGGCCGAGCCGGCCGGGCGGTTCACCGATGCGCTGGGCCTGCTGCGGTGCCTGCACGACATCGGGCACCCGTTCTCCTCGGTGGGGGTCGGCGGATACCCGGAAGGGCACGGCACCATTCCGGATGCGCTGATCGCGGCTGCGCTGGCGGACAAGGCCCCGTACGCCACCCACGTCGTCACCCAGCTGTGCTTCGACCCGCACCGCACGCTGGAGTGGGCGCGGCGGGTACATGCGCAGGGCGTGCGGCTGCCGGTGCGGGTCGGGATCCCGGGCGCGGTCGGCCGGCAGAAGCTGATCCGCGTCTCGGCGGGTCTCGGCCTGGGCCAGTCGGCCCGGTTCCTGCGCAAGCAGCAGAACATGCTCTGGCGGTTCTTCCTACCCGGCGGGTACAGCCCGGACCGGTTGCTGGACCGGCTGACCCCGGCGATCGCCCGGCCGGACAACGGGCTGGCCGACTTCCACGTGTTCACGTTCAACGACCTGGAGAGCACGGAGGCGTGGCGGCAGCGCCACCTGGCCCGGCTCGCCTGACCACCGCACCGACCGAGGAGGTAGGGACCCGATGGCTGCGAGCGCCGCAGACGCCGCCGTGACCGCGCACGGACCGCACGGCGTGCTGATGCTCTCCTGCCCGGACGCGCCGGGCATCGTGCACGCGGTGACCGGCATCCTGCTCCGGCACGGCTGCACGATCGTGCAGAGCCAGCAGTTCGGCAGCTCGACCACGGGCATCTTCTACATGCGGGTCGAGTTCGCCCGCGTCGACGGCGAGGCGCCGGACCTCGACGCGCTGCGCCGCGAGATCGCCGGGCCGGCCGCCCGGTTCGCGATGACCTGGGAGCTGACCGACGCGACGCGCCGCCCCCGCGTGGTGATCATGGTCAGCAGGTTCGCGCACTGCCTCAACGACCTGCTGTTCCGCAACTCGGTGGGCGAGCTCGGCGTGGACGTGGTGGCGGTGGTGTCCAACCACCCCGACCTGGGCCGGCTCGCCGACGGCTACGGGGTGCCGTTCCACCACGTGCCGGTCACCGCGGCCACCAAGCCCGACGCCGAGGCGGCGCTGCTCGACATCGTCGGTGCGCAGCGGGCGGACCTGGTCGTGCTGGCCCGCTACATGCAGATCCTGTCCCCGGGCCTGTGCGCGGCGCTGGCCGGTCGGGTGATCAACATCCACCACTCGATGCTGCCCAGCTTCACGGGGGCGCGGCCCTACCACCAGGCCCACGCCCGCGGCGTGAAGTTCATCGGGGCGACCGCGCACTACGTGACCGCGGACCTGGACGA
The DNA here is from genome assembly GCF_019263595.1 of Pseudonocardia sp. KRD291. Taxonomy (GTDB): domain Bacteria; phylum Actinomycetota; class Actinomycetes; order Mycobacteriales; family Pseudonocardiaceae; genus Pseudonocardia. Next base: position 2,170 of record NZ_JADQDD010000230.1, on the reverse strand, counting down.
GGGCCCGATCATCGAGCAGGAGCTGATCCGGGTCGACCACTCCCTGAGCCCGGACGAGCTGGCCGCCCGCGGGCGCGAGGCGGAGTGCCGGGCGCTGGCCCGCGCGGTGCGCTGGCACTGCGAGAACCGGGTCGCGGTGACCGGGCACCGGACGGTGGTGTTCGGGTGAGCCGGCCGGCGCTCAGTCCGCCCAGACCGCGGCGGCCGCATCGGTGACCAGGGCCAGCTTCGCGGCCTGCACGTCCTCGGTGAGGTCCGGGTGGGCCTCGACCATCGAGGCGAACCCGCACTGGGTGGACAGCGCGAGCCGGTCGGTGTCGACGTGCTCGGCCGCCTCGCGGACCCGGGAGACGATCTCGTCCACCGTCTCGACCCGGGAGGTCTTGGTCGAGACCAGGCCGAGCACGACGGTGCGGTCCGGCGGGGTGGCGGCGAGCGGGGTGAAGTCGCCGGAGCGCTCGTCGTCGTACTCCAGCAGGAAGCGGTGGAAGCCGCTGCACCGCCGGAACAGCGCCTCCGCCACGTGGTCGTAGCCGCCGGCGGCCATCCAGCGGCCGTTGCGGTTACCCCGGCACAGGTGCACCCCGAACGTGACGCCCTCGACGTCGGTGACCGAGTTCAGCAGGTCCAGGCCCTCGGTGAGGATCCGGTCGGTGGAGATCCCCTGGCCCTCGTACCAGTCCCGGGTCTCCTGCTGGACCAGCGTCGCGATCTCCGGCGCGTCGATCTGGACGTAGCGACAGCCCAGCGCGGCCAGCTCGCGGACCTCCTCGCGGACGATCGCGGCCGCGTCGGCGGCCATCGCGAACGCGTCCGGGTAGGCGGCCGTCGAGTGCTCCGGCGACCAGCGCAGGAACATCATCAGCGGGCTCGGCAGGGTGACCTTGACCGTCGCCCGCGCGCGGGCCCTGGCGTAGGCGAACTCCTCGGTCGCGACCGACCGGCGGAACCTCAGGGTGCCGGTGACGACGAGCGGGAGCTCCTCCTGCACCGGGCCCTGCGCGGTGTACCAGGTGCGGGTGACGCCGGGGACGTACTCCAGGCCGTCGACGTTCTCGGTCACCGGGCCGGTGAAGATGCCGCGCCGCAGCTCGCCGTCGGTGACCACGCCCAGGCCGGAGCCCTCCTGCAGTGCGATCGCCTGGTCGACGGCGCGGTCCTCGACCTGCTTGAACGCCGCGGCGCCCAGAAGTCCGTCCCGACGGGCGGCGCGGGCCCGCACCAGGTGCGCGGGGCGCAGCAGGGACCCGACGACCTCGGCGCGCACCGGCGCGGTCACGACCGGCTCCCGGCCGGGCCGGCCGTCGTGACCGGCGGTGCGGCGACGCCGGGGTCGCCGGGGTCGTCGGGATCGCGCGGCTGCAGGGTCCGTGGGCCCGCGGCCAGGATCGCGCCGAGGCTGACCAGGCAGACCAGCGCGACCAGCGCGGAGACCGCGGCCGAGCTGCCGAACTCGGCGTAGAGCGCGGTGGCCAGGAGCGGGGTGAGTCCGCCGCCGAGGATCGAGGCGACGGTGTAGGCGATCGAGGAGCCGCTGTAGCGCAGCCGGATCGGGAACATCTGCGTGATCAGGGCGGGCTGCACCCCGGACATGATCGAATTGGCGGCCATGATGCCCATCAGACCCAGCACGATCAGCAGCACCGACCGGGTGTCGACCAGCCAGAACATCGGGAACGCCCACAGCACGCCGAGCCCGGCGCCGACGGCGAAGATCGTCCGCCGCCGGAAGCGGTCACCGGACACCGCGGAGGTGATCATGACGATCATCGACCAGACGCTGATCCCGCACACGATCCACAGCATGGTGGTGGACGGGATCCGCAGCGTCGTCGTGCCGTAGGAGACCATGTAGACCGTGATCAGGTAGCCGGTCGCCGGCGCCGCGATCGAGGCCAGGCTGCCGATCAGCAGACCGCGCGGGTTGCGCCGGAACACCTCGACGACGGGCAGCTTCTCGACCCGGCCGGACGCGCGGACCTTCTCGAAGTCGGTGCTCTCCTCGATCCGCAGCCGGATGAACAGGCCGACGATGATCAGCACGGCGCTGCTCAGGAACGCGATCCGCCAGCCCCAGGCCAGGAACTGCTCGTCCGAGAGCAGGCCGCTGAGCAGCAGGAAGACCAGCTGCGAGAGCAGGATGCCCGAGGGCAGGCCCAGCTGCGGGAAG
>NZ_JADQDD010000023.1 GCF_019263595.1 Pseudonocardia sp. KRD291 | reverse complement strand
TCGGACTGCGCCAGCTGCAGCGCCGCGCGGGCCATCGCGTCGGCGGCCTGCGCCTCGGTCAGTGCCGCGGACGGGTCGCCTCCGGCCTCAGCCTGCTGCAGGTGCCGCCGTGCCTCGGCGAGACGGGTGCGGGCGTCGGTGCCGACGGCACCGCGTCGGGTCGTGATGAAGTCGTCCGCCGCGCCGACGGCCGACCGCGCGGTGAGCAGCGTCTGCGCCAGCGTCGCGGTGATCCGCCGGGTCCGCTCCTGGGCATCCTTGGCCTGCGCGAGGCCCTCGTCGAGCGCGGCGTCGGCATCGTCGACCAGGCGCAGCGCGGCCAGCGGGTCGGGCGGGGTCGCGCGCAGGCCCTCGTCGGCGGAGGCGAGCGCCGCCTCCGCGCGGGCGACGAGGGCCGCGAGACCTCCCGGGTCCCCGGTGGCCAGGATCGCGCGGGCCTCGGCGAGGTCCTGCTCGGTCTCGGCGCGGGCCGCGGCGATCTTCTCCCCGGCCCCGGCGAGGTCGGCCTCCAGCCGCCCGACGCCGTCGAGCAGCGTCCCGGCCTGGGTGATCGCCTCCTCCGCGGCCCGCCCGGACACGACCGCGGCGCTGCGACCGGTCGCCGGCCCGGTCGGGGCCGCGTCCGCCGTAGCCGCCCCCGTCGGCGTCGCAGATCGGGCACCGGATCCGGCGGTGCCCGGGTCCGGCTCCTGGCCCGGGTCCGTGCGGGCCAGCTCACCGCGGGCGGCGACGAGCTCCTGCGCGGCCGCGGCGAGCAGCTCGCGGGACCGGCCGACGTTGTCCGCCACCGGTGCCAGCGCAGCCGCGGCGTAGCGGGTGCGCAGCGAGGCCAGGGTCGCGTCCACCTGCGCGACGCGGGCGTCCACGGCGGCCAGGCTCGTACCGAGACCGGCCAGGTACTCGGGCGCACCCGCTTCCAGGCTGCGCAGGGCGTCGAACTCCGCGACCTGGGCGTCGAGGCGCTCGTCGGCATCCCGGCAGGCATGGACGATCTCGGCGAGCATCGATCGCCGGGTCGGCTCGTCCTCCGGGACCTCGTCGTCGAGCTGCTGCTGCAGGGTGAAGCCGCGCAGCATGTCGGCCCGGGAGAGCTCCAGCGCCGCGGCGAACCCGGCCACCGCCTCGTCGCCGAAGTGCGCGCGGGCCGCGGCGAGCTCCTGCTCCGAGGTGCGCACCGCGTCGTCGATCTCGAGCAGCGCCTGGCTGCCGCGAAATCCCAGGTCCTCGGTCGTGACGCCGGCGAACTCGTCGTCCGGGCCGGGCCCGGCGGGCGCCGGAGCCGAGGGCGCCGCCGCACGGTCCCGGCGACGCCGGCTGACCAGGTACGCCCCGCCGCCGACGACCACGAGCCCGCCGACCACGGCCGCGCCGGTGGCCAGGCCACCGCCGGCACCGCCCCCACTGCTGCTGCCGCCGTCACGCAGCCCGTTCGCCATGGCGACGGCGGCGCCGGCCCAGTCGTTCGCCGAGAGCCGGGGCTCGACGTCGTCGCTCTCGATCGAGTCGGTCGCCGACTCCGGGACCGTGAAGCTCTGCGAGAACGAGGTGCCGTAGGCGCGGTCCTCGGTGGCCACGGCCAGCAGCGCGTCGGCGTCGCCGAGCTGCGAGCGCTGCGCCGCCCGGTCCGCCCAGGTCGGCCCGTCGAGGTCGTCGAACGACCGGACGTAGACCACGAACAGGTCGATGCCCTCGGATGTGCGCAGGTCGTCGATCGCGGCGGTCACGGCCGCCCGCCCGGACGGGTAGAGGACGCCGGCACGGTCGGTGACCCGGTCGGCCAGGCGCGGCGGGGGCTCGGCCACCGCGACGCCCGCACCGGACAGCAGCAGGACCACCGCCGCCGCGACGAGTGTGGACAGTCTGCGCACGACGACCTCCGACGAGATGGTGAGGTGCCCATCATGTCGCCCCGGCCCCGCACCCGCGCCGGAGGCCGCACTCATGGAGCTTTCGTTCGGCGCGGCGACACGTTCGCACCATGGGTGCGGGCGAGGCGGGCCGTGCGTCTCCGCCGAGTCCGGCCGCGCGCTGCTCCGTCCGCGACCCGTTGGTCCGATCGCGCGGCCGATCCGGCACCCTGGGGTCATGCCCCGCCTGCGTCCCGCCGCCGACCCGCCCGCCGCGCCGCTGTCGCGGTACTGGAACGGCTACGTGGGCGAGTGCGCGTCCACGGTGACCCGGTTCCACCGGATCACCGCAGCGCTGCCGACCGGCCAGGTGCGGACCTGGCTGGGTGAGATCGGCAAGCGTCTCGACGCCGAGCTGGAGGCCGTGCGCCGCCTGGCGACCGTCGGGGACTCGATCGAGCCGGCCCGGTTCCGCGTCCGGCAAGGGCCGGCCAAGCGGATCGCCGACCGCCTCGACGCCGCCAAGGCGGCGTTCACCGACGCGGTGAGCCAGGCCGCTGAGATCGCCGAGCAGGTCGCGCTGGATCCGACGCACAACGACGTCCGCGCGCACCTCGAGGTCCTCGGCCGGCAGGCCACGCAGCTCGCCGTCGCGGCGCCGCTGGAGGAGCAGGAACCCGAGACCCCGCGACGGCGGTGGCGGCGCCCCGCGTCCTGAACGTCCGCCGCCGGTGGTGGTCGGGATCGCGCGGATCCCGACCACCACCGTGCCGGACGGTCAGAACGGGCGGTCGCCCGCGATCGCCACGCGCTCGGCGACCCGCGGGTGCGGGTGGTAGTCGCCGACCGCGTAGTGCTGGGTCGCCCGGTTGTCCCAGAACGCGACGGTGCCCTCGACCCACCGGTGCCGGACCTGGTACTCGGGCACGTGGGCCTGCGCGTACAGGTGCCGCAGCAGCGCGTCGGACTCCGTGCGCTCCATCCCGACGATGCGCGTGGTGAACGAGGAGTTCACGAACAACGTGCGCCGCCCGGTCTCCGGGTGGGTCCGCACGACGGGGTGGGTGACCGGCGGGAACCGGTCCTGCAGCCGGTCGAGCCGGTCCGGGTCCAGGAAGCGGGCGAAGCCGGGCACCATGTCGTGCACCGCATGCGCGCCGTCGATCCGGGCCCGCACCTCGTCGGAGAGGTTGTCGTAGGCGGCGGCCATGTCGGCCCACAGCGTGTCCCCGCCCGACGGCGGAGTCGTGATCATCCGGAGCACCGCCCCCATCGCCGGCTCGGGCCGGAACGAGGTGTCGACGTGCCAGATGTTCTCGAAGGTCTGCGGGGCGTCGCCGCCCTTGGCGAACCGGACGATGCTCGCGTCGTCGCCCTGCTCGAGCATCGGGTTCGTCTCGAGCTCGCCCCACAGCAGCCCGAACGACCGCTGCGCGGCACTGGTCATGTCCTGGTCCGGGAAGAACAGCACCTTCCACTCCAGCAGGGCGCGGTGGATCTCCTCGCGGACCGCGGGCGTGAGCGTCGCGGACAGGTCGACGCCGGTGATCTCGGCCCCGATCGTCGCACCGACCGGGGTGAGCGTGAACGCCTCGAACGGTCGGTCCGGCCCGTCGCCCGGCAGGCGGCGCAGCAGGCGCCGCCCCTCGAGCAGATCGATGGCGGGAGTCGCACGGGGCCGGGTGGGGGACGGTTCCGTGCCGACCCCACCGACGGACAGGTCGTCGTCGAGGTGTGTCGTCACGACGCCGATACTGGAAGATCACCGACGCCGTGGCAAGTGCGCCGGTCACCGGCATCACCCGGCGACGTCCGCACGCCTCACACCAGTGGAGCGCCCTTGCCCAGCCACTGCCACGCCGCGTTCATCCCGAACGTGAGCTCGCCGCCCAGCACCGCGGCCGCCGCCGCGTCGTCGAGCGGGTAGCGCACGTCCGGTTCGCGGGTGGCCACGAGCGAGGCGAACAACCCCGCCGGACCGCCCGCGTCGGCGCGCAGCGCCCCGACCACCGTCCGGTACTCGGTCCGGACGAGCCCGTCCACCGCCGCCGCCGTCACGGCGTGGTCGAAGTCCAGGCCCAGGGTCTCGTCGAGGTCGACACCCCGGCGCTCGGCCAGCACACCGAGCAGCACCGGGTGCAGGCGCGGATAGTCGCCGACGACCCGGTCCGGGTCGGCCGCCCACTCCCCCGGCTCTCCCTCCTCGAACGCCCGCGCGCAGAACTCGCGGTAGAACGCGTTCAGCGCGAGCAGCCGCAGCACGGTCACGCCACGCTCGATCTCGGTCCCGGCCACCGTCAGCCGGGACCCGGCGAGCACCCGCCAGGCCCACGCGGCCCACTCGACCTCGGAACCGTCCCGGTGCAGGTCGAACACCGAGCGGACGACCTCGACGAGATCGCCGAACTCCTCGTCCGGGTCGGGACCGTCGAGCGCGTCGGCCCAGGGGTCGGTCATCGGGGGCTCCTCGGTGATGGACGGGTCGGCGCCCCGTTCTACCGCAGGCGCCGGTGTCACACGCATCGCCGTGCCGTGACGCCGGATCCGGTGCCAGGATGGGGGAATGACGACCACCGAGCCGAAACCCTCCGGCCTGGACCTCAACTGGGTCGACCCGGACGTCCGTCCCCAGGACGACCTGTTCGCCCACGTCAACGGCCGGTGGCTGAGCACTCACGAGATACCCGAGGACCGCTCGCAGGACGGCGCGTTCCGGGTCCTGCGCGACCGTTCCGAGGACCACGTCCGGGAGATCATCGAGAGCAGCGCAGGCGGAACGAGCATCGGCAGCGAGGAGTCGGCGCGCTCGTCGGCCGAGCCCGGGTCCGACGCCCAGAAGATCGGCGACCTCTACGCCTCGTTCATGGACACCACGCGGGCCGAGGAGCTCGGCACCGCGCCGCTGCGCCCGCTGCTCGACGAGGTCTACGCGACGACCGACCGCGCCGCGCTGGCCGCGGTGCTCGGCCGCCGCCAGCGCGAGGGCCGGGCGTCGCTGTTCGGGGACTTCATCTCCACCGACGCCAAGGACTCCACTCGCTACGTGGTGCACCTCAACCAGTCCGGCCTCGGGCTGCCCGACGAGTCCTACTACCGCGACGAGGACTCGGCGCAGATCCGCGCCGCCTACGTCGAGCACCTGCAGACGATGGCCGAGCTGGTCGGGCTGGCCGAGCCGGTCCGGGTCGCCGAGCAGGTCATGGAGCTGGAGACGGCGCTGGCCGCCGAGTCCTGGGACCGGGTCGTCAACCGCGACGCGGAGAAGACCTACACCCTGATGACCGGCGCCGAGCTGCGCGCCCACGCCCCCGAGTTCGACTGGGACGCCTGGCTCGACGCGCTCGCGGTCCCGGCCGGCTCGTTCGACGAGGTCGTGGTCCGGCAGCCGAGCTTCGTCGCCGCCGCGGCCCGGTTGTGGGCGCAGCGCCCGCTGGAGCAGTGGCAGGCGTGGCTGGCGATCCACGTCACCTTCGCTTGCGCGGACTACCTCAGCGGCGAGGTCGTCGAGCAGGACTTCGCCTTCTACGGGCGCACCCTGTCCGGCACCCCGACCCTGCGCGAGCGCTGGAAGCGCGGGGTCTCCCTGGTCGAGGGCTTCCTCGGCGACTCGGTCGGCAAGCTCTACGTGGAGCGGCACTTCCCGGCCTCGGCCAAGGAGCGGATGGTCGAGCTCGTCGCGAACCTGGTCGAGGCCTACCGCCGGTCGATCACCACGCTGGACTGGATGAGTCCGGCCACCCGGGACCGGGCGCTGGAGAAGCTGGGCAAGTTCACACCGAAGATCGGCTACCCGGACAAGTGGAAGGACTACTCCGACCTGACGATCGCCGCCGACGACCTGCTCGGCAACGTCGCCCGCGCCGGCATCTGGCGCAACGACTTCGAGTACGCGAAGCTCGGCGGCCCGGTCGACCACGACGAGTGGCTGATGACCCCGCAGACGGTCAACGCCTACTACCACCCCCGGATGAACGAGATCGTGTTCCCGGCGGCGATCCTGCAGCCGCCGTTCTTCGACGCCGAGGCCGACGACGCCGCGAACTACGGCGGGATCGGCGCCGTGATCGGGCACGAGATCGGGCACGGCTTCGACGACCAGGGCTCGCGCTACGACGGCGACGGCAACCTCACCGACTGGTGGGAGCCGGGAGACCGCGCGGAGTTCGAGACCCGCGCCCAGGCGTTGATCGACCAGTACAGCGCGCTGTCCCCGTCCGGGCTGCCGGACCACAAGGTGAACGGCGACCTGACCGTCGGCGAGAACATCGGCGACCTGGGCGGGCTGACGATCGCCCTGCGCGCCTACCGGATCGCCTGTGGCGACACCGAGCCCCCGGTGATCGACGGGCTGACCGGGCTGCAGCGCGTGCTGTTCGGCTGGGCCCAGGTCTGGCGGGCGACGACCCGCGACGCCGAGGCGATCCGGCGGCTCACGACCGACCCGCACTCGCCGCCGGACCTGCGCTGCAACGCCGTGGTGACGAACCTCGACGCGTTCCACGAGGCGTTCGACGTCGAGCAGACCGACGCCCTGTTCACCGAGCCGGGCAGGCGCGTGCGCATCTGGTGACACCGCGGGCCCGGCCGGCACCGCGCGGACGCGGTTCACGGCCGGGCCGGCGGTGGTCCCGGGTCACGGAGCGGGCAGCGGAGCACGACGTCGCCGCGCCCGAGCACCGTGTCCAGGACCGCGCAGTCGCAGGCGACACCGCTGCGGCGGTACTCGCCGAGGACACGGTCCACCGGCATCCGGGACCGTTCGAGGAACTCCCCCGAACACCGCAGGGTCCCGTCGCAGCCCCAGAACCGGGTCCCGTGCAGGATCGCCGCGGTCAGGCCCTCGCGCAGCTGCGTGCCGAGCGCCTCGATCTCCGCAGCGGAGGGCGGGTCCCCCGGCGGCTCGTCGTCCCCCACCTCGTTCCGGTCCCCGAACAGGTCGTCGCCGAACAGGTCCTCGTCGCGCAGGTCCTCGTCGAGCCGGTCGGACCAGTCGTTCTCGGCCGCGTCCAGGATCTCGTCCAGCACCTGGTCCATCGCGTCGTGCATGACCGCACGCCAGTGGTCGACCGAGAACGGGGTGGGGCGGCGGATGTCGTCGATGCTCATGGACGACACGATGACCGGCACCCCTGACAGTTCACTGGTGTGAACGGCCGGGCGCCGGGTACCCGTCGGCATGGTGCAGAAGTTCGCGAAAGGCAGCCGGGTGGCGTGGAACTGGGGCAACGGCCGTCCCGAGGCGAAGGTCGTCGACCACTCCACCGACCGCATCGAGCGCACGATCAAGGGCACGAAGCAGAGCCGCAACGGCACCGAGGACAACCCCGCCTACGTGCTGGAGCAGTCCGACGGGCAGACGGTGCTCAAGCTGCACAGCGAGCTGGAGAAGGCCTGACCTATCCGGCGGCGGTGATCGGCGCGCGCCGGGAGCCGGCGAACACCAGGCCGATCACCAGCACCGGGATCACGGCGTAGGACAGCGGGACCTGGTAGCCGAAGCCGTCGACCCTCCCGATCCACCGCACGGCCACGTACCCGGACACGGCCAGCGAGGCGAACACTCCGACGAGAAGTGTCACCGGGCGCGTACCGCCCAGCGGCATCGACGCGCCGACGATCGTGACGACGCCGACCACGAAGATCAGCAGCGACACGGTGGAGGCCTCGTCGGTGCTCATCGGCTCGGCGTGGTCCGCCGTCATGCCGAAACCCAGTGCGCCCAGGACGCAGCCGAGCCCGTGCAGCAGGGCGAACGCCCCGGCAGTCCTGTAGTAGACCGACATCGCCGCTGCTCCCGCCGCCGACCCCGGCTCGTCCGGGACGTCACGACGATACTGGCGGCCCGGGCCCGGAAGCGGGATCCGCGCTACTACGCAGGCTCGGCCGGCGGCACGGTCCCGTGGGCGAGCGTCTTCTGCACCCAGGCGACGTCGTGCCAGGCACCGTGCTTCCAGCCGACCCGCCGGTGCGTCCCGACCGGTTCGAAGCCCAGCGCGCGGTGCAGGCCCCTGCTGGCGTCGTTCGGCAGCGTCATGCCGGCCACCGCGACCAGGTGACCGCGCTCGACGAGCCGCGCGAACAGCGCCTCGTAGAGCGCCCTTCCGGCGCCGGTCCGGCGCACGCCGGACCGCAGGTAGACGCTCACCTCGCAGGTCCACCGGTAGGCCGCCACCTCGCAGGTCCACCGGTAGGCCGCGCGCGGCTTCCACTCGCCGCCGTAGGCGTAGCCCAGGACGCCGTCGTCGTCCTCGGCGACCAGCCAGGCGTGACGGAGGTTCGCCGCCTCGATCCGGTCGGCCATCTCGACCGCCGTCGGTGGTTCGCTCTCGAACGTGATCACGGTGTCGGTGACGTAGGGCGCATAGAGCGCCGCGCACGCCGGCCCGTCGTCACGGCTCGCCTGCCGGATCAGCACGCGGCGACGGTACGCCGCCCCCACCCCGACCCGACCCGACCCGACCGTGCCCACGCCGATCCGGGCGGTGAGCCCGACCGCTTCTCCCGTGACCGGAGCCGTTTCGTCGGTAATGATCGGTTCGTGACGCAACAGGGCACGTCGACCGGCCCGTCCTCCACGACCGGTCCGACCCCGCCCCGTCCCGGGCTGCTCGCCGTGGTCCTGGGTCTGCTGTTCGGCCTCGCCGGCACCAGCACGTCCGGGGTCACGGTCGCGCTGCCGCAGCTGGCCGGCGAGCTGGAGATCTCGACGGCGTCGGCGACCTGGGTGATCAGTGCCTACGCGGTCGCACTCGCCGTCGCGACGCCGCTGCACGGCCGGCTCGGCGACGCCGTGGGAATCCGGGCGCCGCTCTGCGCCGGGGTGGTCCTGCTGGCGCTGGGCGCGCTCGCCTCGGCCGCGGCACCGAACCTGCCGACGCTCCTGGTCGCCCGCGTCGCCCAGGGTCTCGGTGCGGCCGCGGTCCCGGTGCTGGCCGCGGCGTTGCTGAGCAGCCGGTTCAGCGGGCCGGGCCGTGGTGCGGCGCTGGGCCGGCTGGCCGGGATGTCGGCGGTGCTCTCGGCGCTCGGGCCGCTGATCGGTGGCGCGCTGGAGGCCCTCGGCGGCTGGCGGGCCGCGGTCGCGCTCCCCGCGATCGGGCTGCTCGCGGTGCCCTACCTGTGGAAGCGCTCGGTCGTCCCCGGCGACGGTGACCGACTCGACGTCACCGGCGCGCTGCTCGTCGCGGTCGCCGCGTCCGGTCTGGTACTCGCCATCCAGTCCTCCGCCACCGGGGTGGCGGCCGCGGTCACCGGCGCGGTCCTGATCGCGGTCGGGGTGCCGGCGGTGACGCTGTGGGTCCGGGCGCGGCCCGACCGCTTCCTGCCGCGCTCGATCGTCGGCAACAGCACCGTCGTGCGCAGCTCCCTGGGCGCCGCGGCGATCCCGGCCAGCTGGTTCGCACTGTTGCTGGGGATCCCACTGGCACTGGCCGAGCGCGGCTGGACGCCGCTGACGACCGGCCTGGTGCTGGTGCCCGCGGCCGCGCTCGGGCTGGTCTCGCCGCGGCTGGCCTCGGTCCTGCTGGCCCGGATCGGTGCGCGCCGCACGTTGCTGGTCGCGTCCGTGACGACGACGACCGGGCTGCTGGTCGCGGCGGCCGGGATCGCGTGGGGCTCGGCCTGGGTGCTGGCGGTGGCCGTCATGCTCGTCACGGTCGCGTTTGCGACCGGTCAACCGGCCATGATCGCCGCCGTGGGCGGCGCGGTGGCCCCGGAGCAGCGCAGCGGAGCGATCGGGGTCGCGACCCTGGCGTTCCTGACCGGGGCCGGGATCGGCGCGGCGGTGATCGGCGGACTGGCGACGGTGTACGGCATCGCCGCCGCGCTGCTCGTGTTGCTCGTGCTGCCGGTCGCGGGCTTCGTCCTGTTGCTGACCGGTCGGCGGGACCCGGCCGTCTGAGCAGACGCCCGGGGCCGGGGCGCGGTCAGGACGCGACGACGCTCGCCGCCCGGAACGTCTCCCCCGGCATCTCGCGGCGCAGCCTCCAGGTGATCGCGATCGGTCGTTCGCCCTGGTGCGAGACGTACTCGCACAACCCGAGGCAGAGGAACGGCGCACCCTCGCCGAAATCGTTCGTCGGCGACTCACGGACGAACAACGCGACGTGGGTGCCCCGGTCCCGGTGTCCGAGGTAGCGCCGACCCGTCTCCGACGCGACCGACGTCGCGTTCTGCGACTCCCAGTGGAACAGGTCCGGGCGCAACGCGAAGTCGCGGTACATCGTGGTCGGCGAGAAGTCCCGCTCGGTCTTGCGCAGGTTGACCAGCAGCGCGTCGGTGCGATGCTCGGGCGACCACTGCACACCTTGCACGTGGGTACGGACGCCCCGGTCCAGCGATCCGTAGTCCAGCGCGGCGAGGATCTCCTCGCGCTTGTAGTGAGCGTGGCTGCGCAGCGGGATGTGCTGCATCCCCTCCCCTAGCGGCTTGGGCAGGTGCCGTGCCTGGTCGAGCGCGTACGCGGTGAGCTCAACGATCTCGGCGCAGACGCCCGGGTGCCGGCGCAGGTGGCGGAGCCCGTCGTCGTAGGAGTCGAAGCCGCCGCGGTCGGGCCAGAGCGTGAAGAACAGCATCCGGGCCAGGCGCCGGTCGCGTTCGGTCAGGTCGCCGTAGTCCGGGCCGGCCGGGTCGGCGATGCGCGCGTAGAGCGCGGCCCGCTCCGGGTCGTCGACGTGGGCGAACGAGACGACCCGCTTGAGCAGGTCCACCTCGTCCGGGCCGACCGCGGCCGTCGGCAGGCCGGCGTCGCGGCGCAGGCCCGTCCACGAACCCTTGCCCCGGTAGAGGTCGGCGATCTCGGTGCCGGACTCGCGCAGGTACCCGGCCAGCGGCAGGTCCCCGTGCGACCGGACGTCGGCGACGAGGTCGCGGCGCGTGAAGCGCAGCTGGGACCGGACGCCGTCGAGCACGGTCCGCTGGGCGACCGGGTCGAGCACCATCGCCGAGCCGGACGGCAGGAACGGGAACCCCTGCTCCACGTCGCGCTCGAGCCCCTTGCGGGTGCTGCCGGTCAGCGCCCGGTAGCGGACGTCGAACCGGAACTCCCGGCGGTGCTGGCCGATGAAGTCCAGGGCTGTCAGAACGGCCTTGCCCGGCGCGCGGCGCAGACCACGGCCGAGCTGCTGCAGGAACACCGTCGCGCTCTGCGTCGGGCGCAGCATCAGCACCGTGTCGACCTGCGGCACGTCGAGACCCTCGTTGAACACGTCGACGGCGAACAGGGCGTTCAGCTCACCGTCGCGCAGCCGCCGCAGGGCCTCGTCGCGGTCGACCTGCCGGGTCCGGCCGGACACCGCTGCGCTCGGGATCCCGGCGCGGGTGAACACCCCGGCCATGTACTCGGCGTGCGCGACCGAGACGCAGAAGCCCAGTGCCCGCATCCGCGTCACGTCGGTGACCTTGTCCCGGGTCTCGCGGACGATCTTCGCAGCGCGGGCGTCGTTACCGGTGTAGAGCCCGTCCAGGGCCGCCTCGTCGTAGCGGCCGGCCTTCCACTCGACGCCTCGCAGATCCACGTCGTCGGCGATGCCGAAGTAGTGGAACGGCACGAGCAGGTCCGCCGAGAGCGCGTCCCAGAGCCGCAGCTCGAACGCGCTGCGGCCGCCGAACCGGTCGCGTACGTCGGCGCCGTCGGCGCGTTCCGGGGTGGCGGTGAGCCCGAGCAGCTCGACCGGACGCAGGTGGGCGAGCAGCCGCTGGTAGGTCGCCGCCTCGGCGTGGTGGAACTCGTCGACGACGACCACGTCGAAGTGGTCCGCCGGGATGTTGTCGATCCCGTACGCGGCCAGCGACTGGACGCTGGCGAACACGTGGTTCCAGCGCTGGGGCCGCTCGCCGGCCACGTAGGTCTCGCCGAACGCGCCGTCGGCGAGCACGGCCCGGTAGGTGCGCCGGGACTGCTCCAGGATCTCCTTGCGGTGCGCGACGAACAGCAGCCGGGCGCGGGGCAGGACGGCGCGCAGCCGCGCGTAGTCCAGGGCCGCGACCACCGTCTTGCCGGTACCGGTCGCGGCGACGACGAGGTTGCGGTGCCGGTCGTGCACGAACCGCTCGGCGTCGAGGGCCTCCAGGATCTGGGACTGGTGCGCGTACGGGCGGACCTCCAGGCCGGTCAGCGTGCTGGTGGCCCGGTCCGCCCGGTTCGCGCCGAGCGCCTCGGCGAGCCGCTCGGAGTCGGCGGGGGTGTCCGGGTCGTAGGGGGTGAACTCGGGCGCGGACCAGTAGGTGTCGAACGTCGAGGTGAACTTGCGGATCAGGTCCGGGGTCGCGACCGAGGACAGCCGCACGTTCCACTCCAGGCCGTCGACCAGCGCGGATCTCGACAGGTTGGAGCTGCCGACGAACGCGGTGTCGAACCCGGTCTCGCGCCGGAACAGCCACGCCTTGGCGTGCAGCCGGGTCGTCGCGCTCGCGTAGCTGATCTTCATCTCGGCGCCGTGGCGGCGCACCAGCTCGTCGACCGCGCGCTGCTCGGTGGCCCCCATGTAAGTCGTGGTGATCACCCGGAACGGGACCTGACGCTCGTGCAGCACGTCCAGCTCCGCCTCCAGCAGGCGGATGCCGTGCCAGCGGATGAACGCGCACAGCAGGTCGACGCGGTCGGCGGAGGTGAGCTCGGAGCGCAGCTCCGCGTGCAGCGTCGGCTCGCCGCGGGTGTTGGTGAGCAGCGCGGCGTCGGAGAGCGGGGTGAGCGGCCGGTGCACCTCGTGCACGCCCGGCGCGATCTGGCGGGTGAGCGCGACGAGCTGCTGCAGCTCGTCGTGCAAGCGCTCGTCCCCGGCGTCGGCGACGACACCGATCAGACGGTTGACCAGCTCGACCCGCTCCTGCGGGTCCTGCTCGGCGAGCGCGCGCTCGACGACCGCGGCGACGTGGCGGGCCAGCACCCGCGGCTGCGTCGCGTCGGCGACGCCGTCCCAGCGAGGGGTCAGATCGGCGGCGACACGGGCGAGCGCGGCGTCGAGCCCGGTGGTGCGCAGGCTCTCGTGGGCACCTGCGCGCAGCGGTTCGGACACGGGACCCCGTTCGGACGGCCAACTCGGACGGGTGAAGCATGCCGCGCCGCACCGACAGTTCACGGTCGCCGCCGCATCGCCGCCGGCGAGCCGGCGTGTCGAGACCGCCGGCGAGCCGGCGTGTCGAAAAGTCGACGGATCCGGATGAACGGACCGTCGCCGCCCGAAACACCCACGCCGTAGGCTCCCGCCCGTGCGGACGGACTCGGCCCTGCGGCGGACGGTGACCCGGTGAGTGGACTCTTCGCGTTGCTCGACGACGTCGCGGCGCTGGTGCGCCTGACCACGGCGTCCCTCGACGACATCGCGGGCGCCGCCGGCCGGGCCGGGGCGAAGGCGGCCGGGGTCGTCGTCGACGACGCGGCGGTCACCCCGCGCTACGTGCAGGGCCTCAAGCCCGAGCGCGAGCTGTCGATCATCCGGCGGATCGCGACGGGCTCGCTGCGCAACAAGCTCCTGATCATCCTGCCGGTGGCCCTGCTGCTGAGCCAGTTCGCGCCGTGGCTGCTGACACCGATCCTGATGGTGGGCGGGGCGTACCTCTGCTACGAGGGCGCCGAGAAGATCTGGGAGTCCCTCGCCGGACACGAACCCGACCCGGCCGAGCGCGACGAGGCGGCCGCCGCCGATCCCGCCGAGCACGAGAAGACGGTGGTCTCCGGCGCCGTCCGGACCGACTTCATCCTCTCCGCCGAGATCATGGTCATCGCTCTGAACGAGGTCGCGGCCGAGGGCTTAGTCTCCCGCGCCGTCATCCTGGCCGTGGTCGCGGTCGCGATCACCGCGCTCGTCTACGGCGTGGTCGCGCTGATCGTCAAGATGGACGACGCTGGCCTGGCCCTGGCGAAGCGGGGCACGAGCGCGGTGAGCGCGTTCGGGCGCGGGCTCGTGCGGGCGATGCCGATCGTGCTCTCGGTACTCTCGACCGTCGGGATCGCGGCGATGGTGTGGGTCGGCGGGCACATCCTGCTCGTCGGTGTCGACGAGCTGGGCTTCCATCCGCCCTACGCCCTCGTGCACCACCTGGAGGTGCTCGTCGCCGACGCCACCGGGGCTCTCGGCGGATTTCTGGGGTGGCTCACCAACACCATCGGATCGGCGATCGTCGGGCTGATCGTGGGCGCTCTGATCGTGGCCGTACTGCACCTCGTCCCGAAGCGGAAGAAGCGCACCGAGCACTCCTGACCTCGCATCCCTTCGCGAGCCGTTCAGGGAAGCGAGCGGCCCTTCGTCTCCGTCGACGCGCAGTGCAGGACGTGGCCGTCGATCAGGGCCCTCAGCGGGAACCCTGCTCGTCCGGGAAGACCGGACCCGATTCCATCAGTTCAGCGAGCTCCTCGTCGGTCTCGTCGGCGTCCGCCGCGATCAAGATCCGGCCTCGGAGGGACCCCTGAACGCGGGCCGCGGGCCCGAGCGGTTCCGCCACCGCATCGACGCTCTCCGGTTCAGCCACGCGACAGAAGGTATCCGATCGGACAACGGTCTACAGCCGAGCTTTCTGAACGACCTCGCGCAGTTCGGCGTCGAATCGCTGCCGCACCTGCTGGGCCCAGTGTGGTCCGGTGAGCCGCGGGTCCGGGTCCGGGCATTCGCGTGCGGTGGTCTCGTCGAGATAGACCTCGAAGCAGCTCTGGATCCCCTGGATGATCCCTTCGAGCAATGACCGGCCCGGCTCTGCCGGGTCGAGGACGGTCGACCCGGCGCGGCCTCCGTGGAGCTGCGGATCCTCGTCGAGGTTCTCGTCCGCGCTGCCCACGAAGTACCCGGCCGCGGCGAACAAGGCCTCCTGCAACAGGTCTCGGACAACCCCCTCGGCGTTCGTCACGTGGTGGTCGAGCACGGCGATGGCGATCCGCAGGTCCCGCTCGCTCACCAGCTGGGCGTGCGCCAGGAGCTGGACGGCCGAGGTGCTCCCGTCGAGCCGCGCGGTCACCAGGACCGCAGCGCCGAGCCACTCCAGCGCGGCGACGGACGCCGCCACCGGTTCGACCTCGGTGAACAGGAACTCGCTGCCCATCGGTACGTCGTGTAGGAGGGCATGCGCCGCGGTGAACTGGCAGGTGAGTACGTCGCGGCGAATCCGGGTGACCGCCTGTTGCGCGCGACCGGTCAGGTCGCCCGCCATCGCGGACCGGATCGCGTGACATTCGGCCTCGACCTCGCGCACCACGGCCTCCCGGCATCCGCGGTCGTCGATCTCGGCGAGCAGCCGTCCGACGGTGTGCGCGGCCTCGTCCCGGCGGTCCTCGGCGATCCGCAACAGATCCCCGACCGGCATGTTCGGCCGCCGCAGGATCGCGGCGAGCCGTACGGCGTCGGGCTCGTCGGTACCGTCGGTACCGGGCGTGGTGTAGGCGATCCAGAGGTGCTCGGAGAGCCGGTCCAGAGCCTGGGCGAGATGGCGGGCTCCGGCTCCTTCGCAGGTCGCCGGGATGCGCGTGACGCGGTCGGCGACGGATCCGGCGCCGGTGGGCCAGGTGGCGACGATCGTCGAGGCGGACGGGTGGTGGGCGTAGGTGGTCATGTGCGCGAGGGTGCTCACCCGGCGACGCCCCGGCAGCGGAACGGGCCGGTTCGGCGCCGTCGGCCGCGGTCGGCGTTCACGGGGGTGAACAGAAGCCCTTCGGCGACAGTTCGTTGCAGCGTCCTCGCCGAGACTCGTGGTCGGAACACCTCCGGTCAGCGGCCGCGCCGGTTTACCCTCCCGTTCATGACCGTTGCCGGGCTCCCGGAACACGATCCGAAGTTCGACGGCCTCCTCACGCAGGTCGACCCGGACAACGTCCTGGCCGTGCATGCCGCACTCCGACGGCAGGCCGATGACATGTACGTCGGTCTGATCAACGCGCAGACCTCACTTCAGATCGGCCGGTGCGGCGGCGACCCCATCTCTGCCGATGCCCAGGTCGCGTTCAACTCGAAGCTCACCGACGTACTCGACCTGCATTGGCGGCATCAGATGGAGGTCGATGAGGCAGCGGCCCTGCTCCGGCTGACCGCCCTGCACTACGGCCACACCGACGACGACATCGCCCATGCCCTGGCCGCACAGGACCGGCGCGGATGAGCCGCCCGATCTGGCTGGAGTCGACCGCGCTCGCTGCAGTCGCCGCCGCGCTGCTGAGCGGCTGCGCGGCCGGTCCGACCGACACCGCAGCGCCTACCTCCACTCTTCCGCCACGTCCGGCCGAGCTGGACGTCCTGGCGATCGACCCCTGCAGCATGCTCGACCGCGATCAGCAGGCCCGGTTCGCCATCGTCCGGGGCTTCCCCACCCGGAACACGGTCAACGGAGCTACGACGAACGGCTGCGGGTGGCGCGCTGAAGACCGGTGGAACTACATCGCGCAGACGTTCCCGATCGGGGCGGAGACCGCTCTCACCGATCCGACTGCCGTCCCCACGACCGTGGCCGGATATGGAGCCGTGCAGACCTGGGTGGCCACGCCCGGCTCAGCCACCCCGCCGATCTGCCTCGAAACGATCGACACCACCTCAGGTGCTGCAGTCCGGGTTCACGCGAGCCTCGGCCCCGGCGAGAGAGCCGATCCCGATGCCGAACGTCCCGCCGTGTGCGCTCGGGCCCAGGAGCTCGCCGAGGCGGTCATGACCACCATCCGTCGGTAGAGGCCCGAGCCCCGGGAACACTCAGCGCGACGCGGGGTCCTCGGACCGTCCCATCTGCAGATCCACGCGCGTGGCCTCCCCCGCCGGAACCTCCACCGACGTGGTCACCGGCGCGAACGTGCTGGCCACGATCGTGTACTCCCCCGCAGGCATCCCGAGGAAGGCATACTCGCCCGCCCCGTCGGCGACCACCGTGCCGACGACCTCGCCCTGCAGGCTCACCGCGGTCACCGTCGCCCCGGACAGGCCGGTCCCGTCCGGGCCGGTCACCATCCCGGAGAGCATGCCCGAGGTCGAGGAGAGCACCAGCTCGGCGACCGACGTGGTGCCCGGCTCCACCGCCAGGGTGACGGCGGAGGGCTCGTGGTCCGTGGCGCTCGCGGCGACGGTGGTCGAGCCCGAGGGCATACCGACCATCTGGAACGTCCCGTCGGGGCCCGCGTACACCCGTCCGACGACCTGCCCCCGCGCATCGGTCGCGATCACCAGCGCCCCGGGGACCGGGGCGCCTCCGTCGGCGGCGGTGACGGTGCCGGTGACCAGGCCGTTGCCGTCGAGGGCGAAGTCGCGGACGACGCCGACGCCGTTCAGCGTCACCGCGGTGACGGCCGGGCGGAAGCCGGGCGCGCTGGCCACGGCGGTGTAGGTGCCGGGCGGCAGGCCCCGCAGCGAGTACTCGCCGCCGCTGGCCGAGGTCCGGGCGATCTGGCGTCCGTCGCGGTCGGTCACCGTCACGACCCCGTCGACGCCCGCGGCGCCGGACCCGGCCGACAGCCGCCCGATCAGCTCCCCGGGCTCGGCGTGGCGCCGCTCGTCGACCGTGCGGTGCGACGCGGGCTGCGCCGCACCGTTGGACGCGGCGGCGTGCGCGAGACCGGCCGGACGGCGGTCGGGCACCGCGTCGTCCGTGACCAGCTCGGACGGACCGGCGCCGGCCCCGCCCGCGACGGCGGCGAGCTCACCGCCCACCGACTCGTGCTCCCCGGTCGGCTCCTGCTTGCCGCCCGCGAACCAGGACCCGACCGCGGCGACCACGCACGCGATGACGGCGAACCAGAACGCGGCGGAAAGGCCGTCGGCGAACGGCCCGGAGATCAGCTGCGGGAAGAAGCTGTGCCCGGTCAGGATCGCGGCCTGGTCCGGCGGCAGCGTGCCCACGGTCGACCCGAGCAGCTCCTGGATCGGGTTGTAGCCCAGGAACGCCGCGAACAGCACGCCCACCGGGGGCAGGTCCGCGATCCGGGACGCGTCGGCGGCCGGGACGGCGTGCGCGAGCAGCCCCTGCTCCATCACCGACGGCAGGTTCTGCGACAGCCCGGCGATCATCAGGCTGAAGAAGAAGCCGATCGACAGGACCATGGCCGCGTTCTGGAACGTGGCCGTCATGCCGGCGCCGGCACCGCGGGCGTCGTCCGGGAGGCTGTTCATGATGTCGGCGCGGTTCGGCGAGGAGAACAGGCCCATGCCCAGGCCGTTGACCAGCAGGATCGCAGCGAACGGGAGGTAGCCGAAGTTGATCGGCAGGATCTCCAGCAGCAGGAAGCTGACCGCGGAGACCAGCATGCCGCCGGTGGCGAGCCAGCGGGCGCCGTAGCGGTCGCACAGCACGCCGGAGACCGGCGCGGCGATCAGGAAGCCGACCGTCAGCGGCAGCATGTAGATGCCGGCCCAGAGCGGGGTCTCCTCGAAGGAGTAACCGTGCTGGGGCAGCCAGATCCCCTGCAGCCAGATGATCAGGACGAACTGCAGCCCGCCGCGGCCGAGCGAGGCGAGCAGGTTGGCGATGTTGCCGAGGGTGAACCGGCGGTTGGCGAACAGCGACAGCGTGAACAGCGGGTTCGACACCTTGCGCTCGATCAGCACGAACGCGCCCAGCACGATCACACCGCCGATCAGGCAGATCAGCACGGTCGGGCTCCCCCAGCCCATCACCGACGTGCCGTAGGGCTGGATGCCGTAGGTGATACCGACCAGCACCGCGATCAGGCCCACCGCGAAGGTGATGTTGCCCCACCAGTCCATCTTCGCCGGGCGTCGCTCGCCGGTGTCGCGCAGCTTGAGGTAGGCCCACACCGTGCCGAACAGGCCGAACGGCACCGAGACCAGGAAGACCAGCTTCCAGTCGATCGGTCCGAGCAGTCCGCCGATGACCAACCCGAAGAACGAGCCCGCGATCGCGGCGACGCCGTTGATCCCCAGCGCGAGGCCGCGCTGCCGGACCGGGAACGCGTCGGTGAGGATCGCCGAGGAGTTCGCCATCAGGAACGCGCCGCCGACGCCCTGCACGATCCGCCAGCCGATCAGCCACAGCGCGGCCGCGTCGCCCTGCTGCCAGGTGAGCCACAGGAAGACCGAGGCCACGGTGAACACGGCGAACCCGAGGTTGTACATCCGGACCCGGCCGTACATGTCGCCGAGCCGTCCGAACCCGACCACCAGCACCGCGGTGACGACCAGGAACCCCATGATCATCCACAGCAGGTAGCTGGTGTTGCCGGGCTCGAGGGGGTTGATGCCGATGCCGCGGAAGATGTCCGGCAGCGCGATCAGCACGATCGAGGAGTTGATCGTGGCCATGAGCATGCCGAGCGTGGTGTTCGACAGCGCGATCCACTTGTAGTTCGGCCCCGGGCCGGAGCGCGGTGCCGGCGCGTCCGGGACGGAGACACGGTCGATGACGGCCACGGTTCTCCCCTCGATTAGTTGATTGATGCTAATCAAGCGTCGGAGGAGAACAACAGACCGTTACGCCGTGCAACAGCTCACACGGGGCGGTCCGCGCGCCGAGCGGCGGGACGAACCCGGCGAACCGGATCTAGTGGTTGCCGTAGACCTTTGCCGGGCGGACCAGGACGGCGACGCGGCCCTCGGAACGCATCGCGGCGTCGTAGGCGTCCCAGTCGTCGTGGGTGCCACCCGCGGAGACGAACACCGCGCGCAGCAGAAGGCGCAGGCCCTCGGCGTCGACCCCGTCGGCGGGGTCGTCCGGGCCGATCAGCTCGCTGGTGCCGTCGACGGCGGCCCAGCGCCACCCGGCGCGCCAGAGGATCGAGGTGGCCGGCCGCGCCCGCAGCGTGCGCAGCTTGACCGGCCCGTAGGTCACGTACCCGACGACCGGCTCGCCGGTGATCGGATGGTCCAGCACACCGGCGTTGACCAGCGAGGAGTGCGGGGCGCCGTCGGCCCGCACCACGCTCACCGAGCACAGGCCGTGCTCTGCGGTGACGATGCGGCGGACCGGTTCGAGATCAGGGCTCACGTGCCGAGTGTGCACCCGTGGAGGACGAACGGCTCAGCGCCAGCCGAGCTTCTTCGTGCAGGCCGGCCACGCCTTCCAGCCCTGCTCCTCCTTGACCTCCTTGGCCACCTCGATCTGCTGCTCGCGGGTGGCCTGGTCGGCCGTCGGCGCGTGCTCGGTGCCTCCGAAGCGCTTCCAGGTCGACGGCGTGAACTGCAGGCCGCCCTTGAAGCCGTTGCCGGTGTCGGCGTCCCAGTTCCCGGTGCTCTCGCAGTGCGCGAGCTTGTCCCAGGTCGCGGACTTCTCGGCGGACGGGGCCGAGGCCGCGTCCGGTGCCGGCGCGGCCATCGCGGTCCCGGCGATGCCCAGCGGGGCTGCCGCCATCGCGGTCATCGCACCGGCGCGGGCGACGCGTCGGCCGGTGTTCGTGGGCTTGCGGTGCCGTCCAGCCATGAGGAGATCTCCGAACCTGTCAGGGGAGCAGTTCTCGCCGAACCCGAGGGGGAGCGGATCGACGCGAGGCACCGTAACCATTCCGAGATAGTCGGTGACAAGTCGAGTTGCCCTCGTGACGCAGCGTCGCGCCGAATGGTCAACCGCTCGCGATCAACGGCGAACGGGCTAACGCTTATCGCTGCGTACTCGTCCGAACGGTCGTGGCGCCGTCGTCACCGTTCCGGGTGACCGCCCGCCGCGCGCACACGTCACCGGGCATATCGGCCCGGCATTCGCCCGGCGGCGACGGCGCCGGTACCCCTCGACTCAGGTCGGCGAACCGACGCCCGCCTCCGCGACCGGACGCCGCCGGGCCACCGTCCGCCCGGCCACCAGCGCGGACAGTGCGAGCAGCACCACCACCAGGCCGTAGACCTCGGCGGTGACCCTCAGCCCGGCGACCGTCGCGGAGACCCCCGCGACGACGGCCGGCACGCTGAACGCGAGGTAGGCCAGCGTGTAGGTGGTCGCGAACAGCTCGCCGCGCTCGTGCGGCGCGGCGATCCGGGCCAGGGTGCCGAACGTGCCGTACGCGGCCGCCCCGAACCCGACCCCGGCGACGAGTGTCCCGACCCCGGCCAGGACCGCCGGTCCGGCGCCGGCGCCCGGCCCGGTGAGCGCGACCCCGACCAGCGTGACCACCGTGCCGAGCGCGAGCCCGGTCGCTGCGCCCGGGAGGACCCGGCCGGGCTCGCGCCCGCGCAGCAGGAACGCGGTCAGCGCGCCGGTGCCGCACAGCATCGTCACGACCAGACCGCCGATGAGGTGGTTGCGCAGCTCGAACAGGTTCGCGGCCACCGACGGCCCGAGCGAGAGGTAGAGCCCGCCGAGCGCCCAGCTGGCCAGCAGCACCGGCACGATCGCGGCGAACTCGCCGCGGATCCGCGCCGGCACCCCGACCCGCGGCCGCAGCGACGCGAGCGCGCCCGGCCGGCGCGTGATCGTCTCCGGCATGAACGCGGCGGCCAGGGCGGCCAGGACCATGCCGGCCAGCAGGATCACCCAGACCAGCCGGGTCGGGGCCGGGCCGAACTCGACGAGCGCCCCGCAGCCCAGCGCGCCGAGCCCGAGCCCGGCCAGCGGCGCGACGCCGTTGATCAGACCGGCCCGCCCGCGGGCGTGCGGCGGGTCGAGGTCGACGAGCGTGGCGGGCAGCGTCGTCGTCGCCGCGCCGGTCGCGACGCCCTGCACGATCCGGGCCACCAGCAGCGCCCCGACGCCGTCGGCGGTCAGGAACAGCACCAGCGACACGGCCTCCAGCACGATCGCTCCGACGATCACCGGACGGCGCCCGAGGTGGTCCGACAGCGCGCCGACCACCAGTAGCGCGGCGATCAGCGCGAGCACGTACACCGCGAAGACCAGCGTCAGTGTGAACTCGGTGAAGGTGAACCGCTGCTGGTAGACGACGTAGAGCGGGGACGGCGCGCTGGACGCGGCCAGGAACCAGACGAAGATCGTCGCCACCGCGGCGAACGCGACCGGCCGGGAGAGCCGGACCCGGAGTGCTGGGGCGGACATCGAAGCTCCTTGGTGCAGGTATCGTTGCGTTAAGGGCACGGTAGCACCCTGATCGCAACAATCACTGCGTTAGCGGAGCTATTCCCGCCCCGGCGAGAGGAGCGCGACATGACGACGTCGCAACACAGCACGCGGGAGGCCGGCGCGACGCCGCGGCCGCGGCCGGGCGGACGGTCGGCCAGGGTCCGAGCGTCGGTGCACCGCGCCGTGGGCGAGCTGCTGGCGCAGGCCCCGGCGGAGTCGCTGACCATCCCGGCCGTCGCGACCCGAGCCGGCGTGCACCCGACGACGGTCTACCGCCGCTGGCCCACGCTCGCCGAGCTGCTCGCCGACGTCGCGGCCAGCCGGTTCAGCGGCGACATCGTCGTGCCGGACACCGGGTCCCTGCGCGGGGACCTGGAGCGCTGGGCCACCGACGTCGCCATCGACCTGGCCGACCCGGACGTGCTGGCGCTGATGCGCGCGGCCGTCGGCGCCGCCGGGCCGGACGGTGGGGACGCCTGCGTCGCCGACCGACACGAGCAGCTCACCGCGATGCTGGAACGCGAGCGCGCCCGCGGCGGCCCCGACGACGGATCCGACCGTGGACCCGGAGGCGACCCCGCGACCGTGCCGAGCACCGACGAGGCTGCCGACGCGCTGCTCGGCCCGCTCTACTACCGGGCGGTGTTCACCGCGCGCCCCGGCGAGCCCGGCTGGGCCCGCGGCCTGGTGGGTCGCCTGCTCGCCGGACGCGGCTGACCCGGCCCGGTCCGAACCGGCCGGGATTGCCCGACCTACTCGCCGCCGCCCCGAGAGGCCACGCCGGCCAGCACCAGGACTCCGTACACGGCCGCGACGACGGCGAGGGCGAGCACGAGCACGCCCGGGGCCTGGATGCTCAGCACCAGGCCGGCCCCGGCCCCGACCACCGCGCAGGACCCGACCACGGCGATGGCCCCGTAGCGCAGGTGCCGCCGCTGTCCGGGCGAGAGCGTAGGGCGGCCCGCGGAGGCGTGCCGGGCGGGGTCGCCGGCCCGGAACTCGTCCCGCTCGGGCACGGCGCCCGGCTCGGCGGGCCGCGATCCGTCGAACCGCGGATGTGGGCAGGGCAGGTCGGAGAACAGCATCACGATCTCACCGCGGGTGCGGGCCGACATCGCCTGCGTCGCCCGCTCGGCGTACTCCGGGGCGAGCAGCCGGCCGGCCGTCGTGTGCTCCCCCAGCAGGCGCTCGGCATTGGCCCGGTCCCGGTCGGCCACCCGGACCTCGCTCCAGGCCCCGCCGGAACCCACCTCGGTCGCCGCGGTCGAGATGTCAGCGGTCGAGAGTTCAGCCGTCGGGGCTCGGTCTCCGCTACCGGTGCTCATCACGTTCGTCCCGTCCTCATACGGTGACGATCGCACCGGCACGGCGTCGCCCACCTCGACCACAGGTCCCATTCCCCGGCCGGGTACTCGTCCTTTCGGTCGATCGGGTCCGCGCGTCGGTGCATCGCGCCGTCGGCGAGCTGCTGGCGCAGGGCCCCGGCGGAGTCGCCGACGATCCCGGCCGCGCCGTGACCCGGGCGCTCAGGCCAGCGCGGCCCGCAGGGCTCTTCCGGCGTGCTCGAGCACCTCCCGGGCGGGGTCGAGCACACCGGCCATCTGGATGAAGCCGTGGAACACACCGTCGACCGGCAGGTGCTCGGTGGCCACCCCGGCCCCGGCCAGCTTCGCCGCGTACGCCACGCCCTGGTCGCGCAGCGGGTCGAGCTCCGCGGTGACGACGAGCGCCGGCGGCAGGCCGGACAGGTCCGCGGCACGGGCCGGGGACATCCGCGGGTCCATGCCGTCGTCCGGGCCGGACTGGTAGAAGCCGGTGAACCACTCCATCCAGGCCCGGGAGAGCATCGGCCCCCTGGCGTTCTGCTTCATCGACGGGCTGTCGTCGTGGCGGTCGGTGACCGGGTAGAGCAGCAGCTGGAACCCGATCGCGGGCCCGCCGGAGTCCCGGGCGGTCTGCGAGACGACGGCGGCCAGGTTGCCGCCCGCGCTGTCCCCGCCGACGGCCAGGCGCGCGGGGTCGCCGCCGTACCCGGCGATCGCGGTCGAGGCCCAGACGACCGCGGCGTAGGCGTCGTCGACGGCGGCCGGGAACCGGTGCTCGGGAGCGAGCCGGTAGCCCACGGCGGCGACGACGGCGCCGGCGCGGTTGGCCAGCGAGCGGCAGACGCCGTCGTGGGTGTCCAGGTCGCCGATCACCCATCCGCCGCCGTGGAAGTACACGAGCGTCGGGAGGGGCCCGGTCGACCCGGGGACCGACGGCACGTAGACCCGGACCGGGATGTCCCCGCCGGGGCCGGGCGCGGTGGCGTCCTCGACCCGCGCGACCTGCTCGGGAGGGCCGGCGAGCTCACCCAGGTCGCCCATCATCGCCCGGTTCTGCGCGACGGTCATGCTCTCCGGAGAGGGCATGCCCTGCTCGGCCATCTGTCTCAACAGCGCTTCGGCCTGCGGGTGCAGCGGCACCTCGGACCTCCTTCCGGATCGGGGCTCCCGTGCCGATCATGCACCAGCGGACGGCAGCGGAGGAGCACCTGCCGGGCAGGCGCTGGGCAGCCCCTCCGGCGAATCACCGGTGTGCGACGGCCGCGGACGGGTGGAGGTCGAGGCGCAACGTCCCCCGGGGCCCTTCGACCACATCGGCCTCCACCCCGTACACCTCTCGCAACGCAGCGGCAGTGAGGACCTCGGCCGGGGAACCGACCGCTCGCAGGGACCCCCCGTGCAGGAGGGCGACGGTGTCGCAGTAGCGGACGGCGAGGTTGATGTCGTGCAGGGCGGCGACCACGGTGCCCGGTGACGCGGCGAGCAACTGCAGCACGTGCAGCTGCTGTCCGATGTCGAGATGGTTGGTGGGTTCGTCCAGCAGCAGGTGCGGGGCGTCCTGGGCGAGCGTGCGGGCGATGGAGACCCGTTGGCGTTCCCCTCCCGAGAGCGTCGACCAGCGACGACCCCGCAGATGCGCGACGTCCAGGTCGGCGAGGGCGGTCTCGGCGTGCCGGACGTCGTCGGCGCCGCTGCGGCCCCAACGGTCGCGGTGCGGGATCCGTGCGAGCAACACCACGTCGAGCACCGTCATGTCGACGCCTGCGACGTTGTCCTGGGCCAGCAGTGCGACCCGGCGAGCCACGTCCTGGCGTGCGGACGCGGTCAGTGGGGCGCCGTCGAGCAGGACCTCGCCCCGGTCCGGGCGGTGTAGGCCCGCGAGGACCCGCAGCAGTGTCGACTTGCCGGACCCGTTGGGGCCGAGCAGACCCAGGAAGCCGCTGTCGGCGACGTCGAGATCGATACCGTCGAGCACCACGTGGCCCTGGTGGCTGCAGCGGATGTCGCGGATGCGCAGGCTCACGCTCAGCTCCTCAACCGGCGCAGGACGACGGCGAACACCGGTACGCCGACCAGGGCCGTGATGACGCCGACCGGGACGTCGGTCGGGGCGAACAGGGTGCGTGCGCCGGTGTCGGCCCATACCAGGAACACCGCGCCGAGCAGCGCGGACAGTGGCAGCAGTCTGCGGTGCCCGCTGCCGATCAGATGGCGGGCGAGGTGCGGCACGACGAGCCCGACGAAGCCGATGGCCCCGCTGGCCGCGACGAGTACGGCCGCGATGAGCGCGGTCGCGGTGAACAGCACGAGCCTCGCCCGGCCCGGCCGGACCCCCAGGGTGGCTGCGGACTCGCTGCCGAAGGCGAACGCGTCCAGGGTCGGGGCTGCGGCCAGGCAGAGGATCACCACGGCGAGCGCCACCAGCGCGCCGGTGTACACCGCGGCCCAGTTCGCGGCCGCGAGTGAGCCCAGCAGCCAGAAGGTGAGGCTGCGGGTCGTGTCGGCGTCGGCCGCGGCCACGACGACCAGGCTGGTGAGCGCGGAGAACAGCTGGGAGGCCGCGACCCCGGCCAACACCACCTGGGTCGACGAGTTCAGGTTCGGCCCCACGAGTGCCAGCACCAGCCCGAACGCGACGAGACCACCGACGAAGGCGCCACCGGGGAGAGCGAGCGCGGTGCCACCCAACCCGAGTACCACCACCGCGACCGCGCCGGTCGAGGCGCCGGAGGAGATCCCGAGCAGGTACGGGTCGGCCAACGGGTTCCCGGTGAGAGCCTGCAACACCACGCCGCACACCGCGAGTCCGGCGCCGACGAGAACGGCGAGCAGGACCCGCGGCATCCGGAGTCGGGTGATGATGCCGTCCTGCAGCGGGGGCAGTCCCTGGACCGGGAGTCCGAGGTGGAAACCGACCGAGCGGGCGACGTCGGCTACGGACAGGTCGGCGGAGCCGAGGGTGACGGCAACGGCCGCGCTCGCCGCGAGCAGGACGGTGACACCGGTGAACACCAGCGCCACCCGGCGGTGTCCGTGCTGACAGGAGGAGCGACCAACGGTGGCGGCGCGCTCCCCGCGCAGCTCAACGACGCGCGAGGACGACATAGTCGTCGAGGTACTGCCACACTGTTGCGGCCTCGGCGAAGCCCGCCGTGCGTAGCGCGGACAGGTGGAAGTGCAGTGGGGCGTCCGGCTGTGGTGGCCGGTCGGCGAACCTGTCCCGGCGGTCGGCCATCCGCTCGGCCAGGTCGGGGAGCTGCTCGGCGTCGGCCCACCATTGGTCCCAGCTCTGCGCCCCGGCAGCGAAATGGGTGCGCTGCCAGCGGCGGTCGTGCTCGGCCGACAGCGAGCGCAGCATCGGATCACGGTCGTCGTAGCGCAGGTGGTCGGCGTTGAGCAGTACCGCCTCCGGCTCCAGCAGCTGAGCCAGTTCCGTGTAGGCGCCCAACAGCTGCGCCGGCGCGAGCCAGTGCAGCGCGGTCGAGCTGAGGACGGCGTCGAAGGTGTGGCCGGCGAGGGTGCGCGACCACCCCGGCCGGGCGAGGTCCACGTCCAGAACGGTTGCCCGGTCACCGAACACCCGGGCGGCGAGGCATAGCAGGACGGGGTCGAAGTCGACCGCGACCACCGAGGCCCCGGGGAACCGGGTCAGCACCCGGTCTGTGATCGAGCCGGGCCCGCAGGCGAGATCGAGCACGGTCGGTGCAGTGTGACCGCGCAGCTCGAGCACGTCGAGCATCGCGTCGAACCGCGCCTCCCGGTGGGCGACGTAGGCGGTCTGCTGCGCCTCCCAGCGCGCCAGCAGGTCCCGGTACGGATCGGTGAGGACGGTGTTCACGAGGTGGGCTCCCTGAGGCCGGTGGCGAGCGCCTCGAGGGCCGAGACGCTGCGGATGGATGGGTCCATGGCCGATCCGGGGACGGTGACGATCGCACCGGACCGGACCGCGGACAGTTGCGATGTGACGGGGTCCGACCGCAGGAAGTCGGCCTTGGCGGCGGCGCTGTCGCCGTCACCGCCGCGAGTCAGGTCGGCCAGGACGATGACGTCGGGGTCCCGGGCGGCGACCTCCTCCCAGTTGCCCTCGACCCAGCTCCGGGCGGAGTCGTCGAAGACGTTCCGCAGACCGAGCATCGAGCTCATGCTCTGCGGCAGCCCGGCACCACCGGCCAGGGCGGGGGTCGTGGTGCCGGAGTAGAACCACATCACCGTGCGACCGTCGTCGGTGCTCGCGGCAGCCTCGGTCGCGGCCTGCACCCGTGCGCGTTGGGTGGCGACGAGTGCGGCGGCCCGGTCCGGGACGTCGAAGACCCGTCCGAGCTCGGTGATCTCTTCGGCGATGGAGTCGAAGTCGGGGGGCTCGGACGGACGAGAGGTGTCGTCACAGTCGTGCCGGGACAGGTAGGCGGGAACGCCGAGTGCGGCGAGATCGGCCCGGCTACCGGCCGCGTCCGGGGCGTAGGCCGAGGACAGCGTCGAGTAGGTGAAGTCCGGGGCCGCGTCCAGTACCGCCTCCCGTGAGGGGTAGAGCGACGCGAGTACCGGGACCCGCTCGTAGGCCGGTGCGTACTCCGGGAGAACCGGGTCGGTCTGGTAGCTCGTGCCCACCATCCGGTCGGCCAGCCCCAGCGCGAGCAGTATCTCGGTGGCGTTCTGCTCCAGTGTGACCGCGCGCTGCGGCGGGCTCGAAATCTCCAGGGGGCGGCCACAGGACTCCACCGTCGACGCACGCGTCCCTGCGCCGGGCGCTTGAGTGTCCGCCGAGGCGCACCCCGCGAGCACGGCGAGTCCCACCGCGGCACACGCTGCCCCTCTCGCCCGGCGCAGGAGCACCCGCCCCCGGTCGCGCTCGGATCCGCGGGACGGTTGCCCGGTCACAGCCATCACGGCTCACCTTTCCGCGTCGTGGACCACCACGACGCAAATGACTATCGATATCGATAGACTAGGCGATGGGTCGCCCAGGTGGATGTGATGCTGCGAACGATCACGAGGTTCGAACGCCGCGCTCCCCTGTTCACCCTGTCCGAGTGCGGCGACACCACACCGACGCGGAACGGCCCCGGACCAGGTCGTGGTCCGGGGCCGTTCGGGTCCGCCGATCAGACGGTGGGGAACCTGGTCAGGCGTCCTGGGTGTAGCCGGCGGCCTGCGCCTGCCACATCCAGCGGGCCTCCTCGAGCGCGCGGGCGATCTCGATGAACAGGTCCTGGGTGACCGGATCGGTCTTGTCGGTCTCCTCGATCCGCGGGCGCAGGCGGCGCACCGCCGCGTCGACGGCCTCGAAGATGGTGACGACGGTGTCGCGGTCGGAGACCCAGCCCTCCGGGAACTCCGGGATGCCGGTGGTCTTCGCGACCGTGGTGGACCGTCCGTCCGGGGAGACACCGATCGCGGCCGCACGCTCGGCGGCGTTGTCGGTGTGGGTCCGGGCGGTGTCGACCAGCTCGTCGAGGTGCAGGTGCACGTCGCGGAACTGGCGGCCGACCAGGTTCCAGTGCGCCTGCTTGGCGACCAGCGACAGGTCGACCAGGTCCACGACGGTGTCCTGCAGCGCGCGACCGGTGATGTCGCGGGCGCCGTCGTCGAGCGGGCTCGTGATGGGTGCAGCCATGGTGAGTGGCTCCTTCCGTGCGTCGTTCGGCGCGCACCGGATCTGCGGCGCGGCACACCGGGTACAGCGTCCGGTACCCCTCCGGGATTCCCGTTCGGGCCCGCCGCACACCCGGAAGTGACCCGTCACGCACCCGTGAAGGCGTGCCTGACCTGGGTGTGTCTGCCCCCGGACCGCTCAGGACAGCGCGTGCACGAGGGCGACCGCGCGCGCGAGGGTCTGCAGGCGCGCGTCGAGGGTGTCGCCCGCCGGGTAGAGGCGGACGGTGTCGACGCCGGCGTCGCGCCACACGCGCAGCCGTGCGGCGACCATCTCCTCGGTGCCGATCAGCGTCGTGCCCAACACCATCTCGTCGGTGACCAGTGCCGCGGCGCCGTCGCGGTCGCCGCCCTGCCAGCGCTCCCGGACCGCCTCGGCCCGCTCCGACCAGCCCTGGCGGCTGTAGGCGTCGTGGTAGAAGTTCGTGCCCGCCGTGCCCATCCCGCCGAGGCTGAACGCGAGCCCCTTCCTGCGTTCGGCGACCATCGCGGCGAGCTCACCGGCGTCGGCGGCGAACGCGACCTCCGCGCCCTGGCAGACGTCGAGGTCCGCGCGGGCGCGCCCGGCCTCGGCCAGGCCGCGGTCGAGGTGCGAGAAGTAGGCCTCGGCGCCCTCCGGGACGAAGCTGGTGCCCAGCCAGCCGTCGGCGACCCGGCCGGTCAGGGCCAACATCCGCGGCGACATCGTGGCCAGGTAGATCGGGATGTCCGGGTTCGGCGCGGACGACAGCCGCATCGGACGGCCCTCGCCGCCGGGGCGCGGGATCGCGACGGTCTCGCCGGAGTAGGAGACCTTCTCCCCGGCCATCGCCGCCCGGATCACCTCGACCGTCTCGCGGGTGCGGGTCAGCGGCTTCGCGAACGCCACCCCGTGCAGCCCCTCGATCACCTGCGGCCCGGACGGGCCGAGGCCGAGCAGGAACCGGCCCTGCGACATGTCGGCCAGCGTCAGCGCGGCCTGCGCGATCGCGACCGGGCTGCGGGTGCCGACCTGGATGACCCCGGACCCGAGCAGGATCCGCTCGGTCCGCGCGGCCAGGTAGCCCAGCGCGGACGGGGCGTCCGACCCCCACGCCTCGGCGACCCAGCAGACGTCGAGGCCCAGCCCCTCCGCCTCCCGGACGAACTCGACGGTCTCCCGCCAGTCCCCGCCGGAGGCCTCGATCGTGGTCGCGGTGCGCATCACGGGGCGGGTCACCGGGCCAGAGTTGCACAGAAGGACCCACGTGTCGCCCGGGCACGGGACCCCGGAACAGCACAGAGCCCGCCTCCCCCGGAGGGGAGACGGGCTCTGTGAGCTTCAGTCAGCTCAGATGACGCGAACGCCCTGGGCCTGCGGGCCCTTCTGGCCCTGACCCACCTCGAACTCGACCTTCTGGCCCTCGTCCAGGCTACGGAAGCCCGACGCGTCGATCTCCGAGTAGTGGACGAAGACGTCCGCGGAGCCGTCGTCGGGAGCGATGAAGCCGAAGCCCTTCTCGCCGTTGAACCACTTCACAGTGCCCTGAGTCATGTCTTCTCTGCTCCTCGCAGGTGGTGGCGCCCCGCACTGTGCGGGTTGCCGGCCGAACCCGGCGGGGCGGACGAGCACTCTGTGCCCTCGTCCACTACACCACCGAGCTGTCCCCGCGCGTGCAAAACACGAACACCGAAACCGAACGACCACGATCAGCCAACCACATCCTGGCGTCCGATGTGGGGCCGGGTCGGTGGACGGCATCACCGCAGGTGGTGACGGCGCTGTGAGCGGCATGCCCCGGCGCGTCTCCCACGGGATCCGCGACACTGCTCAGTCGGCCGGCTCCGCGAACCGCCTGCGCCGCGCCACCCCGCCGAAACGCTGCTGCACACCCTGCTTGCTGGTGCCGTAGAGCTCGCCGATCCGGGTCCAGGTCGTGCCGGTCTGGCGCGCTTCCTCGACGGCGGTGAACTCGAGGTCCTCGGCCGCCTCGCGCAGGCGTCGGGCGGCCTCCAGCACGGCCGTGGGCTTCGTCGCCGCCTCGACCTCGGCGACCGCATGCGCCACCCGCTCGACCGAACCCCGTGCCGCCATCCGTCAATCCTAGCTTGACACCGTGTCCGTCAATGATATGTTGACTTCAGTCAATACCTGGTTGACGATGTTCACGGAACGGTATCGGGGAGGTGACGGCATGGGCAAGAAGAAGAAGGACAAGAAGGGCAAGAAGAAGAAGAAGTGACGTCCGTGCGGCACGGATGACGCGGTGGGGCGGACACGGTCCGCCCCACCGCTATCGGCGTGTCGCCGTCCGGGCGGTCACGCCCCGCGGACGGTTCCGCCGAGCAGCGACGCGGCGTTCTCCCGCCCGATCGCCGCCGCCAGTGCCGGGTCGAGGTCGGCGAGCACGGCCCCGGCCGGGGACTCGCGGGCCGCGAACGGGTAGTCGGTACCGGCCAGGACGTGCCCGGCGCCGAAGCGGGTGACGGCCAGCTCCAGGCTCGCGGAGTCGTAGGTCAGCGAGTCGCACCACAGCTCCCGGGCCCGCTCCCCCGGGCTCGGCCCGGTCCGCCCGGCCAGCACGGCACCGCGGTCGAGACGCGGCAGGATCCCGGGCAGGGCCCCGCCGCCGTGCGCCAGGCACAGGCGCACACCCGGACGCCGCGGGCGCCCGGTGATCAGACCGGCTGCGGCCACCGCGGTCTCCGACGGCATGCCCAGCCCGAACCCGACGCCGAGCGCGGCCAGGCGCGGGTCGAGCGTCAGGTCCACCGGGTGCACGAGCACGAACGCACCGAGCTCGGCGGCGGCGTCGAAGAACGGGTCCAGGCGCTCGTCGGCCAGCTCGACCTCGCCGGCGCGGGTGCCGATCTCGACGCCGAGGAAGCCGAGATCCTCCACGCAGCGGCGCAGCTCGCGCACCGACGCGTCGACGTCCTGCAACGGGACGGCGCCGAGCCCGTACAGACGTCCCGGTGCGGCCGCGGTGAGGCCGGCGAGGAACTCGTTCTGCGCGGCGGCCAGCACGGCGGCGCCCGCGGCCGGCTGGTCGTGGCACAGGGTCACCGGGATCGGCGAGACGAGCTGCGCGGCGACGCCCTCGTCGTCCATGTCGCGCAGCCGCCGCTGCGGCGCCCAGCACCGGTCGTCGATCTCCCGGTAGACCCGGCCGTCGAACAGGATCTGCGCGGTGCCCTCGCCCGTGCGGCGCACCGACGGCCAGCGGCCGGGGTGCGCGGACAGGTCCGGCAGGTCGGGGTCGATCCCGTGCGTGTGCACGTCGATCAAGCCGTCCGGCAGGTCGGTCGGGTCGTGCGCGGCCATCGGGCCTCCGGACGTCGTCGTGCGCGGACCCTCGACGCTAGGCGATCCCGGGTGCTCAGACCAGGCGCGGGAGCAGCGACCGGGCCCCGGCGCGCAGGTCGTCGAGCGCGTCCTCCGAGCCCGAGAGGTGACGCAGCAGGGCCTGCTGGAACAGCCCGTCGAACGCGGCGTAGGCGAACGCGGACGTGCACGACGGCGGCGCGCCGACCAGGCCGGAGTAGGCCGTGACGATCCGCCAGATCATCCGTTCGAGGCTGGAGTCGATCTCGGCGACGTCGGCCCGGAACGACTCCTCGAACAGCGACTGCGAGCGCAGGTCGTACCAGAGCCGGTGCATCAGGGCGTCGGAGACGAGCGTCGCGGCCAGCCCGTCGCCGAACGCGGCCGCCAGCGCCCCGGGCTCGGCGGCGGTCGCCGCGATCGAGTCGTAGCGCAGCACGCAGGTCGCCTTGTACTGCCGGACGCAGTAGGTGATCAGCTCGACCTTGTCCCGGAAGTAGTAGTGCAGCACCCCGTGCGAGAAGTCGGAGTTCTGGGCGATCTCGCGCAGGCTGGTCCGGGCGTAGCCGAGCTCGGACAGGGTCTGCAGCGCGGCGTCGGCGAGCTGGCGCCGGCGTTCCTCGAACTTGTCGACCTGCCGGCGCGAGATCCGGTCGGTCCGGTCGGTCGTGCTGGTCACGGTGGGCCCTTCGTCCTCGGGGTCGGCCACGACGATAGACCCTGACGGCTGTTTCTGGACAGTCGTCCAGGATTGTCTTGACGACTGTCCAGAGATCGTGGCAGGTTGTGCTCCGCCTCACTCGCCGAGGGTTCCTGAGGCCACATCGACGTGTCACGGAAGGACAGTTCATGAGCTCGTTCGAACTCACCGGGCGGAAGGTGCTCGTCACCGGCGGCGCACGCGGCCTGGGGGCCGGAATGGCGACGGCGATGGCCGCGGCGGGCGCGGAGGTGATGCTGGCCGACGTGTCGAAGGACGTGGGTGAGCAGACCGCCGCGACGATCACCGGGAACGGCGGCGGCCGCGCCGGGTTCGTCGCCCTCGACGTCACCGACGACGCGCAGTGGGAGTCCGCCGTCGCGCACACCGTCGCCGAGCTCGGCGGCCTGGACGTGGTCGTCAACAACGCCGGCATCGAGGTCACCGAGCTGCTGGTCGACACGAACCCGGACGAGATCCGGAAGATGCTCGAGGTCAACGTGCTGGGCACGATGCTCGGCATCAAGCACGCGTTCCGCGCGATGCGCCCGGGCGGCGCGGCGGGCAACGGCGGCTCGGTGATCAACATGTCGTCGGTCGCCGCGACCATCGCGTTCCCGGCCATCTCCGGGTACTCCGGCACCAAGTCCGCCGTCGACCGGCTGACCCGGGTGGCGGCGATGGAGTCCGGCAAGCTCGGCTACGGGGTGCGGGTGAACTGCATCTACCCCGGCCTGGTGGCCACCGACATGGGGGTGAAGCTCGCCGTCGAGACGTCCGGCCTGGGGCTGTTCGAGAGCCCGGAGGCCGCGGTCGGGGCGGTCGTCGAGCTGACGCCGTCCGGTCGCCTCGGCGAGGTCGCCGACATCGCGGACGCGGCGGTCTTCCTGGCCTCCGACGCCTCGCGGTTCGTCAACGGCGTCGGCCTGCCGGTCGACGGCGGAATGGGTATGTGACACCTCCGGCGGGTCGAGCGGACGAGACGAGGCCGGTTCTCCCATGTCACTGACGTACTACCTGGACAAGGGTGCCTCGCTCGGGCGCGACGCCCCCTGCCTGACCCTCGACGGGGTGTCGCTGTCCTACGGCGACGTCGTCGACCTGAGCCACTCGGTCGCCCGGGCGCTGCGGCGCTCGGGCGTCCGGCCCGGCGACAAGGTCGGCATCCTGTCCGCGAACGACCCGACGGCGTTCTCCTGCGTGTTCGGGATCGCCCGGGCCGGGGCGGTGTGGTGCCCGATCAACCCGCGCAACGGCGCGGCGGAGAACCGGGAGCTCCTGGAGCTCTTCGACTGCGCCGCGCTGATCTTCCAGCCCGCCTTCGACGGCCTGGTGGCCGAGATCGCGCCGTCGTTGCCGGAGCTGCGCACGCTGGTGCGGCTCGGCCCCGGGCCGGCCGGGCCGGGATCCGACGACGCGCCGTCGGGGTCGGTCGAGTTCGGGTCGTGGCTCGCCGCGGCGGCGGACGACGGGCCGGCCGAGGCGGCGCCGCCGGACGACGTCGTGGCGCTGGTCGGCACCGGCGGGACGACCGGGCGTCCCAAGGGGGTCATGCTCACCGACCGCAACCTCGAGGCGATGTCGGCGATCACGTTGATGAGCTACCCGTTCGACGGGCGGCCGGTCTACCTGGCGCTGGCGCCGCTGACGCACGCGGCCGGGGTGCTGTGCTTCCCGGTGACCGCGCTCGGCGGCGAGGTCGTGGTGATGGCGAAGCCGGACGTCGGGGCGTTCCTGGCGCTCGCGCAGCGCCATCGCGTGACGCACACGTTCCTGCCCCCGACGCTGATCTACATGGTGCTCGGGCACGAGTCGCTGGACTCCACGGACCTGTCCGCGCTGCAGTGCTTCTGGTACGGCGCGGCGCCGATGTCGGCGGTCCGGCTGGAGGAGGCGCTGGAGCGGATCGGGCCGATGGCGCAGCTGTTCGGGCAGTCCGAGGCACCGATGATGGTCTCGACGATGTCGCCGGCGCAGCACCGGCGCGCCGACGGCTCAGCGGCGGTGGAGCGACTGTCCTCGGCAGGACGTCCGTCGCCGCTGGTCTCGGTCGCGATCATGGACGACGACGGGAACCTGCTCCCGACCGGCGAGCGCGGGGAGATCGTGATCCGCGGGTCGCTGGTGATGGCCGGCTACTACCGGAACCCGGACGCGACGGCGGAGGTCTCCGCGCACGGCTGGCACCACACCGGCGACATCGGCTACCTGGACGCGGAGAACTTCCTGTTCATCGTCGACCGCGCCAAGGACATGGTGATCACCGGCGGGTTCAACGTCTACTCCGCCGAGGTGGAGCAGGCGCTGATGGCCCACGACGCGGTGCGCGACTGCGCCGTGGTCGGGCTGCCGGACGACAAGTGGGGCGAGCGCGTCACCGCGGTCGTGCAGCGACAGCCCGGCGCCACCGTAGGCGCCCACGAGCTGACCGCGTTCGTGAAGGAACGCATCGGCAGCGTGAAGGCCCCGAAGCAGGTCGAGTTCTGGGA
>NZ_JADQDD010000229.1 GCF_019263595.1 Pseudonocardia sp. KRD291 | reverse complement strand
AATCGCGGGGTATGCGGGGGGTGGCCGACGAGTTCCGGCCGCGTCCCGGGTCGTAGCTGACATCGACCGCGGCACCACCGCCGCGCACCCGCAGAGCCCGGAGGAAGCCATGTCCGCCACCACCGTCACCGCCCGACCCGCCCGCTCGAAGGGCGCCACCCGCGCGCTGTGGACGGCACAGATCCTGCTCGGCGTGTTCTTCGTCGTGGCCTCGGCCGGACCGAAGTTGTTCGGCGAGGCCACCGCGGTGGAGATCTTCACCCAGATCGGGCTCGGCCAGTGGTTCCGGTACCTCGTGGGCGCTCTGGAACTGCTCGGCGGCGTCGGGCTGCTCGTCCGCCGCTCCGCCGGGGCGGCCGCGCTCGGCCTGGTCGGGTTGATGGTCGGCGCCGCCTACACCCAGGCGTTCGTGCTCGACGGCGGTCTGCTCGTGCTGACCCCGCTCGTGATCGGCGCGGTCGTGGGCGTCATCGCCTGGGTGCGGCGCGGCGAGATCCGCAGCCTGATCGGCTGACTCTTCCCTTCCGCAAGATCCACGGGCTGCCGCATCCACACGGATGCGGCAGCCTGCACGTATGAGTGCGACCCAGCTACGGGTGAGCCGGAACGTCGACGCGCCGGCTCGACGGATCTTCGACCTGCTCGCCGACCCGGCCCGGCACACCGAGATCGACGGATCCGGGATGCTGCGCGGAGTGGCCGGCAGCGCGGCCCCGGTGACCGGCGTGGGTGAGCAGTTCTTCATGGAGATGTTCCAGGAGGCCCTGGGTGACTACCAGATGGCCAACAAGATCATCGCGTTCGAGCGCGACCGGCTGATCGGCTGGCAGCCCCGGATGGAGCGGACCCCGGCCTCCGCTCCGGAGATGGGCGGGCACGGACCGCGCGGGCAGACCTACACCTACGAGCTGACCGCGGGCGGGGACGGCGCGACGACGGTCACCCAGGTCTACGACTGGAGCGCGGTCACCGCACCGGAGGTCATCGCCCGGATGCCGCGGGTGTCCGAGGCGCAGCTGCTCGACACGCTGGACCGGCTGGCGGCCGCGGTCGACGGCTGAGAACGGCCCCGGTCGTGCCGGGCGGACGCGGCGACGGAGTCGCGGGCTCGGGCACGCGACGCCGTCGTGGGCCCGGCGACACCGGGGCAGGTCCGGCATCGTCGCAGGCCCGCGACGGTGTGTCTCCGGCCACATGTCACCCCCATGTGGCCCGCGTGTGCGGTCCGCGGCGTTTCGAGTTCGCGCTCCGCGGGCATCCTCGGTGCAGGAGAAGGCGTGGCCGGACCACGGGTGCCCTGCACGGCCCCCACGCCGCATCAGTCGCCCGTACAGGGGCGACCGGGTTTCCCGTCCGGCCGATCGCCGATCACGTACGACGACGAGACAGGAGGACCCCATGGCGGATCGTCATGTCGTTCCGGCCGAGGACGGCTGGCACGTGGAGAAGGAGAAGGCCCAGCGCGCGAGCGCGAAGGTCGCCACCCAGGCCGAGGCCGTCACCCGCGCGGTGGAGATCATCGCCAAGGACGGCGGCGGCAACCTGGTGATGCACGGCACCGACGGCGAGGTTCGCGAGACCCGCGCGGTGGAGGGCGACTCCGACGCCACCGCCACCACCGCGGCGCGGGCGACGGCGAATGCCGCCGCGACCGGGGCCGCCGAGAAGGCAGGCTCCGCCGCGGACAAGACCGCGAAGACCGCCGACTCGGTCGCGAAGGACACCTCGACGACCGGCCGGAAGGTCGCCGGTGAGACCCGGACCGGAGCGAAGTACGCCGCCTCCACCGCGGGCGCCGGCGCGGACAAGGTCACCGCCGAGGCGAAGAGGGCCCGCAACGGCGCCAAGGACACCGCCCAGGCCGGCAAGGCCGCCGCGGACGCCGCGCGCCGTACCGGTGACCAGCTGGCCGGCCAGGCCGCACGCACCGGCAACCAGGTCGCCGGCGAGATCGGCGCCTCCGGCCGACGGTCGGCCCAGACCGTGGCCACCACCGCCCGTCAGGGCGCCGAGCAGGCCGTCTCGGCGGCCGACCGTGCCGACGCCGTCTCCTCGAGCGTCGAGGGCGAGCTGGACTCCACCGGGGCCCGGATCGCGGAGCGCGTGCACCTCGGCAGCGAGCGCGCCGCCGAGCAGGTCGACGAGGCCGTCGAGCGCCTGACCCGCGCGGTGCGCCCGCTGAACCCGATCCGCGTCGCGGGCCGGGTCGCGGCCGGCACGGTCGCGACCGCGTTCGGTGTCTCCGGCGCCGTCGTCTCGCGCACCGGCAAGCTGTTCCAGGTCGGCACGCGCAAGGCCGCCGGCAAGCGCTGAACCGTCCACGTCACGGGCCCGTCCGGCATCAGCCGGGCGGGCCCGTTCCGTATGCGCTCGGGTTGCGTGTGCGGGCTGCGACCGGTCAGCCGGGCAGGCGCAGGAGGTAGTCGC
The DNA here is from genome assembly GCF_019263595.1 of Pseudonocardia sp. KRD291. Classification (GTDB taxonomy): domain Bacteria; phylum Actinomycetota; class Actinomycetes; order Mycobacteriales; family Pseudonocardiaceae; genus Pseudonocardia. Next base: position 8,019 of record NZ_JADQDD010000229.1, on the reverse strand, counting down.
CCGCGTCGTCGTTCCACTCCATCGACAGCAGGTCGCGCGCGCGGGCGGCCTTGGCGAAGGACAGGAAGCTGCCGAACCCGTAGCGCTTCTCGTCGAAGTCGGGCATCCGCTTGCGGAGCTGGTTCTTCAGCCGGCTCAGCTGCGGCGCGGCCCCGGACGCGGCGAGCTCGCGCACGACGTCGACCAGCAGCCCGAACGCGTCCGCGTCGGCCGGTGAGTCCTCCGGGAACCCGACCTCCGGGTCGCCCTGCGCGGAGCCCGAGGTCAGGATCAGCACGCCCTGGTTGTCCAGGTGGCGCAGCAGCTCGCCGAACCCGCGGAAGCCGTGGTCGGACTCGTCGAAGGTGGGGTCCTTGCGCAGGATCGCCCGCTTGAGCCGTGAGGCCAGTACCGGTCCGTCGGAGTGCCGGAGCAGACCGGTCAGGGTGCTGCCGACGAGCGCGGCGACGTCGCGCTCCTCGGTGCTCGCCACGACCGGCTCGTCGACCGGGTCCTCGACCGGCGCCGGTGTGACGACCGGCGGACTCGTCGCGGCGGGCGTCTCGGCCGGGGCCGGTGCGCCGGTGACGGGTTTCGGGGCCCCGCGCCGACGGTTGCGCGGGCGGGGCTCGATCGTCGGCTCGACGCCGGGCAGCCGGTCGTAGAACAGGAACTCGTCGCAGGCGGGCGGCAGCAGCGCCGACGTCGAGTCCTGTACCCCGATCCCGATCACCCGCTTGTCCAGCTCGCGGAGCTTGTGCATCAGCGGGGTGAAGTCGGAGTCGCCGGTGCCGATCGCGAACGTGGTGACGAACCCGCGCTCGTAGGCCAGCTCGATCGCGTCCACCGCGAGCTTGATGTCGGCGGCGTTCTTGCGCGACCCGCCGATCCGCTGCGGGATCTCGATCAGCTCCACCTGGGCGCGGGCCATCAGCCTGCGGTCCTCGTCGAAGGCGGACCAGTCCGCGTACGCGCGGCGGACGACGACCCGTCCCCGCTCGGCCAGCGCGTCGGCCAGCGGCCCGAAGTCGAACGGGGCCACGCCCAACCCGTCCCGGGCCCCGATCGCCAGGTTCTCGTAGTCGAGCAACAGCGCGATGCGTTCGTCCTCGTTCGCCACGGTTGTGGACTTCCTCTCCGCCGGTTGCGACTCGCGACACGAACCTATCCCCCGCCGGCCCCTCACCCGACGGCGGACGCCCCGCACCTGGGACGATGCAGACCATGCGCGCCCACGACGTCGAGGCCGTCACCGACGAGATGGTCCGGACCCTGCGCGGTCACGCCGACCTCGACTGGTCCGCCCCCGCCGGTGACCTGTCCTGGTCCTGCCGCGACACCGCGGTCCACGTCGCCGACGACCTGCTCGTCTACGCCGCCCAGCTCGCCGCCGAGGCGGAGAACGACTACGTCTCCTTCGACGTCGCCGTCCCGCCCGACGCCGGGCCGGACGACATCCTGCGCGTCGTCGACGCCGGTGGCGCGCTCCTGGCCAGCGCGGTGCGCACCGCGCACCCGGGCGCCCGCGGCTGGCACCCGAACGGCGTCGCCGACCCCGGGGGCTTCGCCGCGATGGGTGTGGTCGAGGTCCTGCTGCACACCCACGACATCGCCCGCGGGCTCGGGATCGGGTTCTCGATGCCCGACGACACCTGCCGCACCGTCCTGACGCGGCTGTTCCCGGACGTCCCCGCCGAGCCCGGGAACGCCGCGGCGACCCTGCTCTGGGCGACCGGGCGCGGCCCCCTCGACGGCCGGGAGCCGGTCCGCGAGTGGCGGTGGGACTCCTCGGTGCGGAGCTGACGTCCCGGAAGTCCGCCCGGTCACGCCGTGCGAACTCGGATCGCGCTCAGCCCAGCCGGTCGGCCGGGGCATAGATCGACTTGTACTCGAGGTAGTTGTTGATCCCCTCGGGTCCGAGCTCGCGGCCGATGCCGCTGTCCTTCATGCCGCCGAACGGCGCGCCCAGGTCGATGTCGTAGCGGTTGACACCGATCGTGCCGGTGCGCACCCGCCGGGCGAAGCCGAGCGCGCGCTCCTCGTCCGCCGAGTACACCGAGCCGCCGAGCCCGTAGTTGCTGTCGTTGGCGATCCGCAGGGCGTCGGAGTCCGAGTCGAACGGGATCATCGCGAACACCGGGCCGAAGACCTCCTCGCGGGCGAGCTGGTCGTTGTTGTCGACGTCGGCGAACACGGTCGGCTCGACGAACCAGCCGCGGTCCTGGTCGGCGGGACGCCCGCCACCGGTGACCAGGCGGGCCGAGGAGTTGCGGCCGACGTCGATGTAGCCCATGACCCGGTCGAGGTGGGTCTGCGAGGCCATCGGGCCCAGCGTGGTCGACTCCTCGAGCGGGTTGCCGACGACCTGGTCGCGGGAGAACTGGGCGACGGCCTCGACGACCTCGTCGTAGCGCGAGCGCGCCACGAGGATGCGTGAGGCGGTGGTGCAGGTCTGGGCGTTGTTCATGAACGACGAGGTCGGCATCGCCGCGAGGAACGTGTCGATGTCGCCGTCGGAGAGGAAGACCGAGGCCGACTTGCCGCCCAGCTCCAGGGTGCAGCGCCGGATCAGGCGGCCGCACTCGGCGCCGATGATCCGGCCCGCGGCGGTGGAGCCGGTGAAGGCGACCTTGTCGACGCCCGGGTGCGAGACCAGCGACGCGCCCGCCTCACGGCCGGCGAGCACGATGTTGAGCACGCCCGGCGGCAGGCCGACCTCCTGGGCGGCGTCGGCGAAGACGTAGGTGTCCAGCGCCGTCTCCGGGGACGGCTTGAGCACCATCGTGCAACCCGCCGCGAGCGCCGGGGCCAGCTTGAACATGGCCAGCGCCTGCGGGTAGTTCCACGGTGTGATGGCGCCGACGACGCCGACCGGCTCGCGGCGCACGATCGTCGAGCCCTGCGCGCTCGGGCGCACGGTCTCGAGCTCGGTGTGGGAGATGACGTCGGCGTACATCCGCAGCAGGCCTGCCGGGGCGGCGCCGTTGAACGCCGAGGACAGCGTGATCGGCATCCCGTTCTCCTGGCTCACCAGCCTGCTGGTGGACTCGGAGCGGGCCTCGAGGGCCTCGGCGAAGCGGATCATGACCTCGGCGCGCTCGGCCGCGGTGGTGCGCGACCACGGGCCGTTCTCCAGTGCCTCGCGCGCGGCGTGGACGGCGGCGTCGATGTCGGCGTCGGTGCCCAGCGCCGCGGTGCCGAGCGACTCGCCGGTGGCGGCCTCGAGCGCGTCGTGGGTCTCGGTGCCCCGCGGTTCGACCCACTCGCCGTTGATGAAGAAGCGGGTGCGGTCCAGTTCGGTACGTGCGTCGGCGGTGACGGTCACGGTGCCTCCCGGCAGTGGGGTGTCTTCTCGTCGGCCCGGTCGGCGCCGCGGTCGGAGCCGGAGCGGGCCACTCAGGTAAGGCGGATACATCGGCGTGCAGCCGACGAGCGGGTCGTCGACCGCCACTATCAGATCCGAAATTGCGGAGATAATCAACGATCTGAACCGCATTTACCAACAGAAGGCGGTCGCGGCGTCGTCGAGAGGTCGCCCGTCTCGATCTGAGACCGGGGCCGCGGTCCGGAGCCCTATCGTGCACAGGCACCGGACGAGGGAGGCCAGGGTGGCGGACGACCGACGCACCGACGTCGGGGATCTCCCCGTCGTCGCCCGCTGGGGCACCGAGCACCCCTCGGCGCCGCTGGTGGTCGTGCTGCACGGCAACGGGACCAGCGAGCACTCGGTGATCGAGATGTCGCCGTGGCTACCGCACGGGTCGGTCGCCTACGCCGCGGTGCGTGCGCCGGTCGAGCTCGGCGCCGGGTACCGCTGGTTCCTCGACGCCGACGACGGGGTCCCGGACCGCACGAGCCTGGACACGACCTGCGCCTGGGTCCTGCGCTGGCTCGACGGGGAGGGCGACCCCGCGCGCCCGGTCCTGCTGGTCGGGTTCCGGGAGGGCGTGACCCTGGCCGGGGCGGTGATGTCCGCGGCCCCGGAACGCCTCGCCGGCGCCGCCCTGCTCTACGGCGCGCTGGCGTTCGACGACGGCCCGCCGACGGCCCGCGGCGGCCTGCGCGGGATGCCGGTCTTCCTCGGCCAGGGTTCCGAGGACACCCGCACTCCGGCGCACCTGCTCGCCCGGACCCGGGAGTGGCTCGCGACCGGGAGCGGCGCCCCGGTGCTGGCCGTACGCGCGGCCGGCGGGGCGCAGCTGGCCGGCGAGGTGGTCGGGCACCTCGGGACCTGGCTCGGCGACCGCCTGGACTTCCTGCGCGCGCACGGCGAGAACCCGCTGCCCGACGGCGACGAGCCGGACTGGCCCACGGTGCCCGGCGGGCGTCTCGCGGCCCGTGCCGGTGCGCCCCCGGAGGTGGGCCCGGACGGCCCGCCGTTCCGGCTCGGGACCGAGGAGGGCCTGCACCTCGTCCTGCCCGACGAGCTGGCCTACGACGCGGTGCTCAAGGGCTGGGCCGCGGCGCACCCGCTGGCCGGGGTCCGGACGGGCTCCGGGGCGGTCCTGGTGCCCGGTCCGCGCGACGACGCCGAGACGGCGATCGTCGACGGGATCACCGCCGCCGCGCACCAACACGCCGCGCCGGGCTCCTGATCAGCGGGAGCGGTCCGCGTTCACCCCGACAGCCGAACGGCGAAGCTGACCCGAACCAGCAGTACCTGCAGCGAGGCGACGGACCTGCTCGAGGAGAAGAACTTCTTCGAGACGCGGGTGACCGGGTACCGCACCGGCGGCGCCCTCGACCGGGACTGACGCCCCACCCCCATCCCGCGTTGTGGAGCCCTGACGTCGTCCGACGGCCCGAAAATCGACGTCATGGCTCCACAACGCGAGGGGGGCGGGGCTCTACGCGTCGCGCGTCGGCCGCTACGTGGCCATCCGGCGTCCGGCTACGGTGACCAGGACCGCGACCGCGACCACCGCGACCGACGGTACGAGCACGACGTGCGGTGCGACGAACAGGTACTCGCGGCCCTCGGCGACCATCGCGCCCCACTCCGCGGTCGGCGGCGCCACCCCGAGCCCCAGGAACGACAGCCCGGACACCGTGAGCAGCGTCGCGGCGAACCGGACGCAGGCGTGCGCCAGCAGGGGCGGTGCGAGGTTGCGCGCGACGTGGCGGAGGAGCACCCGTGCCGGCCCGGCGCCCAGCGCGACCGCGCCCTCGACGTAGGCGCGGCCCTTCTCGGCGACGGTGAGCTGGTAGGCCTGGCGCGCGAACGGCGTCCACCCGACCAGCCAGACCGCGGCCAGCAGTGAGCCGATCCCCGGCCCGAGCACGGCCGCCGCGAGCAGTCCGAACAGGATGATCGGCAGGGCGGCGAGCACGTCGACGGTGCGCAGCAGGACGCGGGCGCCGGGCCCCTCCCGGTAACCGGCGGCCATCCCCGCCGCGGTCCCGACGGCGCCGGTCACCAGCACCGTCACCACGCTGATCCCCAGCGTCAGCTGCGCGCCGGCGAGAAGCCGCAGCAGCAGGTCGCGGCCGAGCTGATCGGTACCCAGCGGGTGCGCGGGCGAGGGCCCGGCGAGGATCGCGGCGAAGTCCGCCGCGTCCGGGTCCCCGAGCAGCGGGCCGAGCACGGCCGCGACGGCAACGAGAGCCGCACCGCCGACCCACCACCGGTTCACGAGACCGCCTCCCGGGACCGTGCCACGGGGTCCGCGGCCAGCCCCGCCAGCTCGACCAGGACCCCGGCCAGCACCGCGACCGCGACCAGCGCGAGCGTCCCGGCCTGGATCACCGGAAGGTCCTGGGCGAGCACCGCGTCGTAGAGCAGCCGGCCCAGGCCGGGGATGCCGAAGACCACCTCGACCACGACCGAGCCGCCGAGCAGGCCGGCGACGAACATGCCCGACAACGACGTCACCGACGTCGTCGCCAGGCGGGCGCCGTGACGCCACAGCACCCGGCGCGCGGTCAGGCCCTTGGCCCGCGCGAGCGGTACGTGCGCGCGGGTGAGCACGTCGGCGGTCTCGGCGCGCACCAGCTGCGCGGCCAGCGCCGCCGGGTACACGGCCAGCGTCAGCACCGGCAGCACGACGTGCTGCGGCCCGCCCCAGCCCAGCGCGGGCAGCGCACCGGCACCGACCGCGAACACCAGGACCAGCCACGGCGCCAGCACGAACTCCGGCACCGCGACACCCGCCACCGCGAGCGCGCCGACGGCCCGGTCGAACGGCCCGCCCGGCCGGTGCGCCGCGTACACCCCGGCCGTGACGCCGACGACCGCCGCCAGCCCGAGCGCCAGCACGGTGAGCAGGCCGGACACCGCCAGCGCGTCGCCCACCTGGTCGAGTACCGGCTCCCGGCTGACGAACCCCAGCCCCAGGTCACCGCGCAGCGCGGCGCCCAGCCAGCGCAGGTACTGCACGGGTGCGCTCGCGTCGAGCCCGAACTCGGCGGCCACCCGGGCCTCGGTGGCGGCGTCCGGCACCTCGGCCGAGACCCGCGCCCGCAGCACCGCGCGGCTCACGTCCACCCCGGTCAGCCGGGGCAGCGCGAACACCAGCACGGACGCGGCAAGCAGCACCAGTGGCACCGGCAGCAGCCGGCGCAGCACCAGCGCCCTCACGTCACCACCGGGGTCACCCGGTGCGCACGAGCGGCGGGATCAGCGGCCGCACGCCGAGCGGGTCCGGGACGAAGCCGGTGGCCCCGCGCAGCGCCGCGGTGTTGCGCGGATGCACCACCATCACCCCGACGGCCTGGTCGGTCAGCATCCGCGCCGCCCGGGCGAACAGCTGCTGGCGCGCCGCGACGTCGGTGACGCCCGGCAGCCGGGCGATCAGCGCGTCGTAGGCCGGGGCGCAGAAGTGGTCGATGTTGTAGCTGCCGGCGCAGGTGTAGTCCGAGCTCAGCGTGCCGGTGGCGTCCGGGTAGTCGGACAGGTAGCTGCGCGAGTTGAGGAACATGTCGAACCGCCCGGCCAGCACGTCGGGCTCCTGGGCGTCGTAGTTGCCGACCTCGACCGACACGGTGATCCCGGCGCGGGCGAGCATCGCCTGGATCGCGGTGGCCAGCACGGGCAGCTCCGGGCGGTTCGGGAACGTCTGCAGCCGGACGGTCAGCGGGCGGCCCGGCCCGTAGCCGGCCTGCGCGAGCAGCGTCTTGGCGCCCTCGACGTCGGCCGCCGGCGGGGGTTGCGTGACGCCCCACGGCACGGCCGCGCCGAACAGGTCCGCCGCCGGGTCCGCGGCGCCGGCCAGCACCTGCTGCGCGAGCACCGGACGGTCGATCGCCTTCGTGACGGCCTGGCGCACCCGCAGGTCCGCGAACGGCGCCGCGGACTGGTTGAGCAGCAGCTCCACCGTGCGGGCGTTCGGGTACTCCGCGACCTCGGCCCCGGACGAGCGGAGTTGGCCCAGCGAGGCGTTCGGCAGTCCCTCGGCGAACTGGACGTCGCCGGACTGCACGGCCAGCGCGCGGGTCTGCGGGTCGGTCACGTACCGCACGGTGACCCGCTTCGCGCCGGGTCGGGTACCCCAGTAGGCGTCGTTGCGGACCAGCACCGCCGAGTCCGTCCCGTTCACCGCGTCCAGGACGTAGGGGCCGGTCGCGGTGCGCACCACCTCCGGCGCCCCGCCGCCGGCGTAGGCGGCCGGGGACAGGATCCCGAGGTTGCCGCTGCTCATCCGCAGCGGCAGCACCGGGTCCGGGGAGGTGGTGGTGATCCGCACCGCGTCCGGGCCGTCGGCGGCGATCGCGAACCCGATCCCGCGGATCGCCCGCGGCGGTGCGGCGACCCCGGCGACGTGGCGCAGCGCGGTGACGACGGCGGCGGGGTCGAGCGGGGCGCCGTCGTGGAACCGGACGCCCGGGCGCAGCGTGAACCGCCAGCTGCGGCCGTCGGCGCTCTGCTGCCAGGCCGTCGCCAGCGACGGCACCGGCGCCACCTTCTCGTCGACCGAGGTCAGCGTCTCGGCGACGCCGAGCGACTGCAGCCGCGCGCCGTCGTCGGCGTCGAACGCGTACGCGGCCCGCGGCGGGAACTGCACTGCCACGGTCAGCTCGCCGTCCGGCTGTGCCGGGCCCGGG
>NZ_JADQDD010000228.1 GCF_019263595.1 Pseudonocardia sp. KRD291 | reverse complement strand
ACATTGCGACCCGGTCGCGTCGGCGTGTCGCATCCTCGACGTGTCGCGCGAAATTCGGGCTTGCACCTCACGCGACGTGAGTTCCTAGCGTCGTTCCTGTCGCCCCGACGGGGCGGACCGACGAGAAGGGTATCGAAGTCGTGGAACAGACCGCGTGGAAGGTCGGCGAGCTCGCCCGGCGGACCGGGCTGACGGTGCGGACGCTGCACCACTGGGAGGAGCGCGGCCTGATCGTGCCCTCGCGGAGGACGGCGGCCGGGCACCGGCTCTACGACGACCGCGACGTGCGGCGGGTGTACGAGGTGGTGGCCCTGCGCGAGCTGGGTCTGTCGCTGGAGGCGATCGCCGAGGTGCTCGCCCCCGACCGCGACCGGCTGGAGGGGATCCTCTCCGCGCACCTGACCCAGGTCGAGGCGCGACTGGTCGCGTTGCGCGACCTGCGCACCACGCTCGCCGCGCTGGTCGCGGGGCTGCGCAACTCCACGACTCCCGGACCGTCGGACCTGATGGGACTGATCGACGAGGTGTCGAAGATGACCGAGACGTTCAACAACTACTTCACCGACGAGCAGCTCGCCGCCCTGGAGGCGCGGCGCCAGGAACTCGGCGAGGACACCATCCGTGCCGCCGAGCGCGAGTGGCCGGAGCTGATCGCGGCCGTGCAGGCCGAGATCGACGCGGGCACCGACCCGTCGTCACCGCGGGCCCGGGCACTGGCCGCGCGGTGGGGCGAGCTGCTGGAGTCCTTCCACGGCGGCGACCCCGGCCTGCGCGAGGGCCTCTACCGGATGCGGGACGAGAACGCCGACGAGGTCCTCTCCCGCGGCGGGCCGACCGACGAGCAGATCGACTACGTCCGACGGGCGGGCGTCACCGGCGTCTGATCCGCGGCGTCCCACCGGAGTGGCCGCGCGGTCAGGCGTCGGCCACTCCGGCGGAGGAGAGGAGGGCGGGCAGGACCGGGTTGCTGCCGTCCCGCTTCCAGGCCAGTGCGAGGGGGACGACCCGGGCGTCGGCCAGCTCCACCACCGCGACCCCGGGCATCAGCAGCTCGGAGGCCGCGTCGAGGACCAGCCCCACCCCGACGCCGGCGCTGACCAGCGACAGCAGGGTGTGCGTGTCCGGGGCCTCCTGTTCGATGCGGGGGTGGAACCCGGCGTGCAGGCAGGCGGCGTCCACCGCCCCGCGCATCACGGCCATCCGTTGCGCCGGGTAGGAGACGAACGCGTCGGCGCAGAGCTCGGCGAGCCCGATCTGCTCCCGGTCGGCGAGCGGGTGCTCCACCGGCAGGGCGGCGACCAGCCTCTGGCGGGCCACCTCCCGGACGACGAGACCGATGTCGTCGACCGGGGTGCGGATCAGGGCGGCGTCGACCCGGTCGGCGCGCAGGTCCTCGGCGAGCTCCCCGCTGAACCGTCCGGTGACCAGGGACAGGCGTGCGTCCGGCACGGTCGCGCGGAACCGTTGCGCGATCTCGCGCAGCTGCTGGTAGGAGCTGGAGCCGGCGAAGCCCAGGCGCGCCGTGCCGGTGCGGCCCTGCGCGGCGCGGCGGGCGGCCGTCGTCGCGTCGCCGGCCGCGGCGAGCGCGCGACGGGCCGGGGGCAGGAACGCCTCACCGGCCGGGGTGAGCGCGACGTGGCGGGTGTGCCGGGCGAACAGCGGTGTCCCGACCTCGCGTTCGAGCCGGCGGATCTGCTGCGACAGCGGCGGGCCGGAGACCGACAGGCGCACCGCCGCCCGTCCGAAGTGGAGCTCCTCGGCGACGACGACGAACGCGTTCAGCTGGCGCAGCTCCACGCCCCGATACTAGGTCGTCTCGTCGACAGGATCACGACCGAAGTAGTCCTTGATCGGTCCCAATCTCCGCTTAGGGTCGTGCGGACGACGTGACAGCGGTCATGTCGACGTCGAGTGCGAGGGGGCACGCGATGACCGACACCTCCACGGCAGGCCCGGACGACGGGGATCGCATGACCGGGGACGGGACCCCGGCGAGCACGGCACGGATGCGGCGCAGGGCCGGCATCGCGTCGTTCGTCGGTACGACGATCGAGTGGTACGACTTCTACATCTACGGCACCGCGGCCGCGCTGGTGCTCGGGCCGCTGTTCTTCCCCTCGGTCTCCCCCGCCGCCGGCGTGCTGGCCTCGTTCGCCACGTTCTGGGTCGGGTTCCTGGCCCGCCCGATCGGCGGGATCGTCTTCGGCCACCTCGGCGACCGGCTCGGCCGCAAGACCGCGCTGGTCTCGACGCTGATGCTGATGGGCGTCTCGACCCTGGCGATCGGCCTGCTGCCCTCCTTCGACGAGATCGGCACGGCGGCCCCGGTCCTGCTGGTGACCGCCCGGCTGGTGCAGGGACTGGCCGTGGGCGGCGAGTGGGGCGGCGCCGTGCTGATCGCCTCCGAGCACGCGTCGAAGGGCAAGAAGATCCTCTACGGCGCGTTCGCCCAGCAGGGCAGCCCGGCCGGGCAGATGCTGGCCACCGGCTCGTTCGCGCTCGCCGCGACGCTGCCCGAGGCCGACTTCCTGTCCTGGGGATGGCGGGTGCCGTTCCTGGTCTCGGCGGCGCTCGTGGTCGTCGGGCTGATCATCCGGCTGCGGATCGAGGAGAGCCCGGAGCTGGCGCGGCTGCGTCGCACCGGGAGCACCTCGCGGTTCCCGCTGGGCGAGCTGATGCGCGGCGCGAAGGGCATGGTGGCGCTCTCGATCGGGGCGTGCGCGCTGGTCGCGGCGGCGGCGTACTTCAAGAACACGTTCGCGCTGTCCTGGGCCACCACCGAGCTCGGCTACGACCGCTCGACGTTCCTCAACGTGATCCTGATCAGCTCGTTCGTGCAGTTCTGCACCCAGCCGCTCGGTGCGTTCATGGCGACGTGGTGGAACCCGCGCAAGGTGGTCACGGCGCTGCTCATCCTCGAGCTGCCGCTGTTCCCGCTGATGTTCGCGATGATCTCCACCGGCAACTTCGCGCTGGCCGCGCTCGGCATGGCGCTGGCCACGCTGCCGCACACGATGTACTACGCGATCCTGGCGGGCATGCTGGCCGAGGCGTTCCCCGCACGGATGCGCTACACCGCGATCTCCCTGTCCTACGCCCTCGCCGGGACGATGTTCGGCGGGACCGCGCCGTTGATCGGGCAGTCGCTGCTGTCGCTGACCGGGTCGATCGTGCCGGTGGTGGTGTACTCGCTGCTCATCGTCGTGCTGTCGCTGTTCACCGCGCGGGCGATCCTGCGGCGCGGTCCGGCGCCGGACCCGGACGCGGCGCCCGCGGCGTCCCGCCGGGCGGAGGCGGTATGAGCCGCGACGACGGCACGGCCGGGCATGTGACCCCCCTGCCGACGCGCCTGCGCGAGCTGGCGCGGGCCGCTCCGGACGCGCCCGCGGTGTCCGACGGCGAGACCGTCCTGACCCGCGCCGAGCTCGACGCACGGACCAACCGGCTGGCCCGGGCGTTCGCCGCCCGCGGCGTCGGCCCCGGGGACCTGGTGTCGATCGCGCTGCCGAACCGGGCCCGGCACATGGAGTGCTCGGTGGCGGTGTGGAAGCTCGGCGCGGTGCCGCAGCCGGTCTCGCACCGGCTCCCGCGCGGTGAGCTCGACGCCGTGCTGCAGGTGGCCGACCCGGCGCTGGTCGTCGGGCTCGAGACGCCGGGACGGGCCTGGCTGCCCGGCGACCACGACGCGTCCGGCGAGTCCGCGGAGCCGCTGCCGGAGATCGTCGGGCCCTCCTGGAAGGCGCCGACCTCGGGCGGGAGCACCGGGCGTCCGAAGGTGATCGTGGCCGGTCAGCGTGCCTGCGTCGAGGAGGCGCTGGCCCGGGTCGACGGTCTGCGCATCGACCGCGACGGCGTGTTCCTGTGCACCGCGCCGCTGCACCACAACGCGCCGTACATGTTCTCGCTGATGGCCTTGCTCCAGGGTCACCACGTGGTCGTCATGCAGCGCTTCGACGCCCAGCGCACGCTCGACCTCGTCGCCGGACACGGCGCCACCTGGCTCTACGTGGTGCCGACGATGATGAGCCGGATCCTGCGCCTGCCCGCGTCCGTGCGCGACGCGGCCGACATGTCGTCCCTGCGCACGGTCCTGCACGTGGGCGCGCCGTGCCCGCCGGAGGTCAAGCGGGCGTGGCTGTCCTGGGTCGGGCCGGAGACGGTGATCGAGCTGTACTCGGGCACCGAGTCGCAGGCCGGCACGACGATCGACGGCATCGAGTGGCTGGCGCACCCCGGCTCGGTCGGGCGGGTCACCCGCGGCCTGATGCGGGTGCACGACCCCGAGGACGGCCGGGAGCTGCCCACCGGGGAGACCGGCGAGATCTGGATGCGCTCGGCCGACGGGCAACCCACCTACCGCTACCTGGGCGCCACCGCCCGCGAGCGCGACGGCTGGGAGTCCCTCGGCGACATGGGCCACTTCGACGACGACGGCTACCTCTACCTGGCCGACCGGCGCTCGGACATGGTCCTGGTCGGCGGCGCGAACGTGTATCCGGCCGAGGTCGAGGCCGCCCTCGACGGGCACCCGGACGTCCTGGGCAGCGCCGTGATCGGGCTGCCGGACCCCGACTACGGGCAGGTCGTGCACGCGATCGTGCACACCCCGGACGGGGCCGACCCGGCCGTCGTCGAGGAGTCCCTGCGCGCGTACCTGACCGAGCGGCTGACCCCGTACAAGACGCCGCGGACCTACGAGTTCGTGCCCCACCCGCTGCGCGACGACGCCGGCAAGGTCCGCCGCAGCGCCCTGCGTGACGAGCGGCTCCCTCGCGCGCGGACACCGTCGCCGTAGACGGCACCGCGTCGGACAGCGGCGGACGCACCCCCTGGTTCGCCCGACCGGCCGAGAGGCTCGCTATCCTTTCCGCCACGTTCCCCCGAATGCGCCCAGCGACGGGCCTGCGGGCACGCACACAGCGGAGGCGGTGCGTCGGATGACCGATCGACAGCGTGACCACGGTGCCGGCCTGCTGGCCGAGGACGCCCCTCGCGCCGACACGCACGACGCGTGCCGCAGCTGCGCCGCGCCCGCCGCCGGTGGCGACCGCTTCTGCCCCGCCTGCGGCACCGACCGGCGGATCGTGCGCGGCGGCACCACCGTCGTCGCCGCCCGTGGCGAGGTCACCCGCACGTGCCCGGAGTGCGGGGGCGAGGGACGCCCGGCGCCGTCGATGCCCGGTCGGCTCCCGGGGATCCAGTGGTGCGACACGTGCGGGGCGCGGCTCGGCGAGTCCGTGGACCGGGTCGAGGTCGACCTGGGCGTGCTGGCCGGGGTCAGCGACCGCGGCCTGGTGCACCGCCGCAACGAGGACGCGATCGCGCTCGGACGGGTGGTGGCCGCCGGGGCGGGCGACCGGCCCGAGGCGGCGGTCGTCTGCGACGGGGTGTCGAGCACCAACCACCCGGAGGAGGCCGCCCGGGCCGCCGCCGACGCGACGCTGGACGTCCTGCTCTGCGCCCCGGGCGAGATGCCGGCCGCGCCCGGGCTGCGGATGCGGGCCGCGGTGGCTGCGGGCGCGGCGGCGGTGGCCGACCTGGGCGGCGGTGTCGAGGGGCCGTCCTGCACGCTCGTCGCCGCACACGTGGACGACGGCGAGATCACCGTGGGTTGGGTCGGCGACAGCCGCGCGTACTGGCTGCCGGTGCACGGTGCCGGGCTGCGGCTCACCGAGGACCACTCGTGGGCGGCGGAGGCGGTGGCCGTCGGGCTGCTCGACGCCGAGGCCGCGGCCTCGGACCGTCGCGCGCACGCGATCACCCGGTGGCTCGGCCCGCAGGACCACCCGGAGCCCGACGTCACGACCCTGCGCCCGGACGGCGCCGGGATCCTGCTGCTGTGCAGCGACGGCCTGTGGAACTACCTGCCCGAGCCCGGCGACCTGGCCGAGATCGTGCGCACCGCCGCGTCGACGATCGAGGCCGCGGACACGCTCACCCGCGCCGCCCTCGACGCCGGCGGGCGCGACAACATCAGCGTGGTCGTGCTGCCCGTCGCGCCCTGAGCGGACCGGCCGGTCAGGCGGCCGCGGACTCCCAGGACCACAGCTCGCTCATCGGTCCGGCGCAGTCGGGGCACGGCACCTCGACACCGGCGGTCTCCTCGGCCGGGAGCTCGGCCTCGACCCCGCAGCCGGAGCACGAGCACCAGGCGGTCTCTCGTGATGCGTACATGCGTTCGAGGGTAACTACATCGTTGTGGTTCGCAACCCCGCCGCGCTCCCCGACCGGGCCCCGGACCGCCCTCCGTTTGCCCCTCCGCGGATCGGTTGCGAGTCTCCCCCGGTGACCTCCACCCGGCCGGGCCGGCTCGTGCACCGCCATCTGACCGACACGCGGGCGGGCTGGAGCACCGGCACCCTCGGGGCGATCGCCGAGTTCGTCCGCGACCCGGACGAGCCCTGCTCCGGCGACGACGGCACCCGGGCCACCGACCGCGGCGCGATCGCGCTGTTCGACGAGGGCCGGACCCCGCCGCCCGGCGTCACGGCCGTCGCCTACCGCACACCGGCCGGCCCGGACCTGGCCTGGAACCACGCCGTCGCGTTCTGCGTGCCGGTGGAACAGGCCGGACCGGCACGCACGGTGCTGACCGAGCTCGGGCCGGACCCGGACGCGGTGCGCCCGCAGGACCGCGGCGCCGTGCTGTTCGACCTCGGGCTGGGCACGCCGGCCGTCGAGGCGTGCGTGCGCACCGCGGACCCGGCGGTGCTGGACACCCTGCGCGCCGGTGCGGGACGCCCGGTGTTCGGGAGCGGGGTCGCGGGCGCCCTGGTCGCCGGCTCGCCGCACCGGGTGTTCCGCGGCGCGGCCGGGCGGGTCGAGGTGTTCGCGCCGATCCCGGCGCCGGACGGGCGCTCCCCGGACGGGCCGCACACCCACCTGCTGCCGCACCTGCTCGCCCGCGGTCGCACGCACGCCTCGACGGTGCCGATCCCGGCCGGGCACGTCCCGGTCGCGCACCTCTACCCGGCACACCCGCTGTTCGGCCCGCTCGGGCGTCCGCACCCGTTCGACGCGGAGGCGGACGCGGCGTTCGCCGAGCTGCTCGACGAGTTCGGCGCACCCGAGCTGGTCGAGCTCGAACGCGACGTCGTCGCCGCGGTCCGGGGCGGGGACGGTCCGGACGCCGTCACCGTCCCGCCGACCGCGCAGTGCCGGGCGACGGTGGCGGTCACCCTGCGCAGGCTCGCGCAGACCGAGCCCGGGCTGCCGTCGTTGTCGCGCTGGCGGCCGCACCGGTCCGCGGCCGACGGCGAACACGACCCGGACGGCGACCGCAACGGCGGCTGAGCACGCGCTGCTCAGACGTCCTCAGCCGTCCTCAGACGTCGTCGATGAGGTCCGCGACGGACGGGACCACGCGGGTCGGGCGGAACGGGAAGCGGTCGATCTCGTCGGCCTGGGTGATGCCGGAGAGCACCAGCACCGTGCGCATCCCGGCCTCGAGCCCGGCCAGGATGTCGGTGTCCATCCGGTCGCCGATCATGATCGTGGACTCGGAGTGCGCCCCGAGCCGGTTCAGCGCCGCGCGCATCATCAGAGGGTTCGGCTTGCCCACGAAGTAGGGGTCGGTCCGGGTCGCCTTGGAGATCATCGCCGCGACCGAGCCGGTGGCCGGCAGCAGCCCCTCCGGCGACGGGCCGGTCGCGTCCGGGTTGGTCGCGACGAACCGTGCACCGCCGGCGATCAGCCGGATCGCGGTGGTGATGCTGGAGAAGCTGTAGGTGCGGGTCTCGCCCAGCACCACGTAGTCCGGACTCGCGTCCGTGAGCACGTACCCGATGTCGTGCAGCGCGGTGGTCAGCCCCGCCTCGCCGATCACGTAGGCACTGCCGCCGGGGCGCTGCTCGTGCAGGAACGCCGCGGTGGCCAGCGCCGAGGTCCAGATCGCCTCCTCGGGCACCTCCAGGCCGGTGGCCTGCAGCCGGTAGCGCAGGTCGCGCGGGGTGTGGATGGAGTTGTTCGTCAGGACCAGGAACGGCACGCCCTTGTCCCGCAGACGCCCCAGCAGCGTGTCGGCGCCGGGCACGAGGCGTCCCTCGCGCACCAGGACACCGTCCATGTCGGTCATCCAGCATTCGATCGGCTTGTGCTCGGCCACGCCGCGACCCTAACGCCCGCTCAGGCGGACGGCTGG
This sequence comes from Pseudonocardia sp. KRD291, assembly GCF_019263595.1. Taxonomy (GTDB): domain Bacteria; phylum Actinomycetota; class Actinomycetes; order Mycobacteriales; family Pseudonocardiaceae; genus Pseudonocardia. The sequence continues at coordinate 2,307 of NZ_JADQDD010000228.1, read as the reverse complement.
CACGTCGGGCACCAGAACAGGTTGCGGGCCGCGTGCGTGGCGGTGCGCACGGGCGTGCCGCAGACCAGGCACGGCATCCCGGTGCGGCGGTAGACGTAGACTTCGCCGCCGTGACGGTCCCTGCGGCCTGGCTCGCCGCGCCGCCGCGGGTCGTGCTCGCGCGCGACGGTGTCGATGCGGCCCTTCCGCACGCCGTCGCGCATCAGGGCGACCAGGTCGGGCCACATCGCGTCCCAGGTCTCCCGGTCGAGCCGGTTGCCGGGCAGCTGCGGGTCCAGGCCGTGCCGGAACAGCAGCTCGGCGCGGTAGACGTTGCCGACCCCGGACACGACGGTCTGGTCCATCAGCAGCGTCGCCAGCGGCGAGCGGGACCTCGCGACCCGCGCCCAGACCAGCTCCGGGTCGGCGTCGCGACGCAGCGGGTCCGCGCCCAGGCGGGCCCGGACCGCGCGGGCCTCCGCGCCGGTGATCAGCTCGCAGGCGGTGGGTCCGCGCAGGTCGGCATAGTGCGTCTCGCCGACCAGCCGCATCCGCAGCTGCCCGCGCGGCTCCGGCGCCGGCAGCTCGCCCTCGACGAACGTGCCGTAGAGCCCGAGGTGCACGTGCACCACCCGGTCCGGGCCGAAGCGGTGGAACAGGTGCTTGCCGTGCGCCTCGGCGCGGGTCATCGTCGCGCCGTCGAGCGACGCCGCGGCGTCGGCGAAGCGCCCCTGCGGGCTCGACACCGCCACCGGACGCCGGGCGAACAGCGTCTGGTGCAGCCGCGCCAGACGGTGCAGCGTGTGTCCCTCGGGCATCAGCTCGCGGGGAGCTCGATCTCGCCGGTGCGCTCGTAGTCGGCGAGCTGCGCGATCCGGCGCGCGTGCCGCTCGTCGCCGGAGAACTCCGTGGTCAGGAACGCCTCGACGATCACCAGCACCTCCTCGAACATGTGCTGGCGCGCGCCGATGCCGACGATCTGGGCGTCGTTGTGCTCGCGGGCGAGCCGCGCGGTCTCCTCGCTCCAGGCGAGCGCGGCGCGCGCGCCGTCCACCTTGTTGGCCGCGATCTGCTCGCCGTTGCCGGACCCGCCGATCACGATGCCCAGGGATCCGGGGTCGGCGACGACCCGCCGGGCCGTCTCGATGCACCAGGCCGGGTAGTCGTCGAGCGGGTCGAACGTCGGCGCACCGACGTCGACGGCCTCGATCCCCTGACCGGACAGGTGCTCGATCACCTTCGCCTTCAGCTCGAATCCGGCGTGGTCACTGCCCAGGTAGACGCGCACGGGGAAAGATCCTCCCTCATGCAGGTCGCGGGTGTGGACGGGGTCCCCGACGGGTGGGTCGTGTGCGTGCTGAGCGGTGCGGGGTCCCCGGGGACGACGGTGTCGTGGTCGGTCGAGCCGGACGCCGCCGCCGTCCTCGCGCGGACCCGGGACTGCGGTGCGGTGGGCGTCGACATCCCGATCGGGCTGCCGTCCGGGCCGGCGCGGCGGGCGTGCGACGTGGCGACCGCGGCGCGTCTGGGCCGGGCCCGGTCCTCGGTGTTCCCGGCGCCGCCGCGCGAGGTGCTCGCCGCGACGTCCCACCCGGACGCGTGCGCGATGGCACGGGAGGTCACCGGGAAGGCGATCAGCCTGCAGACGTTCCAGATCGGCGCCAAGATCCGCGAGTGGGACGCGCTGGACGCGGTCCCGGCGACCGTCGTCGAGGCGCATCCGGAGCTGTCGCTGCGCACCCTCGCCCCGGACGTCGCCTTCGTGCCGAAGAAGACCGCCCGCGGGCTCGGCCAGCGGATCGCCGCGCTGGCGCGGTGGGTGGATCCCGCGCTCGCGCTGGCCGACCTGCCCGCCCGCACCCGCCTCGACGACGTGTTGGACGCCCTGGCCGTGTCCTGGACCGCCGCCCGGTGGCTGCGCGGCGAGGCCGAGACCCTCGGCGACGAGACCGACGCCCGCGGACGGCCGATGCGGGTCGTGGTGTGAGCGCGGACGACCGCGGCGACGGCCGGTGGGTCGAGGTCGCCGACGGGGTGCTCGCCCGTCGCCATCACGAGCTGGACCTGACGACCGGTCTCGTCCTCGGCACCGCACGCGCCCTGGTGATCGACACCCGCGGCGACGCCCGGCAGGGCGCCGAGCTGGCCGGCGCGGTCCGCGCGGTGACCTCACTGCCGCTGACGGTGGTCCTCACCCACGCGCACTTCGACCACTGCTTCGGCACGGCCGCATTCGGGACCGCACCGGTGTACGCCCAGGCCGGATGCGCGGCGGCGATCACCGCGACGGCCCCGGAGCAGCGCGCGACCTGGTCGCGGTACTACCGG
>NZ_JADQDD010000227.1 GCF_019263595.1 Pseudonocardia sp. KRD291 | reverse complement strand
AGGGCGGTCATGAGTCGGGCCAGGCCGAGGTAGTGGCCCGCCACGAGAGCGACCTCGACGATCTGCTGCTCGTCGAGAAGGCCGGACAGGGTCGCGTAGTCCGGGTCGGACACTTCTCCGTCACGCACCAGGTCGGCGACGAATCCGAGGACCGCGCGTTCGGTCGGGTCGAACGGTGCGCCGTCGATCTCTCCCCGTTCCAGGGCGTCGATCTGTTCCTGGCTCACGCCCGTCGCGAGAGCGATCGGGACGTGCTGCACCCATTCATAGCGTTGCGCCAGACGACCGACCTGCAGGATCGTCAGCTCGCGCAGGGACGGGGCGAGTGCGAGGTCGTTGAGCAGTGCGCCGCCCAGGCGCAGCCAGGGCGTGAACGCGGTCCGCGCCCGGGCCATCAGGCCGAAGACATGCGCCTGCGGCAACCGGCCCAGCGCGGACGCGGTCTCCGGCGGGGCGTTCTCGGGGTCGACGTACTCCACGCGTGCCATCGCCCGACCGTAGCCCGCCCGGGGCCGGGGCGCCCACGCGCCGATGGACCGATCATCCATAGTGGACAACCAGCCGCGCGTGACATGCGACGACACCGGAAATTCACGAAAACGCGCGAGTAGAACTCGTCGGTAATATCCCCGAATGTAACTCGCGGGTAACCGTCACCGTTGACCGACAATGCGTGAGCGTGCACACTCCGGGGTCGGATCACATACCGATCGAGGGCGAAGTGCGGATATCGTCACGGGCACCGCACCACTCGATCGCCCGGCCGGCCCACCGCGCGCAGCCAGGTGATTTTCGCCCGGCAACCACATGCCCAGGAGGTCGCTGATGAAGCCGTTCGTGGTCAACAGCCATGATCGACTCGTCTTTCCCGCCAATTTCTTCGCCGAGCTCGACTTCTCGGTGATCAATGACCTGGATCAGTTCACCGCAATCGTCGAGCGCGATTTCGAGTCGAAGGCACCGACCGGGACCGACATCCTCGCCCGGATCACCGACGGCGCCTACCCCAGCCGGTTCGAACTGCTCCGCGACATCGGGCAGAACCTGTTCTGGGTCAACCGGTTCTCGATGACGATGTTCGAGAAGCGGCCCACCCGCTGGCGCGACCTGCCCCGGCACCGCGGCGACGTCTACCTGCCGGTGCTGACCCCGTGGGAGGACGGCGACAAGAAGGTCCGCGCGGTCCGGGAGGCGTTCGAGGCCCTCGACCCGACGTGGGACGACGCCACCGAGCGCCGCGTGTTCGACCTGCTCTTCGACGTGTTCGGGCACCGCCGCCACCACGCGACCGAGCTGCCGGCGGTCAAGCCGACCGTCGCCCAGTTCCTGGACACCCCCGGCGCCCTGACGTTCGTCGTCGGCGAGCACGACCCGGACTACCCGGTGTTCACCCAGACCGAGATCATCGACGCGTCGGCCGACCGGCCCGAGCTCGAGGCGCTGACCCGCTGGGCGATGGTGCTGCACAACCAGTACCCGTGGGACCGCGCCGGCACCGAGCTGCGCGTGGCCGAGGACATCGGCGACGACGACCACGTGATCGCGTTCCACCCGCGCAACCGCGACGTCTCGGCGTTCCTGGACCGCGTCTCCGGCGCCCGGCCGCCCCGGCGCCGCCGCGGCGGGGTCCCGGCCGAGCCGGTCGAGCCGGTGCGCCCGCTGCCGCCGGTCCGGGTTCCCGAGGCGTTCCGGGTGCAGCCGAGGATCGAGTCGCTGGCCGTCGTGCGCGGCGAGTACGTCTGCGACAACACCGATGTCGTGCGCAACTCCGCGTTCTCCTGGTCGCCGATGAGCGCAGCCGAGATCAGCAAGAAGACCGGTATCGACCGGCGCCGCTACACCGAGCTCGACATCGAGGACCTGGCCCTGGAGGCGGCGAAGGCCGCGCTCGCGCACTCGGGCCGGCGCACCGACGAGATCGGCGCCGTGCTCGTCGCCACCTGCACCAGCGAGCGGCTGATCCCGTCGCTGTCGACGTGGCTCTCCGGGCAGCTGGGGCTGCTGCAGACGCACTGCTCGGCCGACATCGTCGCCGCCTGCGCGGGCCTGCCCTACGGCCTGTCCGAGGCCGTGCGCCAGCTGCAGGAGGTGGACCGGCCGGTACTGCTGGTCTGCGTGGAGAAGTTCTCGGACAAGATCGGCAGCGTCCGGACCTCGCGGATGATCTTCGGTGACGGCGCGGCCGCGATGGTCGTCGCACCGGCCCCGGACGGCGAGCCCGGCGACGTCGAGGTGCTGCAGACCTACGCCTCCGGTCCGGTCTCCCAGGTGAACTCGATCATCTGGCCGAACCCGGAGTTCGACAACGACATCACCGTCTACGGCCCGGAGGTCAAGGCGCTGGTCGCGCGCTACCTCGCGCAGATGATCGGTGAGCTGGGCGAACAGCCCGCGCCGGCCGGTGCCGTGGGCGCTGCAACGCTGCTGGAGGCGATCGACCTGATCGTCCCGCACCAGGCCAACAAGACGATGATCTTGCAGCTCGCGGCGGATGCCGGCTTGTCCGCCGACCAGCTCTACTTCAACATCGAGGAGATGGGCAACGTCTCGGCCGCGTCGATCCCCATCGCGATGTTCGACGCGGTGCGCGACGGGGCGATCACCGGCCCGACCCGGGTCTTCGCGCCCGGCTTCGGCGCGGGCGCCGTGGGCGGCTACGCCGTGCTGCGGATCGACCCGTCGGTGATGGCTCCCGAGGTCCGCCTGGACCCGGCGCCGACACCTCCCGGCGCCGCCGCGGCACCGGCTGCGGCCGCCACCACCTCAGACGACGTTCGCATCGCCTTCGGCGAGTGAGCAGGATAGGACCTATGTTCTCGCGCATCGCCATCGTCAACCGCGGCGAGCCCGCCATGCGGCTCATCAACGCGGTCCGGGAGTGGAACGCCGAAAGGGGTTCCACGCATCCTCCGCTGCGCACGATCGCCCTGCACACGGCCGTCGACCGCCGCTCCATGTACGTCCGGGAGGCCGACGAGGCCGTCCTGATCGGACCGGACGACCCGGACGACATGGGCCCGAGCCCGTACCTCGACCACGCCGAGCTGGAGCGCGCGCTGCGCGCCTGCCGCGCCGACGCGGCCTGGCCCGGCTGGGGTTTCGTCTCGGAGAAGGCCGACTTCGCGCAGCTGTGCCGCGACATCGGCGTCACGTTCATCGGCCCGTCGCCGGAGGTCATGCACCAGCTCGGGGACAAGATCGCGTCCAAGCAGCTGGCCGAGTCGGTCGGCGTGCCGATGGCGGCGTGGTCCGGCGGCCCGGTCGCCGACGTCGCCGCGGCCCGCACGGCCGGCGAGTCGATCGGCTACCCGCTGATGGTCAAGGCCACCGCGGGCGGTGGCGGGCGCGGCATCCGCCACGTGGCCTCCCCGGACGCGCTCGACGACGCGTTCGAGCGGGCGTCGTCGGAGGCGGGCAGGACGGCGGGCGACGCGACCGTGTTCCTGGAGCGCGCGGTGTCCGGCGGACGCCACGTGGAGGTCCAGGTCGTCGCGGACGCCACCGGTGACGTGTGGACGCTCGGCGTGCGCGACTGCTCGGTGCAGCGGCGCAACCAGAAGGTGATCGAGGAGTCCGCGTCGACGGCGCTGGACGCCGAGCAGGAGGCGCTGCTGCGCCGCTCGGCGGCCGACATGGTGCGCAAGGCCGGCTACGTCAACGCCGGGACCGTGGAGTTCCTCTACGAGCCCAAGGAAGGCCTGCTGTCCTTCCTCGAGGTCAACACCCGCCTGCAGGTCGAGCACCCGGTGACCGAGGCGTGCACCGGCGTCGACATCGTGAAGCTGCAGCTGCACGTCGCCGGCGGCGGGACGCTGGCCGAGCTCGGGTGGGGTGGGGAGAACGGTGCCGCACCGACCGGTTCCGGGCACGCGATCGAGGCGCGCCTGACCGCCGAGGACCCGGAGCGCGAGTTCGCCCCGGCGCCCGGCCGGATCGAGCACCTGGCGCTGCCCAGCGGGCCCGGCATCCGGGTGGACACCGGGGTCGCCGCGGGCGACGTCATCCCGCCGCAGTTCGACTCCATGATCGCCAAGGTGATCGCCTGGGGCCGCGACCGCGACGAGGCACGCGCCCGGCTCTCGCGTGCGCTGCGCCAGACCGCGACCGTGATCGACGGCGGCAGCACCAACAAGGCGTTCCTGCTCGACCTGCTCGACCGCCCGGAGCTGGTCTCCGGCGAGGTCGACACCACCTGGCTCGACACCATGATGGCCGCCGGGTACACGCCGCCGCGGCGCCTGGACGTCGCGCTGCTGGCCACCGCCGTGCAGTCGCACGACGGGCACGCGGAGCGCCAGCAGGAACGTCTGTTCGCCTCCGCCGAGCGCGGGCGTCCCGAGGTCGGCTACGAGACCTGGCACCAGACCGACGTCACCGCCGCGGGCCAGTCCTACCGGCTGCGCGTCGCGCGTACCCGCAACAACCGGTACCGCGTGGAGCTGGACCCGCCCACCGGCGGAGGCGGCTCCTCGTCACCTACCGCCGGAGGCGGCTCCTCGTCACCTACCGCCGGAGGCGGCTCCTCGGCACAGACGGTGGACGTCGACGTCGAGCGTTCCGGTCGCTTCGAGCGCCGGCTCACCGTCGGCGGCACGACCTACGCGGTGCTCTCGGTCGCGCAGGACTCGGACTTCATCGTCGAGGTCGACGGCGCGGTGCACCGGATCTCCGGCGGCGAGGCGGGCATCGTCCGCGCCCCGGCCCCGGCGATGGTCGTGGCGATCCCGGTGCAGCCCGGGGACACCGTGTCCGAGGGCGACGTCGTCGCCGTCGTGGAGTCGATGAAGCTGGAGACGAGCCTGCGCGCACCGTTCTCCGGCACCGTCGCCGAGCTCCTCGTCCCGGCGAACACCCAGGTCGAGGGCGGCACCAAGCTGATCCGCCTGGAACCGTCCGCGGACGACGACGCCCCGGTCGCGGACGAGACCGAGCGCACCGACCTGAGCGCCTTCGGCTCGGACGCCGACGGCACGCCCGCCGACGCGGCGGCGGACGCCCTGAGCGCGCTGCGCTCGCAGGTGCTCGGCTTCGACGTCGACGAGAGCCAGGCCCGCCCGCTGCTGGCGCGGCTGCGGACGGCGCGCGAGGACCTGGCCGAGGACGACCCGGCCGTGCTGGCCGGCGAGATGTCGGTCCTGCGGATCTTCGCGGACATGTGCGCGCTGTCGCGCAACCGCAGCGAGACCGACGACGAGACCGGCGAGACCGACCGCAACCCGCAGGAGTACCTCTACGCCTACCTGCGCTCGCGCGACGTCGACGCGGACGGGCTGCCCGAGTCGTTCCAGGCCAAGCTGCGCCGGGCGCTGGCCCACTACGGGATCTCCGACCTGAAGTCCGGCGGGCCCGAGCTGGGCCAGGCCCTCTACCGGATGTTCCTCGCCCACCGCCGCGCCTCGCAGCAGGCGCCGGTCGTGCTGGACCTGCTGAACTGGCGGCTGCGCCACCCGCGCTCGCTGACCGGGCTGCCGGCCGCGACCCGCGACGAGTACCTGCGCACCCTCGACGAGCTCGTCGTGGCCACCCAGCTGCGGCACCCGGTCGTCGGCGACACCGCACGCCAGGTCCGCTACCGCGCGTTCGACGCGCCGGTCGTCGCGGCCGCGCGCCGGGAGGTGCTGGCCCAGGTCCGCGCCACGCTGGACACGTTGACCGAGAACCCGGGCGCGCAGAACCGCGCCGAGCTCGTCGACAGCCTGGTGGCGAGCTCGGAGCCGATCCTGGGCGTGTTCGGCACCCGGCACAACGCCGCGCTGCTGGAGGTGATGACCCGGCGCTACTACCGGGTACGCCCGCTGCAGCACATCGAGCTGACCGAGCACGCGGGCGCTCCGCTGCTGCAGGCCCGCTACCAGCACCTGGGCAACGACCGCACGCTGTTCGCCTCGGTGATCGACAACAACGACCCCGACGGCGCGGCGGCGACCGCGGCCGAGCTGCGCCGCCTGGTCGGCGAGCTGGGCGAGGGCCGCACGGCACTGGTCGACCTCTACGTCACCTCCACCCACGCCGACGACGGCGGCGACAGCGACGCCCGGGCGGAACGGGTGCGCGCCGCGCTCGGGCGGGTGCCCGGCAAGATCCTGCACCGGGTCGCGGTCGCGGTGCGGCCGAACCCGCGCGAGACCGTCGACGACGCCGCGGCCGAGGGCCCGACCTGGTTCACCTTCCGTCCCGACGCCGGCGGCGACCTGGTCGAGGACCGCACGCTGCGCGGGATGCACCCGCTGGTCGCCGACCGGCTGCGCCTGTGGCGCCTCTCGGCGTTCGATCTGCAGCGCCTGCCCGCGGCGATGGACGTGCACCTGTTCCGGGCGACCGGTAAGAACGTCACCGCCGACGACCGGCTGATCGCGATGGCCGACGTCCGCGAGCTCACCGTGCTGCGCGACGAGGACGGGTCCATCCGGTCGCTGCCGCAGCTCGAACGGGCGCTGGACGCCTGCATGGACAGCCTGCGGGCGGCGCGGTCCTCGGACCGCGAGCTGGCCCGGCTGTCCTGGAACCGGATCCAGCTCTACGTCTGGCCGCCGGTGGACGTGCCGCTGGCCGAGCTGGACTTCGTCGTCGGGCGCCTGGCGCCGCGCACGGCCGGCCTGGGGCTGGAGCAGGCGCTGGTGGAGTTCCGGGCCGCCGCGCCGGACGGGAGCGACGAGTCGGACGAGACCCGCCCGTTGGTGCTGCGGATGTCGCGTCCGGCCGGTTCCGGGCTCAGCGTGCGGCTGACCGAGCCGCCGACCGAGCCGATGCGCGAGCTCGACGCCTACGACCAGAAGGTGCTCAAGGCGCGCCGCCGCGGCGCGGTCTACCCCTACGAGCTGATCCCGCTGCTCACGGCGCCGATCGACGCCGGACCGGGCACGTTCACCGAGTACGACCTCGACGAGGACGGCGTGCCGGCGCCGATCGAGCGCGCCTACGGCAACAACGCCGCGAACCTGGTGCTCGGCACCGTCACCGTGCCCACTCAGCGGTACCCCGACGGCATGACCCGGGTCGTGCTGATCGGTGACCCGACCCGGGCGCTGGGCGCGATCGCGGAGCCGGAGTGCCGCCGGGTGCTGGCCGCGATCGAGCTGGCACGCCGGTTCGACGCGCCGGTGGAGTGGTTCGCCGTCTCGGCCGGCGCCAAGATCGCGATGGACTCCGGCACCGAGAACATGGACTGGATCTCCCGGGTGCTGCGCGGGATCATCGAGTTCACCCAGGGCGGCGGCGAGATGAACGTCGTCGTCACCGGCATCAACGTGGGCGCCCAGCCGTACTGGAACGCCGAGGCGACGATGCTGATGCACACCCGCGGCATCCTGGTGATGACCCCGGACTCGACGATGGTGCTCACCGGTAAGCAGTCCCTGGACTACTCCGGCGGCGTCTCGGCCGAGGACAACTTCGGCATCGGCGGCTACGACCGGATCATGGGGCCGAACGGCCAGGCGCAGTACTGGGCGCCGGACCTCAGCGGTGCGGTGGACGTGCTGCTGAGCCACTACGCCCACACCTGGACCGCCCCCGGCGAGCGGTTCCCGCGCCCGGCGCCGACCACCGACCCGGTCGACCGCGACATCACCACCTCGCCGCACTCCGGGCCGAACTGCGAGTTCTCCCGCCTCGGCGAGATCTTCGCCCGGGAGACCAACGGCGAGCGCAAGAAGCCGTTCGACATCCGGTCGGTGATGCGCGGTATCGCCGACACCGACCACCCGACCACCGAGCGGTGGACCGACATGCACGACGCCGAGTCGGTCGTCGCGCTGGACGCGCACCTGGGCGGGCAGCCGATCGCGATGGTCGGCATCGAGTCCCGGCCGATCCCGCGCCGCGGGCCGCTGCCGGTGGACGGGCCCGCCCAGTTCACCGCGGGCACGCTGTTCCCGCGCTCGTCGCGCAAGTGCGCCCGGGCGATCAACGCGGCCAGCGGCAACCGCCCGCTGGTGGTGCTGGCCAACCTGTCCGGGTTCGACGGGTCCCCGGAGTCGCTGCGCGGGCTGCAGCTGGAGTACGGCGCGGAGATCGGGCGGGCCATCGTCAACTTCGACGGCCCGATCGTGTTCTGCGTGGTCTCGCGCTACCACGGCGGCGCGTTCGTGGTGTTCTCCGGGACGCTCAACGACAACATGGAGATCGCCGCCGTCACCGGCTCGTACGCCTCGGTGCTCGGCGGGGCGCCCGCCGCGGCCGTGGTGTTCGCCGGCGAGGTGAACGACCGCACCGCCAAGGACCCCCGGGTCACCGACCTGGAAGCGCGGATCGCCGAGGCGACCGACGCCGGGCGCGAGCCCGACGCCGCCGCCCTGCGCGGCGAGCTGGCCGGGCTCCGGCCGGACGTCCGGTCGGAGAAGCTCGGCCAGGTCGCCGACGAGTTCGACACCAAGCACTCCATCGAGCGGGCCCAGCAGGTCGGCTCGGTGGACCGGATCGTCACCCCGGAGCAGCTGAGGCCCTACCTGGCCGACGCCGTGCAGCGGGGCATGCACCGCACTCTCGACACGATCGGAGAACGCCCATGACCGCCATTACCGACACCAATCCGGAGCAGAAGGTCGCCATCGTCACCGGTGGCGCGCGCGGGATCGGGGCCGCCATCACCACGGCCCTGGCCCGGTCGGGCGTGCACGTGGCGGCCGGCTACAGCTCCAACGCCAAGGCCGCCGAGGAGCTGGCGGGCAAGCTGGGTGCCGAGGGCGCGTCGGTCTCGGTGCACCAGGGCAACGTCGGCGAGCCGGACGACTGCTCCCGGGTGGTGGGCGAGGTCCTCGAGCAGCAGGGCCGGGTCGACTACCTGATCAACAACGCGGGCATCACGGTGGACAAGACGGTCCGCAAGCTGACCGTCGACGACTGGCACGCGGTGCTACGGATCAACCTGTCCGGCGCGTTCTACATGTCCAAGGCCGTGCTCGACCACATGACCGGCAACGGGTTCGGCCGGATCGTCAACATCAGCTCGGTGATCGGGCAGAAGGGCTCGGTCGGGCAGGCGAACTACGCCTCGTCCAAGGCCGGGCTGATCGGCTTCTCGAAGAGCCTGGCGCAGGAGGTGGCGAGCAAGGGTGTCACGGTCAACTGCGTCGCGCCCGGCTACATCGAGACCGAGATGGTCGCCGCTGTCCCGGAGAAGGTGCTCAACAAGCTCCTGGCCAACGTCCCTATGGGCCGCCTGGGCCAGGCCAGCGAGATCGCCCGCACGGTGCAGTTCCTGGTCGACGACGACGCCGGCTACATCACCGGCTCGGTGATCTCGGTCAACGGCGGCCTGGACATGGCCTGACCCTCACCGCACACCCGCACACGACGACGGCACCCTCGCCCACCGGGCCGGGTGCCGTCGGCGCGTCGTGGGGAGGTCAGGTGCGGGCGCAGAGGCCCTTGGCGGCCAGGACCCGGGCGACGGCGCGGTCGTTGTCGGCCGCCGTGATCTCGCCCCGGTCCAGGGCGCCCTCGGCGGCGTCGAGCAGCGGGGCGACCTTCGTGACGTTGGAGAACAGGGCGATGTCGGTGCCCGCCTCCAGGGCCTTCGTGGTGGACGCGGCGAGCCCGAAGCGGTCGGTGATCGCCTTCATCGCGCCGAGGTCGTCGGTCATCACGACGCCGTCGAAGCGGTACTTCTCCCGCAACAGCTCGTAGACGGCGGGCTCGAGCGAGCTGGGCACGTCCTTCGTGAGCCCGGGGACGTCCAGGTGCCCGACCATCACGCCGGCCCGGCCGTCGAGCGGCTTGCCGGGCCCGACCAGGTCGCCGTAGGGCAGCAGGTCGCGCTTCTCGAGCTCGGAGAGCGGCGACGTGCTGACCGCGCCCTTGTGCGAGTCGCCGCTGGAGTGCCCGTGCCCGGGGAAGTGCTTGAGCATCCCGTAGACGCCGCCTTCCTCCTGGCCCTGCGCCCACGCCAGCGCGTAGCGGGTGACGACCTCGGGGTCGTCGGAGAACGAGCGGTCGCCGATCACGTCGGAGCGCGGCTGGTCGGAGGTGTCGACGTCCGGTGCGAGGTTCCAGGTGACGCCGCGGGCGCGCAGCTTCTCCGCCCGGTCCCTCGCCAGCTCCCGGACCTGCTCCGGGGTCTTCGACGCGGCCATCGAGCGGGCGCTGGGCAGGTCGCCGTCGAGGTCGTCGATGCGCTGCACGCGCCCGCCCTCGTCGTCCACACCGACCGACAGCGGCGTACGGCTCGCCTTCTGCACGGCGTCGAGCGCGTCGTCCTGCAGCAGGGCGGTCTCGTTGCCGCCGAGGAAGATCCCGCCGACCTGCGAGTCGCGGACGATCCGCACCGCACCGGCCGGGTCGGCGGCGTCCACCCCGACCATCAGTCGCTGGGCCAGACGGTCGCGCGGCGACAGCGCGTTCACCATCCCGGTGCAGTCCGGGAGCCCGTCCGCGGCCCTCGGCACCGCCGCAGCGGGGGTCACGGGCGCGGCGGGGGTCACCGGTGCGGCCGGGCCGGTGGCGGGCGCC
>NZ_JADQDD010000226.1 GCF_019263595.1 Pseudonocardia sp. KRD291 | reverse complement strand
TCCCTGCGGGTGTGGCGGGACCGGCTGCGTCGAGCAGTACGCGGGCCTACCGGCCCTGCTCTCCGACGCCGCGGCCACCGACCTGCCGGCGCTGCGGGCCGCGGCCCGTCGCGGCGACGCCTCGGTGACCGCCGCGCTCGAGCGAGCCGGCGCGACCCTCGGTGTCGCGCTCTCCTCGGTGATCAACGTCGTCGACCTGACGACGGTGGTCCTCGGTGGCACCTACGCCGAGCTGGCCGACAGTATGGTTCCCGCCGTCCGGGAGGAGATCGTCCGCCGCTGCCCGACGGTGGCGCCGGACCTGCGGGTGACGGCGTCCGCCCACGGCCCGCTGGCCACGGCGATCGGCGCCGCGCGCGCCGCCCTCGGCCAGGTCGTCGACGACCCCGACCGGTTGCTCGGCACCCGGACGGCGGAGGACCCGTCGATCGCCTAGAGGGTCCGGCGGGGCCGACGCCCCAGCGCGAGCGAGACCCCCAGCAGCGACAGGCAGATCGAACCCACGAGGATGTTGACCTCGACACCCCTGAACGTGTTGGCCGGCGAGTCGCGGAACTCCTGGTCGATCAGCGCAGTACCCGGGAATGCGGCGGCGCCGTACATCCCCAGCCAGGGTGCGGACAACATCGCCGTTGCCGTCAGCAGATTGTGGTCCGGGTCCCCGTGGGGGGAGTTCACCAGCCGCAGCCCGACGACGCCGAGCACCGCGCTCATGACGATGTACTGCGCGTTGTGGAACTTGGCGTGCGCAGGCCAACGCGGATTGCGCAGGTGCTGTCGGGCCGTCACAGGCAGCACGGCATCGACGACGAGCGGCCCGACGGTCGTCCCCGCTGCGATGAGGTGGGGAACGACCGGCCGTCAGGACGTTCCGGCTCGACGGGTGGGCACGAGTCCCTCGAGCACGGCCATCGCAGCGTCGTTGAGTGTCGCCAGGTCCGCCCCGCCGTCGCTCTCGACCCATTGGGCGTACGCGACCGAGAACACCTGGGTCCCCACGCGCGCGGCGAGACGGGCCGCCGTCGCCTCCACCCCGCGGCGCTGCAAGGCTTCGATGAACCCCATCGCGATGTGGTGCTGCTTGATCAGGTCACGTTCCAGCAGTCCCGGGTTGGCCGCGATCACGGCATTGCGCTGGCGTTGCATCTCCATGCCGGGACCGCTCCAGTCGAACTCGGCCAGGACCGCGGTCACGACGTGCAGCGGCTCCGAGACGTCGGGGGCATCGAGTGCTCCCTGTACGAGCGCTGCGCGTATCCGCTCCGACTCGGCGAACAGCACCTCGGCCTTGTCCGGGAAATACCGGAAGAACGTGCGGGTCGTGACACGCGCGCGGTCGGCGATCTCGACGACGCTCGTGCTGTCGAAACCTTGTTCCTCGAACAGCTCCAGGGCGGCCCTCGTCAGTCGGTCCGCGCTGCCCTGTTCCCAGCGGGGCATGGTCTCCACCCTACCGGCGTCATGTCGCGCCACGACACAGCTCGGTCCACGCCTGGACGGTGTCCCCGGCCGACGCCGCGCGCGTCGCCGCGACGACCGGGTCGTCGAGGACAACCTCATCCGAACCTGCCCCGAGCAACATCGGTGGGAAGGACGACGACGGTCCGTCCCGCAGCATGCCCGTCCTCGTTGTGCGCCTGCGCGGCCGCGGTGTCGACCAGCGAGAACGTCGTCTCGACCGGGATGTGCAGCGCACCTTCGACGTGCAGCGTGGCGGCAGCACGCAACGCGGCGGAGATGTCGGTGGGCGCGAACGACATCTGTGCTCCGAGCTCAGGAGCGGTGACATCCGCGATGGACACGACTGTGGACGGGTTGCCCGTGAGCTCGATGCAGTCCGCGATGACGCCCGAGCCGGACACGTCCAGCGCAGCGTCGACACCATTCGGCGCCAGCGCGCGCACCCGGTCGACGAGCCCGTCCCCGTATGTCGTCGCCAGCGCACCCAGCTTCCGGAGGTAGTCCTGATTGGCCGGGCTCGCCGTACCGATCACGGTGATTCCCTGCGTACGGGCGATCTGGACGGCGGCGGTGCCGACGCCACCCGAAGCGCCACTGACCAGCAGTGTGGCGCCGGGCTCGAGGCCGACCTGGTCGAGGATGCGGAACGCCGTCTCGACCGGGATCGGGTACCCGGCAGCTTCCTCGAAGGACAGGCTGTCCGGCTTCAGCGCCCAGGCATCGAGCACCGCCTACTCGGCGACGACGCCGGAGCCGATACCGAACACCGCGTCGCCGGCCTCGACGTCGGACACGCCGTCACCGACCTGGTCGACGACGCCGGACGCGTCCGACCCCGTACCGCTGGGCAACCGAACATCGAACATCTGCCGCATGTGACCTGCGCGGATCTTCCAGTCCAGACCGTTGACCCCGGCAGCACGCACCTCGATGCGAACCTGACCCGGCCCCGCGTGTGGCTCATCGATGTCGACGAGGGCAAGCACATCCGGCGGGCCGTACTGCTCGAACCGGATCGCCTTCATGACTTCCCCTCCCTGTTCAATGCCGTGACGATCCGGTGGCTGATCCGCCAGCAACCGTTGTGCCGGCGCAATACGACCTCTGGGGTGAAGATCTCTTCCAGACGGTCCAGATGTGCCCCGTCGAGAATGTGCCCGTGCAAGGAGAGGGTCTCGGTGATCTGTAATCGGTCGTCGGTACTCAACATGTGAGTCATCCGTTCTCGTATGAAGTCCGATCAACACCCCGCGGGCTCTTCCACGCCGATCTCGCCATGCTGTTGTCGCGGTGTGACATCACTGTAGCACTGATGTCGCGCCGCGACGTCAACCTTCTCTGGTTGGTGGAGTGGTGCGGACCAAGCAAGCGGCGGTGACCCGGCATGGTGGCCCCTCGCTCGATCCTCTGGCGATCCTGTTCGAGGATCAGGTGAGGAACTCGGTCACCGCCTTGGTGAACCAGTCGGCGTCCTCCTCGGCGACGAAATGCCCGGTAGGGGCGACCGTGCCCTGCACGTCGTCGGCGTGCGGGGCCAGGGCCTGGGCCGTGGAGGTGCCGGAGTGGGTGCTGCCGATGGCCAGGACGGGCATGGGCAGCTTCTTCTCGGCGAGCAGCGCGCGGTTCTCCCGTCCGTCCTCCAGGAGGGTGCGGTAGTGCGCGAAGCCGCCGCGCAGACGCTCTCGACCGGTGTACTCGCGTGCGTACGCGGCGAGGTCGTCGTCGCTGAAGGTGCCGGGGTTGGCCATGGCGGTGAACGTGGCGGTGAAGAACTCCAGTTCGTGGCCGTCGAGAAGCATCTCGGGCACGTGCGGGGTCATGAAGAATCCGAAGTGCCACATGCCGCCCTCGGCGACGTTCATGGCCTCCTCCAGGCCGAGGCCGGGCAGGAGGGCGTCGACGAGGACCAGGTGGGAGACGTCGGCGGGATGGGCGGCGGCCCAGGCGAGCGCGACCATGGCACCGATGTCGTGCCCGGCCACGGCCACCGGCCCGGCCAGCTCCAGCGCGTGCAGCAGGCCGCGCATGTCCTCGGCCTGGTCGGTCTTGGCGTAGCCGCCTCCGGGGCGGTCGCTGGCACCGGTGCCGCGCAGGTCGGGGACCACGACGGTGTGGTCGTGGGCGAGCGCCGGCATGACGCGGGCCCAGGCGCGGGAGGTCTGCGGC
The DNA here is from genome assembly GCF_019263595.1 of Pseudonocardia sp. KRD291. Classification (GTDB taxonomy): domain Bacteria; phylum Actinomycetota; class Actinomycetes; order Mycobacteriales; family Pseudonocardiaceae; genus Pseudonocardia. Next base: position 6,856 of record NZ_JADQDD010000226.1, on the reverse strand, counting down.
CAGCCGTGGAGCAGGACCAGGACCGGTCCGCTGCCGCCGACGGCGACCGAGAGGTAGGTGTCGTTGGCGGCGATCCGCTGGACGCGGAAGCCGTCGGGAAGCCAGTCGGGAGTGCTCACGAGGAGGCCCTTCCGTCGAGGTGGACGTGGTCGAGGTGTGTGCCGGGCGCCGCGAGACGACGCAGGCGGTCCTCGCCGACCATGGTCAGCATGTCGGTGTGCCGGGGTCGCCAGCCGAGTTCGTGCCGGGAGCTGACGACGCGGATCCGGCTGGAGGCGGCCATGACGAGGGCGCCGAACTCGCCCCACACCCCGGCGGCCTCCTCGGGGGTGACGCTGCGCGTCTCCACACCGAGGTCGGCGGCGACGCGTTCGGCGATCCAGCGGTTGGGCGCCTCGCCGGCCACCGCGTGGTAGAGCCCTCCCGGTCGGCCCTTCTCCAGCGCGAGGCCGAACAGGTGCGTCACGTCGTCGATGTGGACGTGGCCGTAGGTGTTCAGGCCGTCGCCGACGTAACAGGCCGCGCCGGTCAGGGCGACCGACCGGTAGATCATCGACGTGTGGCCGTGGTCGCCGGGACCCCAGATCAGACCGGGACGGACGACCATCGCACGCAGTCCCTCGGAGGCGGCGGCCAGGACCGTGTCCTCGGCGGCCTTGCGGAACTCGGCCAGCGGCTCGGGCGTGAACGTCTCGTGCTCGGCGTACACGTCCGGGCTCCAGGCACCGGCGGTGCGCTGCAGCAGTACCCCGCTGCCTGACAGGAAGACCAGCGTCGCGCCCGTCCCGACCAGCGTGCGAGTCAGGTCCTGGACGGTCGCGGTCTCCTGCTCCTGTCCGGCCTGGGCGGCGTAGACGACGGCGTCCGCCTGCAGCGCAGCCTCCAGGACGGCCGGGCGGCGCTCGTCCAGGTCTCCGGCGACCGGGGTGATGCCCCGGGCGCGAAGGTCGGCGGCGGCGGTCGCGGTGCGGGCCAGGCCGGCGACCGTGTGGCCCTCGGCGGACAGGTGGTGGGCGAGGGCGCCGCCGACGAAGCCGGTGGCACCGATGATGAAGATGTTCATGGCGCGCAACCTCTGAGGGGTCAGGACGGCAGGTTGCTGCGCTCGCCGCCGTCGGCGAACAGGACGGCACCGTTGACATAGGAGCTGGCGGGACCGGCCAGGAACGAGACGATCTCGGCGATCTCCGCCGGGCCACCGGCACGGCCGCGCGCGTTGGTCGCGTCCAGGACCGCGATGTGCTCGCCGAGCATCGCCCGGGTGCCCTCGGTGTGGACCGGGCCCGGGGAGACGGCGTTGACACGCACGCCGGATGCCCCGAACTCGGTGGCCCAGTAGCGGGTGAGGACCTCCACGCCCGCCTTGGACGCGCCGTAGGCGGCACCGACCGGGGCGGGCCGGCGAGCCGCATCGGAACCGACGATCACGATCGAACCGTGCCCGCGCTCGGCCATGCCCGGCGCGAGCGCGCCGACCAGCAGGAACGGGGCGCGGGTGTTGACCGCGATCTGCCGGTCGAAGCTTGCCGCGTCCGTCGCGGCGGTCGGGACGAACTCGTACAGGCCCGCATTGTTGACCAGGATGTCCACCGCCCCGGCCTCGGCGGCCAGGCGCAGCGTGTCCTCGGCGTCCGTGAGGTCGGCGGGGACGAACCGCGCGGCGCCACCCTCGGCCACGATCTCCTTCACCACGGCCTCGCCCCGCGCCTGGTCGCGCCCGTGCAACACAACCGTCGCGCCCTGGCGGGCCAGGTTCTCCGCGACGGCTCTACCGATCCCCGAGGTCGCCCCGGTCACGAGTGCGGTACGGCCCTGCAGGCCAGTGCTGGTGCTCAACGTCACTCCTGCGGTCGTGGTCATGGGACGCCGTGTGGATCACATACGCGACGCCGCTACCGAACCCACTATGCAGGACAGATCGTCTGTCGGCAAGAACATCTGTCGACGAGCTCATGCTGCTACGCTGCACCCGTGAGTGCGGCCATGCCCGGCGGGGGCGACATCGCGGGCTCGGGGCTGGACACCGATCTCGGCTGGGCCATCCGTCTGGTCTCCTCGGCGTTCCGTCGCGTGGCGACCGAATCCGTCGCCGACCTGCCCGGAGGCGCACGGGCCTACCTCGTCCTGGTCGCCCTTGCCGGCGGCGAGCCGCCCTCCCAGCTCGCCCTCGCCAAGGCGGTCAGCCTGGACCGCACCGTGATGACCTACCTCCTCGACGACCTCGAAGCCCACGAGCTGGTCACGCGCAGGCCCGATCCCCGCGACCGCCGCGCCCGCCTGGTCCTGATCACCGACACCGGACGGGCACGCCTCGACCAGGTGCGCCACAGCCTGGCCGTCGCCGAGACCCGCCTGCTCACCGACCTCGACGACCACGACGCCCACCAGCTGCGCACACTGCTGTCGCGCGTCGCCCGGACCGCACAACGCGACTCCGTCGCCCCCGACGAAGCAGACTGCTGACGCGCCAGTCGTCCGCGCTGCGGCGCCATGATCTATCTGTCTCGCCTGTGCCGTTCAGACGGCGAGGGGCGGGTCGTCGGGCGTCGCGGACCGAGCTGCCGGCACGGCGTCACTCGACACGGCACCGAGTTCGGCCAGCAACCCGTCCCGGAGCCGGAACTTCTGGATCTTCGTCGCGGACATCGGCCAGTCCGCGGTGAAGCGGACGTGGCGGGGCACCTTGTACTTGGCCAGCCCTCGCCGGCAGTACTCGACCACCTCGTCGGCGGTGACGTCAGCGCCCCGGCGCACCTCGACGAACGCGGCCGGGACCTCACCGTAGCGGGGGTCGGGGACTCCGACGACGCAGGCGAGCTGGATGTCGGGATGGGTGGTGAGGTAGGCCTCGACCTCCAGGCACCCGACGTTCTCCCCACCCACCTTGAGCATGTCCTTGATCCGGCCGCGGAAGGTGAGGTTGCCGGCCGCGTCGATCGAGGCCAGGTCGCCCGTGCAGAACCATCCTTCGGCATCGAAGCTCGCCGCGGTCTTCTGCGGGTCGTTGCGGTAGCCCTGGAAGAGGTTGAACCCGCGGATGTGGAGCAGCCCGCTCGCGCCCGCAGGCGCCACCTCGTCCGTCGCGGGGTCGCGGACCTGCGCCTCGACCCCGCTGAACGGCTTGCCCGAGGTGAACCGCTCTTCCGGTGGGTCGTCGAGCCGACCCATGATGGCCACACCTCCGGTCTCGGTGGAGCCGTAACAGCTGATCCTTGCTCTACCGCCGGGAGATCAGGCTGATCGACTGATCTCCCGGCGTGGAATCTGCACGCTTCCCGTCACGCGCGATCCGGGCAGGCCGGCACGCTCGTTCGGCTCACGTTCAGTGGGTGACGCATGTGCTCGGCCAACGTCTCGTTGCCCGACCGGAGAGCTCCCCCGATGTCGTCGTCGGTCAGGGCAGCCGGAAGCTCGGTGTCCCCGCCGCGGGCGTTGCGGTGTGGGTCTGCCGGTACAGGTCCAACCAGGGTGCCGGGGTCCCGGGGAGCCGTGCGTCCTTGGACGGGTCGTCGAGCGCGAGGTCGAGGCGAGCGCCCAGAACCGTCACCCGCTGACTCGACACCGCGGGCAGCCAGTCGTTGGTGAAGGGGACGCCGGGTCGGACCGTGCCGATGTCCACGGCAAGCGAGTGGCCCGCACCCAACGTCCAGTCCATGGACTTGAGCTGCAGCCGCGTGTCACCGGGGCGGAGCACCGAGACCTGCTGGTTGATCATGACGGCGTTGCCGTCGGGCGCGACGTCGTGCAGCCGGACCATGACGTTGCCGGCGCCCGGGGCGGTCACTGTGGCGGTCGGGGTACCCGTGAGCCGGGTGGGCGCCCCGACGGGCTCGGACCGTCGGGTGAACGCGGAGGTGGCTCCGTCGTCGGTGTAGGTGCCTCCGCCCAGGCGCACGGACGCGGTCCGGTCCGTTCGCGGCCAGCTCGCCTCGGCGCGCCAGGCGCCGGTGCTGTCCTCGACAACGACGTCGGGGTAGCGCACGGTCGGCGCCGTCCCTCTGAGGTGCTGATCGTAGAAGGAGAAGACCTCGTCGAACCAGCCTTCGCGACCGAGCTGGAGACGTCCGTCCGCGGTGCGCTCGCCACCGCGCTTGTGGTCCCACTGGCCCAACCATGCCCGTTGCGGGCCGTCGTGGTTGGCGAGGAACTCGGCCATGCCCTCGGCTTCGGTGTTCCACTCCAGGAAACCCTGCGTCAGGAACAACGGCGTGGTGGTGCCTCTGGCCCGCTCCGCGAGATTGCGGATCGTCCAGGTCTGCGCCTTCGGATTCGGCTCCATGTATGAGGCCGAGTTGAGAATTGGACACTCCGGGTGCGGCCCGGCGGGGGTGTCCCACGCGGCGTTCGCCCGGTAGCGGGGGTCGTCGTCGGGCATCTGCGGCTGTGTGGCGACGGTGTTGTAGACGGTCGGCACGGACACGACCGTCGAACGGGGCACCCCGCCGGAGCGCATGTTCCGCTGGATGTCCCAGATCGGTTCCTGTGCGATCACCGCCTTCAGCGCCGGATGCCGCAGGTTGTTCCCGACCAGAGCGGTCACACCGTCGAGCGACTTGCCATACATTCCCACCGAGCCGGTGGACCACGGCTGGGCCGCGGTCCAGTCGAGCGCTGCCGTGACGTCGGCCTGGTCGGCGGGCCCGCCGAGTGCCTCGGCGCATCCGGTGGAGCCGCCGAAACCGCGCGAGTCGACCATGACCAGGGCGTAGCCCCGCTCGAGCAGGCCGCCCTCAGCGATCAGGTCCGCGAAGCGGGCTGAGGGCCCGGTGTGCGGGAGTCCTTCGACAGTGAGCTGCCCGGAGTGTCCGAAGTAGCTGCCCGCCGACAGCACGACCGGCACCTTCGCGCCGGCGGGCAGATCCTCGGGCAGTAGGACGTCTGCGTGCAACTCCACGCCGTCGGCGGTCGGGAAGTAGTGCTGGGTCCACCGCGCTCCTTCGGGGACGCGGTCGTTCTGCGCGTGTGTGACCGGCTCCGTGTCGAAGGCGACGGCGGCGGACGGCGCCGCGGCGACGTCGCTGCAACCGGTGAGCAGCGCCAAGGACAGGACACCCGCGGTCAGGACCGTCCTCACGGCGATCCCCGATCCCGGAGCCTTCGGCCCGCGCAGCGGTCGGCCGTATCGGGTGATCATCTCGGTGTGCGCTTCCTCAGTGGTCATCGGGTTCTCCCGTGGTCTGGGGCCGCCCACCGCTCGGTCGGCGGCTCGGTCTCGTTCCGGCGGGAGCTCGTACCCGACGGACCGCTCGTGGTTCGGTGGCGGTAGGTCAGTCGCCGGATGAGGGCCTCGGCCGGTCCGCGCCGTCCGCTGCGGTGCAGAAGGCCGGCGACGAGCACGGTCGCCACCCACGCCGCGACGCCGATCCCGGCGGCCGTCGCCGCGCCGAGCTCGCCGTGCAGCCCGACGAGCGACGGTTCGGTGAGCACCAGCCACACCGGGGACTGGGCGATGTAGAAGGTCATCGACCGCCGTCCGCAGGCCACCAGTGCCGTAGTGACCCGGCCGCGCCGGTTGCCGACCCGGACCGCGACGAGTGCGATCGTCGCCGCGTAGGCGAGGCCGCCGGCGATGCCGGTCGCGCTGAACAGGGCGAACCCGGCGGCGACGACGGTCGAGGACTGCGGGTGCCAGACGTCCACCGCCTGCAGGGTGACCGGCAGTGCCCCGAGCACGGCCACCGGGAACCCGATCAGCGCCACCCCGCGCAGGAGCGGCCGGAACCTGCCGGGCTGCTCCAGCAACCGCATCCGCGCGGCCCAGATACCGATGAAGACGGGTGCCGCCGCGGCGATCGCGGCGACCGGCAACACCGGGAGCGCTGTCATCCGGACCAGCGCGCTCTCGATCAGGGTCGCCCCGACCGGCAACGGCGGTTCGGACCCGCCCCCCAGCTGGATCACCGCGGCCAGCGCGGCGCCGACGACGAGAACCACCGCCGCGGCCGCCCACAGCCTGCGCCCGGACCAGGCCACCGCGCCGGCGAACAGCAGCGAGATCACCCCGTAGGAGCCGATCACGTCCCCGCTGTAGAGCAGCACGACGTGTACGACGCCGAACACGATCAACCAGAAGCCACGCCGGCGGATCAGTCGTCGGGCCCCGGCCGGATCCCCGCCGGGGCCCGAGTAGCGCCGGGTCATCTGCACCAGGCCGTACCCGAACAGGAATCCGAACAGCGGCGCTGCCCGGCCGTCCACCAGCGATGTCAGCAGCGCCTGGACCGCGACGTCGAGCGGGCCGCCGCCGGCGGGGGCGTTGTAGGCGTTCCCGCCCGCGTGCAGCATCCGCGAGTGGGCCAGCGCGATGAGCAGCAGCATCACGCCGCGCGCGAGGTCGGGGGCCAGTAGGCGCTCGCTGTCGGGGGTCGGGGCGACCGGCCCGGGAACGGACGGGCGTGCTCTCGTCATGCAATCGACGCTAGGCAGGCCGTCCGGCTACCCACATCAGTCGAACGACCGGCGCCGTCCGACCGAAGACGGAGCAAGCAGCACCGTCCGTGTGCACGAGTCAGGGACCTGCGAATGCGCGGCAGCGCTTCGTGATCACTCCGGGTGCCTTCAGGCGAACCTCGACGCCGCCGGAGGCGAGGCGACGGCCGCCCGGCGAGCTGCCGCGGTGCTCGCCGAGACCCATCCCGGGGACCGCTGTGAGCGATCCGGATGCGCTCACGCACTCGCATCGCACTCACAGGGAAAATTCGATCATGAACGAGACGATCACCGAGAACCGCAGCGGCGGAGCCGCATCCGCGGCTGGCCGGCCGTTTCCGTGGGTGACCCTCGGGACGTGGGTGCTGGGATCTCCGCACGTCGTGCGCGTCCGCCGAGCCGCGACTGCAGACTCGGATACTGGGAC
>NZ_JADQDD010000225.1 GCF_019263595.1 Pseudonocardia sp. KRD291 | reverse complement strand
ACACCGGCCGAACCCGACCGGGCACCCGAGGACGGGTCCGGCGCCGACCCGCGTCCCGGCGGGGACGGCGAGGGACGCGGGGTCACCCTCGGCGCCGCGGCCCGTATCCGGCCCTCCACCGCGCGCCGGTTCGAGGTCCCCGGCCTGGGAGCGGGTGCCCCCGGACGACGGTCGCGGGCGCGCACCGAGACCGGCCGCGTCGTGCGCCCCTCCGACGGCGCCGCCACCCGCGCCGCCGACCTGCACGTCCCGGCCACCGTGCTGGCCGCGGCACCGCACCAGCGCGACCGCGGGCGCAGCGGCTCCGGCCTGCTGATCCGGCGCGACGACCTGCGCCGCGCCGAGCGCGAGGGCCGCGAGGGCAACCTCGTGCTGTTCGTCGTCGACGCGTCCGGGTCGATGGCGGCGCGGCGGCGGATGACCGCCGTCTCCGGCGCCGTTCTGGGCCTGTTGCGCGACGCCTACCAGCGCCGGGACAAGGTCGGGCTGGTGACGTTCCGGGCCCGCTCGGCCGAGCTGGCGCTGCCGCCGACGTCCAGCGTGCCGACCGCGCAGGCCCGCCTCGCCCGGCTGCGCACCGGCGGGCGGACCCCGCTCGCCGAGGGACTGCTCAAGGCCCGGTCGGTCCTGGCCGCGGAGCGCCTGCGCGACCCGCGGCGGCGCCCGCTGCTGGTGTTGCTGACCGACGGCCGGGCCACCGTCGCCGCCCGCCCCGGTGGTGACCCGGTGGCCGACGCCCGCCGCGCGGCGGCCCTGCTGGGTGCCGACGGGACGCACACCGTCGTCGTCGACTGCGAGTCCGGACACGTGCGGCTCGGGCTCGCCGGTGGGCTCGCCGCGGCGGCCGGTGGCACGGTCGTCACGCTGGACGAGCTGTCCGCGGACGGGGTCGGCGACGTCGTCCGGGCGGCCCGCGCCGGTGGCGCCGCCGGCCCTGGTGGGCCTGGTGGCCCTGGTGGCACAGGTAGCTCTGGCGGCGCAGGGCGCGCCGCGTGAGCAGGCCCTACACCGTCGTCGACCGCGAGGAGGAGCGATCATGCCGCAGGGACAGGTGACGTCGGTTCCCGCCGACGGGCTGACCACCCGCCAGCGCCGCAACCGCCCGTTGCTGGTGGTGCACACCGGGGTGATGAAGGGCAAGTCGACGGCCGCGTTCGGGCTCGCGCTGCGCGGCTGGAACCAGGGGTGGTCGATCGGAGTCTTCCAGTTCGTGAAGTCGGCGAAGTGGAAGGTCGGCGAGGAGGAGGCGTTCCGCGCGCTCGGCCGGGTGCACGAACAGACCGGCGAGGGCGGGCCGGTCGAGTGGCACAAGATGGGCGCGGGCTGGAGCTGGTCGCGCAAGTCCGGCACCGAGGACGACCACGCCGCGGCCGCCGCCGAGGGCTGGGCCGAGATCCGGCGCCGGATCGAGAACCAGACCCACCAGGTCTACGTGCTCGACGAGTTCACCTACCCGATCAAGTGGGGCTGGGTCGACGTGCACGAGGTCATCGAGGTGCTCGCCGCCCGCGAAGGGCGCCAGCACGTGATCGTCACCGGCCGCGACGCCGCCCCGGAGCTGATCGAGGCCGCGGACCTGGTGATGGAGACGTCCAAGGTCAAGCACCCGATGGACGCCGGGCAGAAGGGGCAGCGGGGGATCGAGTGGTAGCCGACGCACTTCCTCCCGCGGAGTCGGCGTGAACACAGCTACCCCGCGCGCGGTGGTGCTCGCGGCGCCGTCGTCGGGGAGCGGGAAGACCACCGTCTCGACGGGGCTGATGGCGGCGCTCGCGCGGCGCGGGACCCGGGTGGCGCCGTTCAAGGTCGGGCCCGACTACATCGACCCCGGCTACCACACCCTGGCGGCCGGGCTGCCCGGGCGGAACCTGGACCCGGTGCTGGTCGGGACCGACCGGATCGGCCCGCTGGCCCGGCACGGCTCCGCCGGGGCCGAGGTCGCGGTCGTCGAGGGCGTGATGGGGCTGTTCGACGGCCGGGTCGCCGACGGCGCGGGGTCGACGGCGCAGGTCGCGGCGCTGCTCGGGGCGCCGGTCGTGCTGGTGGTCGACGTGCGCGGGCAGTCCCGCAGCCTGGCCGCGCTGCTGCACGGGTTCCGGTCGTTCGACCCGGGCGTCGACGTGGCCGGGGTGATCCTGAACCGGGTCGGCAGCCCGCGGCACGTCGAGGTGCTGACCGCGGCCGCCGACGAGGCCGGCCTGCCGGTGCTGGGCGCGGTGCCGCGCCGGGCCGAGCTGGTCGTGCCGTCGCGGCACCTGGGGCTGGTCACCGCCGCCGAGCACGGTGCGGCCGCGCGGGCGGCGGTGGACGCGATGGCCGAGCTGGTGGCGGAGCACGTCGACCTGGACGCGGTGGTGGCCACGGCGCGTCCGCTTCCGGAGGGACCGGTCTGGGACCCGGCGGCCGAGGTGGGCGCTGCGCAGGCACCGGCGACCGGCCGCCGTCCGGTGATCGCGGTCGCCGGGGGGCCGGCGTTCGGGTTCGGCTACGCCGAGCACGCCGAGCTGCTGCGCGCCGCCGGGGCCGACGTCGAGCTGGTCGACCCGCTGCGCGACGCGTCGCTGCCCGAGGGGACGTCGGGGCTGGTGCTGCCCGGCGGGTTCCCTGAGGAGCACGTCGCCGCGCTCGGGGCGAACGCGGCGCTGCGGGCGGAGGTCGCGGCGCTGGCCGCGGCCGGGGCGCCGGTGCACGCCGAGTGCGGCGGGCTGCTCTACCTGTGCCGCGAGCTCGACGGCGTCGCCATGTGCGGGGTGCTGCCCGCGACCGGGGCGATGACCGAGCGCCTGACGCTGGGCTACCGGGACGCGGTCGCGCTGACCGGCTCCGCGGTGTTCGCCGAGGGGAGCCGGGTGTCCGGGCACGAGTTCCACCGCTGCGCCGTGACACCCCGCGGCGGTAGCGGGGACACCCGCCCGGCGTGGGCCTGGCGCGCGGGCGAGCCGGAGGGCTTCGTGCGCGACGGCGTGCACGCCTCGTTCCTGCACACCCACCCGGCCGGCAACCCGGACGCGGTCGCCCGCCTCGTCGCCGCCGCCCGGTGAGATGACAGGGCCGGTGAGATGACAGGGCCGGTGACGGGACCGGCGACCGGGCTCGTGGTCGGGATCGGCGCCCGCCGCGGGGTCGGGGCCGACGCGGTGCGCGCGGCACTGGCCCGGGTCGCGCGCGAGCACGGACTGGACCTCGGCGACGCCGTCGTCGCGACCGTCGAGTCGAAGCTCGGGGAGCCGGGGCTGCTGCGTGCGATCGCCCCGTCCGTCCCGGTCGGCGTGCCCGCCGCGGTGCTGGCCCGCGTCGAGGTGCCGCACCCGGACGACCGTGCCGCGCGGGCCGTGGGCACCGCCAGCGTCGCCGAGGCGGCGGCACTGCACACGGCCCACCGGCTGGCCGGGGACACGGGCGCCGGGCCGGACGTCACGCTCGTCGTGCCGAAGACCGCCATCGACGGCGTGACCGTCGCCGTGGCCCGCTACCACCGGCCCTGACCAGGCGCGAGGCCCGTACCGCGGGGTCGGCCCAGGTGTGTCGAGTGCCTCGTGGCTCGGTCGGGGCATGCATCGGTCGTTATGCTCTCCCTTCCGCCGACGTGTGGGAACCCGGTGCGAGTCCGGGGCGGTCCCGCCACTGTCACCGGGCACGCCCGGGAGCCAGACCCCACCCGCGGAGTAGGCACCACTGCAGTAGGCACCACTGCCGGGCGTGGACACCCGGGGAAGGAGCGCCGTGAGCCGCGCGCACGAGCAGTACCTGGTCGGTCTCGACCTGGCCGGACGGCGGGTCGTCGTCGTCGGGGGCGGGCAGGTCGCCCAGCGCCGGGTCGCGAAGCTGATCGCCTCCGGCGCGGTCGTCGAGGTCGTCTCGCCCGAGGTCACCCCGGCCGTGGAGGGCATGGCCGCGGCCCGGGAGATCACCTGGACCCCGCGGCGCTACGCCGACGGTGACCTCACCGGCGCCTGGTACGCGATCGCCTGCACCGACGACCCGGACGTCAACGTCGCGGTCAGCTCCGAGGCCGACCGGCACCGCGTGTTCTGCGTGCGCGCCGACGACGGCCCGGCCGGCACCGCCGTCACGCCCGCGACCGGCGAGTTCGACGGGCTCACCGTCGGGGTACTGGCCCGGGGTGCGCACCGGCGCTCGGCCTCGGTGCGCACCGCGCTGGTCGAGGCGCTGCAGGCCGGTGTAGTCGACGACTCCGCGGAGGACCCGCCGCCCGGCGTCGCACTCGTCGGGGGCGGGCCCGGCGACCCGGAGCTGATCACCGTGCGCGGGCGGCGGCTGCTCTCCCGCGCCCAGGTCGTGGTGGCCGACCGGCTCGGCCCGCGCGACCTGATCGACGAGCTGCCCCCGGACGTCGAGGTGATCGACGCGTCGAAGATCCCCTACGGCCGGGCGATGGCCCAGCAGCGGATCAACGAGCTGCTCGTGGAGCACGCGCTGGCCGGACGGTTCGTGGTGCGGCTCAAGGGCGGCGACCCGTTCGTCTACGGGCGAGGGTTCGAGGAGGTGCAGGCGTGCGCCGAGGCCGGGGTGCCGGTGACGGTCGTGCCCGGCATCACCAGCGCGTTCGCCGCCCCGGCACTGGCCGGGGTACCCGTGACCCACCGCGGGGTGGCGCACGAGATCGTCGTGGTGTCCGGGCACGTCGCCCCGGACGACCCGCGCAGCCTCACCGACTGGGAGGCGCTGGGCCGGATGAGCGGCACCGTCGTGTTGATGATGGCGGTGGAGCGGATCGGGGTGTTCGCCGATGTCCTGGTCGCGAACGGCCGCCCCGCCGACACGCCGGTCGTGATCGTCCAGGACGGGACGACGCGGATCCAGCGCACCGTGCGCGCCACCCTGGCGACGGCGGGCCGGGTCGCGAAGGAGGAAGAGGTCAGCCCACCGGCGATCGTGGTGATCGGGCCTGTGGCGGGGCTGACAGCCGGGACCTGACCGCCGGGACCTGACCGCCGGGTCCTGACCGCCCGGCGGATTTGCCGCACTCGTTGCGTAGTGCAATTATGCGACTATGCAACAATCTGATCCGGAGGACGCGCTCGTCGACGCCGTGATGACGGCGAGTCGCGCCCTGCTCGCCGTCGCCGCGCGGTCCCTCGCGGCCGTCGACGAGGACGTGACGCTGCCCCAGTACCGCACGCTGGTCGTCCTCGCGCAGTACGGCGCCCGCCGTCCCGCGGACCTGGCCGCGTCCCTGGCCGTGACCCCGTCGACGGCGACCCGGATGTGCGACCGCCTGGTCGCGAAGGGGCTGATCGACCGGGAGCGTGCCGACGACGACCGGCGCGCCGTCGCGGTCGCGCTCACCCGGGACGGTGAGGACCTGGTGCGCAACGTCACCGGTCACCGTCGCGAGGAGCTCGGCAGGCTCCTCGGCGCGATGCCGCAGGACCGGCGCCAGGCCGTCGTCGAGGGTCTACGGTCGTTCTCCGAGGCCGCGGGCGAGGTCGCCGAGACGGAGTGGGCCGTCGCCCCGACCCGGCTGTGAGCGCGCCCACCGAGTCCCGCCCGGCAGGCGGGGCGTCGCGGTCCGGTGCCGCGGTGCACCGGTGGCTGGTGGGCACCCGCCCGGGCCTGGTCGGTCTCGCGCTGATCATCGGTGTCGGGGCGGGGCTCGGCGCCGTGGTGTTCCGGTTCCTGATCTTCGGCATCACGGAGCTGGTCACCGGGCGCACCGACTTCTCCGACGCCGGCCGGGTCGCCAGCACCCACCTGCCCGCGCTGGGGCCGTGGTTCCTGCTGCTCGCCCCGGTCGTCGGAGGGCTCGTCTACGGGCCGCTGGTGCACCGCTTCGCGCCGGAGGCCCGCGGACACGGCGTCCCCGAGGTGATGGTCGCGGTCGCCCGCCGGGGCGGCCGGATCCCGGCGAAGGTGGCCGGGGTCAAGGCGCTGGCCTCGGCACTGTGCATCGGCACCGGCGGCTCGGTCGGGCGCGAGGGACCGATCGTGCAGATCGGGTCCGCGCTCGGCTCGTCGATCGGGCAGTGGTTGCGGGTGCCTTCGAGCCGTCTGGTGCTGATGGTCGCCTGCGGCGCCGCGGGCGGGATCTCGGCCACGTTCAACGCACCGATCGCCGGCGTCGTGTTCGGCCTGGAGATCATCCTGCGCGCGTTCGGCGCGGAGGCCTTCGGCGTGCTGGTGATCTCCTCGGTGACCGCGAACGTCATCGCCCGCACGATCGTCGGCGACGACACGATCCTGCGGCTGCCGCACTACGCGCTGGGCTCGACGGCGGAGCTGCCGCTCTACGCCCTGCTCGGCCTGCTCGCCGGGCTGCTCGGGTGGACGTTCGCCCGGGTGCTCTACCGGGTCGAGGACGTCTGCGACGCGGTCTGGCGCGGCCCGGAGTGGCTGCGGCCCGCGGTCGGCGGGGTCCTGCTCGGCGCGTTGCTGCTCGCCCTGCCGCAGATGTACGGGGTCGGGTACCCGGTGTTGCAGAACGGCATCGCCGGGCAGTACGCGCTCGGCTTCCTGGTACTGCTGATGCTCGGCAAGATGGTCGCCACCAGCCTGACGATCGGGATCGGCGGCTCCGGAGGGGTGTTCGCGCCGTCGCTGTTCGTCGGCGGGATGGCCGGGACGGTGTTCGGGATCGGCGCCGACGCGCTGTTCCCGTCGCTGCACCTCTCGCCCGGCGCGTTCGGGCTGGTCGGGATGGCGGCGGTGTTCGCCGGGGCCGCGCACGCGCCGATCACCGCGGTACTGATCGTGTTCGAGCTGACCGGCGACTACGCGATCATCCTGCCGCTGATGGCCGCGGTCGTGCTGGCCACCGGGGTCAGCCATCTCGTGTCCCGCGACACCATCTACACGCTCAAGCTGCTGCGGCGCGGGATCGACATCGACGCCGACACCTCGACCGACGAGGAGCTGCGCCAGGTCACCGTGGGCGAGCTGATGCGGCCCGCCGACCCCGCGGCGGACGCCGGGCCGGAGGCTCCCGACCTGCCGTCGCTGCGACCGGACACCCCGGTGCACGACGTCCTCGACGAGTTGTCCCGGCACCGCGGCGGCGCCCTGCCGGTGCTCGACGGCCCCGGCGGTCCGCTGCTCGGGCGCCTCGCCGAGCACGACGTCCTGCACCACCTGCGGCACCGCGCGCGGTGAGGTGGCCGGGTCCGGGCCGGGCGGGCGACGGGCCGCTCGCGGCGGTGTGACGGTGCTCCGGTTGACCGGCGGGCCCGGTCGTGATGATGTCGTCGGCGACGACGGTGCAGGAAGCCGGTGCGAATCCGGCGCGGTCCCGCCACTGTCATCGGGGAGCACGTCCCCACCCGAGGCCCCTCACCGGGGCCGCGGGCGCAGGTCACTGCCGGCACCACCGGCGGGAAGACCGGGGTCGTGCCGATCCGGGAAGCCAGGAGACTGGCCGTCGTCGCCGGTATCCGTGAGCACGACGCCCGCGGAGCCGCGCATCCCCACGGCAGAGGGCGCGGACCCTCGAGGAGGCCACGATGACCGGCGACGGTCCTGCAACACCCCACCTGCCGGGCGGGGGCCCGGCTGCCCGGCCACGGGCGGGCACGCTCGTCGTGCTCGGTACCGGGCCCGGAGCACCGCCTGCCCGGCAGGAACCCGGGGACCTCGACCCGACGACGGCGGCGGACCTGCTGGCCGGCGCGGACGCGGTGTTCACCGGTCCCGGCACCGGTGGCGCCGATCCCGAGTCGGCGGTGCTGTTCTACGCCGAGGCGTGGCGGGTGGAGCCGCTGGCGCCCCGCGACGCCGCACGCCGCCTGGACGTCTTCTTCGCCGGACGTCCCGGCGCGACCGGTGTGCTGGTGACAGCCGGCGACCCGGCGCGTGACGTCGCGGTGCAGGCCGCGGTCGAGGGGCTGTGCCGGATGCGTCCGGAGCTCCTCGTGCACCGCCCGGCCGGTGTCCGCGTGGTGCCGCCGGTACGGAGCCCGCTGGCGTACTGAGGCCGTACCGGGGTCAGTGCTGCGCGGGTGTCTCCGACTGCCCGTCCGGAACCCCGGGTTCCTGCCCGGCAGACCGGGGCCGCCAGCTCAGCAACGGCTCGGCGCGGGTGAGCGCCGGGTCCGCCGCGTCCATCGTCCTGGCCGGTCCCGGCCCCGACACCCGGGTCTCGAACCGCACGGTGACCCGCCCGTGCCCGCTGCCCTGCACCCAGCCGTGCCCGCGCTCGGCGTGCTGCACGTCGTCCCCGGCCCGCCAGGGACGCTCGGGGTCGGGCGCCTCCTCGGACCCGGGCCGGGTGGGCCCGGCACCGAGCAGCACCGCCCCGTCCTCGGTCGTCACGGCGTGGACCTCGGGACCGTCCGCGCCGAACTCGTCCGCATCAGCCCCTTGCGGGCCGGCCGGGGCCGCCTCGTCGCCACCGGCCGGCGGGGCCGCCTCGTCGGCACCGCCCAGCGGCGCCGCCGTCCAGCCCTGCGCGGACGGGACCGCGTCGAACAGGGCCAGCGGCAGCGCGTCGCTGAACCCCGAGACCGACACTCCGAGCAGACGCACCCCGCCCTCGCCGACGGCGGTGTCGGCCAGCCGCCGCGCCATCGCGGACAGGGTCGAGAGCTCGCGGCTGGCGAACGCGGTCGTCTCCGAGCGGGTGGTGGTCGTGAAGTCCGCGGTGCGTGCCTTGACCGTCACGGTGCGGGCCGCGCGGCCGTCGGCGAGCAACCGGCGGTGCACCGCCGCCGTGATCTTCTCCACGGCCGTGTGCACCGCGGTCATCGCCGTGAGGTCGGTGTCGAACGTGGTCTCCGCGCTGATCTGCTTGGCCGCGCCGCGCGGGGCGACCGGGCGGTCGTCGACGCCGCGCGCGAGGCGGTGCAGCTCGGAGCCCATCGCGGAGCCGAGCAGGCCGACGACCTCGCGGGCGTCGGTCGCGGCGAGCTTGCCGATGGTGTCGATCCCGACCTTGCGCAGCGCCTCGCCGGACACCGGCCCGATGCCCCACAGCGACCGGACCGGCAGCGGGCCCAGCACGGCGTCCTGCTCCGCGGCCGGGATCACCCGCGACCCGTCCGGCTTGGCCAGCTCGGAGGCGATCTTGGCCAGCTGCTTGCCGGAGCCCGCCCCGACCGACGCCGGCAGCCCGGTGCGTTCCCGGACGGCGCGGCGCAGCTCGGTCGCGAACGCGGCGACGGTCGCGGCGTCGGCACCGGCGAGCTCCGGTGGCTCCAGGAACGCCTCGTCGACCGAGACCGGCTCGAACACCGGGCTGGCCGCACGCAGGACGTCCATCACCTCGTGCGAGAGCGCCTGGTAGAGCGCGAACCGCGGGGGCAGGACGGTGGCGTGCGGGCAGCGCCGCCGCGCCTGGCCCATCGGCATCGCCGAGCGCGCCCCGAACACCCGGGCCTGGTAGCTCGCACCGGCGACCACGCCGCGCGGACCCAGGCCACCGACCAGGACGGGCCGGTCGGCCAGTGTCGGGCGGGTCAGCTGCTCGACCGAGGCGAAGAACGCGTCCATGTCCAGGTGCAGGACCCAGCGCGCTCCGTCCGCCACGGCCCCATTGTCGCCCCGGACACCCACAGTTCCGCGCGGGCACCCGGGCGGTTCGTGGCTCAGCCGGCGAGGACCGCGTCCCCGTCCACCGTCGTGACGGTCGGTGCCCCGGCGCCGAACCCGGCCAGCGCGGCCGGGTGGTCGGGTTCCGGGCTGCTCAGGTCGGCCAGCCACATCGGCCCGCGCTGCTCCCCGTCCTCGGCCTGCGCCCGCGGGGGATCCCATGCGCGTACCCGCGGCGGCTCGCCCGGGCCGCTCAGCGTGATCGCGTCCATCGGACTGGACAGCCCGTCGCCGGTGGCCTTGAGCAGGGCCTCCTTGCGGGTCCAGGTGATCAGGAAGGTGTGCGCGTCCAGCCCGCCGTCCGCGCGCTCGGCGGGGGACAGGACGTGCTCGGCGAGCCCGTCCAGCGAGGTGAGCGTGCGGCGCTGCTCGACGTCGATGCCGACCGGCCCCGGCCCCAGCGCGACGCCGACGAGGTTCCCGGAGTGGGTGAGGGAGAACCCGGGCGACTCCGGCCGCTCGGCCAGGCGCGGCTTGCCGTGCTGCTGCCCGCACCGGCACGTCCGGTCGAGCCGGACCGCACCCGGGTCGACGCCGAGGTGCTCGCCCAGCACGATCCGAGTCAGCGCGTGCGCGGCGAGGTAGCGGGCCCGGTCCGCCGCCTGGCGCAGTGCCGCCATCCGTTCGCGCTCGTGCGCGTCGAGCAGTGCGGCCAGGCGCGGGTGCACCGACGGATCGAGGGGGCGGGCCCACCAGACGGTGACCGCGCCCGCGGGCCGGTCCGAACCGGAGATCGACACCCGGTCAGCCTGGCACGGCGCACCGGACGGGCGCAGTCCTGCGGGGTGAGATGACGGCCATGTCCCCGCGCCGCGGGCGCAGCGACACCACCGTCATCTCACCCCGTGTGCCCGGGTCCGGGCCTCACCCGCTCTTGCGGGCGGCGAAGTCCGGGCGGGTGTGCGCGGGCCTGGCCTGCGCCTGCGGCCCGGACGTACGGGGCGCGGACGGCCCACCGGCACGGGCCGAGATGTCCCGCCCGCGGGCCGCGG
>NZ_JADQDD010000224.1 GCF_019263595.1 Pseudonocardia sp. KRD291 | reverse complement strand
GCGCACCGCCCGGAACGCGCCGAGCAGCTCCGCGCCCAGCACGTCACCGATCCGCGGGGTCGCGGCCAGCGCGGCGTCCTGCTCGTCCGGCGTGCCGGGCAGTGCCACGACGCCGCGGGTGGCGCGCTCGTCGTCGTCCCAGGTGCCGGGGTCCGAGCCGAACGCGGGCGGGGCCGTCAGGCCCTCGGCGACCCCGGCCGCGCCGCAGGCCAGCACGACGGCCAGTGCCAGGTACGGGTTCGCCGACGCGTCGCTGGCCTTGAGCTCGAGGTTCGCCCGGTCCTCGCCGAGGAACGCGGTGCCGGGCACGTAGCGCAGCGGCGCCTCCCGGTTCTGCACGCCCCAGAACGCGTACGCGCCGGCGAAGAAACCGGGCCGCAGGCGGGCCAGCGACCCGAGGCTCGGTGCCGTGATCGCCGCGACCCCCGGCAGGTCGCGCAGCAGCCCCGCGACGTAGGCCAGGCCGTCGGCGCCGGGGCCCTCGGGCCCGCCGGCGAGCAGGTTCTGCCCGCCGCGCCAGAGCGAGGTGTGCAGGTGCCAGCCGTTGCCGGCGTGCGAGGTCGAGGGCAGCGGGGCGAAGCTGATCGTCAGGCCGTGCGTGCGGGCGGCGGCACGCAGCGTCTGGCGGGCGAGCAGCTGCTGGTCGGCGGCGGAGACCGGGTCGGTCGCCGCGAGCGCGATCTCCACCTGGGCCGGGCCGTACTCGGCGTGCAGCTGGTGGATCGACAGCCCGTTCGCGGCGAAGTCGCGCAGCACCGACGCCACGAACTCGTCGACCTCGGTCAGCGCGGCCGGACCGTAGGCCGGGCCGTGGTGCGCCGGTGCACCGTCGGCGCGGTGCAGGGTGAACTCGAGCTCCCAGCCGGCCAGCGCCGTCAGACCCTTCTCGGCCAGCGCGGCGACCTGGCGCTGCAGCACCCCGCGCTGGTCGTAGGGCCACGGTGTGCCGTCGGCGGAGACGAGGTTGCCCGGCGCCCAGGCCAGCGCGGGCTGCCCGGCGAGCTGGGTGATCCGGTCGGTGTCCGGGACGAGCCGGGTGTCGCCGGACGGGGTGGACAGGCCCGGGTGCGCGTAGGTGATCGCGTCCGAGCTGTCGAACACCGCGAACAACGTCGTCACGCCGATCCCGGTCCGGGCGACCTGGGCCAGTGCGGAGATCGGGACGGTGCGCGAGCGCGGGATGCCGTTGTTGTCCGCCCAGGAGACGGTCAGCCCGGCGACACCGGCCTCGGTGAGCTCGCGGAGTAGTGCGTCGGTGCCCATCGGCTCTCCCTCGGACGGCGGGCCGGCCCTCTCCGACGAGCCGGTGGGGAGATCCTGCCGTGCGTGTCGAGGGCTCAGGCGGCGGGGCGGGGCCTTCGCTCGTCGGCGGTCCCGGAACGGGCGGGCTCGGTGCCGGCCACGAGTACGTCCAGGGACAGGTCCAGCGCGTCCGCCAACGCGGCGACGGTGAACAGTGCGGGCGTCGGGATCCGTCCGGTCTCGATCTTGCGCAGCGTCTCCGGGGAGATCCCGGAGGCGGACGCGACGTCGCCGAGGCTGCGACCGCCCCGGGCCGTGCGCAGCGCGTGGCCGAGCCGTTCGCCGCGCTCACGCTCGGCCGGGGTCAGGGGTACGCGCACCATGGCCGTCATACTAATACCGGAGCCGTCAGCCGAACCAGTGGACCCGCGGCAGGTCGACGCGCCGCCCCTCGGCGCGGGTCGCTCGTGTCGACCACCCCGGCGGCCCGGTACCGGACGGGTCGGGGCACGCTGATCACATGGAGCTGCCGTGGGTGTGGGGCGCGCGACCGGACGAGGTCGACGCGCACTACCCGTGCGGTGACCACGTCCCCGGCCCCGCCCGGCGGATGGTCCGGGCCGTTGACGTCGCGGCCGCGCCGGAGACGGTGTTCCGCTGGTTGTGCCAGCTGCGCGTCGCGCCCTACAGCTACGACCTGGTGGACAACCTCGGACGTCGCAGCCCACGCACGCTCACCCCGGGCATGGACCGCCTCGCCACCGGGCAGCGGTTCCTGCACATGTTCCGGATCAGCGGGTACGTGCCGGACCGGGAGATCACCGCGGTCGCCGACAACCGGATCTTCGGGCCGAGCGCCATGACCTACCGCGTCCTGGACGTCGAGCCGGGACGCAGCCGTCTGGTCGCGCGGCTGGATGTGTCCGCGGACAACCGCGCCCGCCGGGCCGTGTCGGTCCTGATCGCCTGGGGCGACCTGGTGATGATGCGGCGCCAGCTGCGGACGCTGGCGCGGCTCGCGGAGGCCTGAGCGCGGCGAGACCCCGGCTCCGGAGGCTCGAAACCGGACACCGCTTCAGGCATGATCCCGCCATGCCCGACGATGCGTTCTCGACCTTCACCCCGGAGACGGACACCGCGATCGCCCGCGCCCGTCAGCACTCGCTCGGTGACCTGCTGCACCGGACGGCCCGCCGCTACCCGGACAAGCTCGCGATCGTCGCCGGCGACCGGCGCGTCACGTTCGCGGAGTTCGACGCCGCGGTGAACCGGTGCGCGCACTCCCTCGCCGGGCAGGGCCTGACCCGGGGGGAACGGCTGGCGCTGCTGTCGCACAACAGCTGGCAGTTCGCGGTGCTGGCGTTCGCGACGGCGCGCCTGGGCGTGGTGCTGGTGCCGGTGAACTTCATGCTCGGCGCGGAGGAGATCGCGTTCATCCTGGGCCACTCCGGCTCGACGGCGATGGTCACCGAGGACGCGCTGGCTCCCACCGCGCAGAAGGCGTTGGAGATCGCCGGGGTCGAGGCCCCGGTCCGCGGCTGGATCTCCCTCGCCGGGACGCCGGTCGCGGACGGCTGGACCGACGTCGACACCTGGATCGACGGGGACGGGGATCCCGGTGCGCCGGACGTCGTCGTCGGCGACGACGACCCGTTGCGGCTGATGTACACCTCCGGCACCGAATCCCGGCCCAAGGGCGTGATGCTGCCGTCGCGCTCGCTGATCGCGCAGTACGTGTCCTGCATCGTCGACGGCGGCATGGAGCGCGACGACGTCGAGATCCACTCGCTGCCGATGTACCACTGCGCGCAGATGGACTGCTTCTTCTCCGTCGACGTCTACCTGGGCGCGACCAGCATCATCCTGCCCGGCCCGGACCCGGCGATGCTGCTGGCTACGATCGAGCGGGAGAGGGCGACCAAGCTGTTCTGCCCGCCGACGGTGTGGATCTCGCTGCTGCGCCACCCCGACTTCGACACACGCGACCTGTCCAGCCTGCGCAAGGGCTACTACGGCGCGGCCGCGATGCCGGTCGAGGTACTCCAGGAGCTCTCCCGGCGGCTGCCGGACGTGGCGTTCTGGAACTTCTACGGCCAGACCGAGATGTCGCCGCTGGCCACGATCCTGCGCCCGCACGAGCAGCTCGAGTACGCCGGGTCCGCCGGGCGCGCGTCGCTGAACTGCGAGACCCGCGTCGTCGACGACGCGGGCAACCCGGTCCCGGCCGGCGAGGTCGGCGAGATCGTGCACCGCAGCCCGCACGCCGCCCTGGGCTACTACAACGACGAGGAGAAGACCGCGGCGTCGTTCGCCGGCGGCTGGTTCCATTCCGGTGACCTGGGGATCCTGACCGAGGAGGGCCACCTCTCGGTCGTCGACCGGAAGAAGGACATGATCAAGACTGGCGGCGAGAACGTGGCCAGCCGGGAGGTCGAGGAGGCCCTCTACCTGCTCGACGGCGTCGCCGAGGTGGCCGTGTTCGGGATCAGCCACCCGCACTGGATCGAGGCGGTGACGGCGGTCGTGGTGCCGCGCGAGGGCGTCACGCTGAGCCTGGACGCGGTGCACGCGCACTCCCGGGAGCGCCTGGCCGGCTACAAGCGGCCCAAGTACGTCGTGTTCGCCGAGTCGCTGCCGAAGAACCCCAGCGGAAAGATCCTCAAGCGCGAGCTGCGGACCGAGCACGCCGATCTTGCCACCCGGGAGTGACGAGGCCCGCCCTCCCGACGGTCGCGGTCGCGCTGTTCTGGGCCCTCAGCCTGACCGCGGGCGCCCTCGTCCCGGGGTACACGGTCGCGCAGGACTACGTGTCCAGCCTGGCCGGGCGCGGCTCGTCGGTGGCGGTGCTCGGGATCGCCGCCATCGCGGTGCTGGGCCTGGCGCATCTGGCGACGGCGTGGGTGTGCCGCGGCGGGCTCGCGGTGCCGCTGGCGCTGGCCGGCCTCGCCGGGCTGACGATCGCGGCGTTCCGGGTCGGGTGCCCGCTGGACGCGGCCGGGTGCTCGTTCACGCCGGGGAACCGGATCGGCGACGCGCAGTCGGCGGTGCACGGGTACGCGGTGGCGGCCTACGAGGCGGCGCTGGTCGTCGCCATGCTGCTCGTGGCGGTTTCCCGTCGTGCCGCCGACAAGATGTTCGCGCTGGTCAGCCTCGTGGCGGCGCCGGTGTCGGTGGTGTTGTTGCTGAGCACCGGAGGTGAGGCGAACGGGCTCTGGCAACGCGCGTGGCTGGTGGTGAACACGGCCTGGCTGATCGCCCTGGCGTGGCGGACGGTCTCCGTGGCATCGAACTGCAGGTAGCGGCCGTCCACCGGGGTGAGATGACCCTGGTTGCTCTCCGCCGTGCTCGGAGAGCAATGGAGGTCATCTCACGTGCCCGCTCGGGTCGCAGGGCCGGTGAACGGCGCCAGGGTCACCCCGGCGCGGGTCAGGCCCTCCCGGACGGCGGTGGCCATGGCGACCGCGCCGGGGGAGTCGCCGTGCACGCAGGCCGACTCCGCCCGCACCGCGACGTCGGTGCCGTCGACGGCGCGCACCACGCCCTCGTCGAGCATCCGGACCAGGCGGTCGGACGCCTCCCGCGCGTCCTCGAGCAGGGCGCCCGGTTCGCGGCGCGGGACCAGCGCGCCCTCGGCGGTGTAGCCGCGGTCGACGAAGAACTCCGGCACCGCGCGCAGCCCCGCCGCCTCGGCGGCGCGCAGCAGCTCCGATCCGGGCAGGCCGAGCACCGGCAGCGACGGGTCGTAGGCGCGGACCGCCTCGGCGACTGCCCGGGCCTGCGCGGTGTGCGTGCGGGTGGCGTTGTAGAGCGCGCCGTGCGGCTTCACGTAGCGCACCCGGCTGCCGGCCACCCGGCACATCGCCTCCAGCGCGCCCAGCTGGTAGAGCACGTCGTCGGTGAGCGCGGCCGGCTCGACGTCGACGAAGCGGCGGCCGAACCCGCGCAGGTCCGGGTAGGACACCTGGGCCCCGACGGCGACGCCCTCGCGCGCGGCGTGCGCGGTCGAGCGGCGCAGCGTCGACGGGTCGCCGGCGTGGAACCCGCACGCCACGTTCGCGGACGTGACCAGGCCCAGCATCGCCTCGTCGTCGCCGAGCACCCACTGCCCGAAGGACTCGCCGAGGTCGGCGTTGAGATCCAGGACGGCCATGGCTACAGGCTGCCCAGGCCGGCCACCGACTGCCACCCGAGATAGAGGGTGAGCAGCCAGGCCAGCACCCCGACGGCCAGCAGCCACCTCGGGTAGCGGTAGCCGCCGAGCAGGTCCCGGCGCCGCCAGGCCACCCAGAGCACGACCGTGAACCCGATCGGCAGGATCAGCCCGTTGAACGCCCCGGCGAACACCAGCAGCGTGACCGGTGTCGTCCCGAGCAGCAGGTACGCCGCGGTGCTGACGACGATGAAGCCGATCGTGAGCAGGTTGCGCCGGCGCGGGGAGGTCGCCTCCGAGGTCAGGAACGACACCGACGTGTACGCCGCACCGATCACCGAGGTGATCGCGGCCGCCCACAGGATCACCCCGAACATCCGCAGGCCGACCTGGCCCGCGGCGGCCTCGAACGCCGTCGCGGTCGGGTTGGCGGTGGCCAGGTCGACCCCGGAGCCGACGACGCCGAGCACGGCCAGGAACAGCAGCACCCGCATCACGGCGGTGACCAGGATGCCCTGGACCGAGCTGCGCGAGACGTGGCCGACGTTCTCCGGGCCGGTCATGCCGGAGTCCAGCATCCGGTGCGCGCCGGCGTAGGTGATGTAGCCGCCGACGGTGCCGCCGATCAGCGTCGTGATGACGAGGACGTCCACCTGGTCCGGGAGCACCGCGTTGCGCAGCGCGGCGCCGACCGGCGGGTCGGACACGATCGCGACGTAGGCCGTCATCAGGATCATGACCGCGCCCAGCACGACGACGATCCGGTCCAGGGCCGCCCCGGCCCTGCGGATCGAGAACACCGCGATCGCGACGAGCGCCGAGAGCGCCCCGCCGATCGTCGGGTCCAGCCCGACCATCGCGTTCAGGCCGAGGCCGGACCCACCGACGTTGGCGATGTTGAACACCAGCCCGCCGGCGACCACCAGCACGGTGAGCACCCACCCGACGCCGGGCGCGACCTTGTTGCCCAGCTCGTGGGCGCGCAGCCGGGACACCCCGATCACCCGCCAGACGTTGAGCTGCACCGCGACGTCGACCAGGATCGAGACCAGCACCGCGAACGCGAACGCCGCGCCCAGCCGTGCGGTGAACGTCGTGGTCTGGGTGATGAAGCCGGGCCCGATCGCGCTCGTGGCCATCAGGAACATGGCGCCGAGCAGGGCCCGGCGTCCGGACCGCCGGCCGGCGGCGGTCTGCCCGGCCCCCTCGGGCGGGGCCGGATCCTGTGGTGCGTCGTTCACTTCTCTGCCTCCGTCGGTGCACGGCCGGGGTCCTGCGAGGTGCGCCGGAGCCTACGCGCGGGCGCGGGCACCGTTGCTCCGTGCGGGTGCCGACGGGCGGCCAGGGGTCAGGGCTCAGGAAACAGGGCTCAGGGCACGTCGCCTGCGCGGACGATCGCGGCCGCCCGGTGCCCGGCGCGCACGCGCTCCAGCGCCGAGACGCCCGCGGGCAGGACCACCTTCCGCGCCCGGGCCACGACGGCGATCACCGCATCCGGGTCCAGTGCCCGGGCCAGCGCCGCGACGAGGCCGGTCTCGTCCGCGGCGGGTGCCGCCGGGCCCGCCCACCGCGTCTGCCGGCCGTACGGCACGTCGGCCAGCACGATCCGCGGGCGGTGCCGGGCGACGATCGCACCGGTCGCGGCCGGGTCCAGCGCGTCGGCGACACCGACCTCCGTCGGCAGCCCGGGCGTCGGCGGCCCGGGCGTCGGCGGCCCGGTGACCGGCCGGTCCAGCCGGCGGGCGGCCGCGGCGGCGTCACGGTAGCCGGGCTTGTCGTGCCGCCCGGCGAGCGCGTCGAGCTCGGCGGCTCGGGCCCGCAGGCCGCCGGGCCCGAGCAGGGCCAGGTTCCGCCCGGCGAGCTCCAGCGGCTCCGGGTCGGCGTCACTGCCGACGAGCCCGGCCACCTCGTCGCGGCGCAGCAGGCCGAGCGTGGTGAGCAGCTGCGCGGTCCCGCAACACGGGTCCCAGACCACGACCGGCCCGGGACCACCCAGGTGGTCCCGGCACCGGCCGAACAGCTCCAGCGTCAGCCGCACCGGCAGCGACGGCCGTCCCGGGGCCGAGGCCAGCACGGCGTCGAGGTCCGCGAAGTGCGCGGCCGGAGCGTGGCGGTAGTGCACACCGGCCAGTCTCGCTCAGCCCGCCGGTGGCACGGGGATCCCGTTCGGTGGCGGTGTGTTCGCCGGGCCCGGGTACGGCGTGATCGGCGCGTCCCCGTTGTCGGTCACCTGGACCGGCGTCAGGTCCTGGGTGCCCGCGCCGGCGATCCGGCTCACCTTCACCCCGCTGATCCCGGCGTGACTCTGTGCCGAGTACCGGTAGGGGGCCAGCCACGGGCCCTCGAGCTGCGTGCCGACGCGTTCGACGGCGGAGACCAGCCCCTCCCGCGTCGGTTGCGGCCCGGCGGCCTGCAACGCCTGCACGAACGCGTAGGCCTCGGACATGCCGTAGATCCGGAAGTTGGTCAGCTCCGCGCCGTCGCCGTGCTGCTGCCAGACCTTGGAGAACAGCTGGGTCCACGGGTTGTCGGTGGTGTCGACGCTGGGCAGGTACTCGGTGGTGATGACGCCGTCGAGCAGGCCGGCGTCGGTCACCGTGCCCTCGGAGAACCGCGAGAGCAGCGACCCGACCAGAGCCGGGTCCGAGCCGATGTTGCTGTAGGCCCACTGCGGCTTGTAGTTGAGCCGCAGCGACTGCAGCTGCGACAGCGCCGTGTACGACGGCACGTTGAACCCGATCACCAGGTCGGCGCCGGCCGCCTGCAGGGCGGCGATCTGCGGCGCGACGTCGGTGTTGCCCGGCGTGTAGCGCTGTGCGGAGACGATCTGGCGGCCGAGGTAGCGGCGTGCGCCGATCTCGGCGTCCCGGCCCAGGTCGTCGTCCTGCAGGAACAGCCCGACCTTGGCCTGCGGGAACTTCTGCGCGATGTACTGGCTCAGGATCTTGGCCTCGACCTCGTAGTCGGGCTGCCAGCCGAACGTCTGGCGGTACTTGTCGGGCTGGTTCCACAGCAGCGAACCCGAGGACACGAACAGGTCCGGCACGCCCTCGCTGTTGAGGTAGTCCAGTACCGCGGAGTGGGTCGGGGTCCCGAGCCCGCCCAGCATCGCGAACACCTGGTCCTGCAGCACCAGCTCGTTGACGACCTGGCTGGTCTGGGTGGGGTTGTAGGCGTCGTCGCGGAAGACGTACTCGATCTGTCGCCCGTTCACCCCGCCGTTGGCGTTGACGTAGTCGAAGTAGGCCTTGGTCCCGGTGGGGATCTCGCTGTAGCCCGGCGACGCGACCCCGGTCAGCGGGAAGTGCGCGCCGACCTTGATGCTCTGCGGGGTGATCCCCGGCTGGGCGCCGCCCTCTCCCCCGGACGGCCGTCCGCCGGCGCCGCACGCGGAGAGCAGCAGCGCGGCCACGGCGACCATCGCGGTCACCGCCGCCCTGCCGCCGCGGCCGGGGCGTCCCCGGGCGACCCCTGTCCGTCCGAACCTGTTCATCGAGACCTCCTCGTCGAGTTCCCTGTTCCGAAACGACCCATCGAGTGCCACAGCCTGCGCACGATTCCCGCGACGCCGGTCGGGGCGAGCAGCACCACCAGCACGAGCACCACGCCATAGACGAACGGGGCGAGCTGCGCGGCCGCCACGCTGTCCAGCCCCGCGGCCGTGCCCAGGTTGGTGACCGCCGGGGGCAGGAACACCAGCAGCGCCCCGCCCAGCAACGCCCCCGGGAGGCTGCCGAGCCCGCCCACGACGACGGCGGTGAGCAGCCCGAGCGAGAGCACGATGGTGAACCCGCTGGGCGCGGCCAGCCGCACGACGATCCCGAGCACCGACCCGGCCAGGCCGGCGCAGGCCGCGCTGACGGTGAACGCCAGCACCCGCACCGGGCCGGGGCGGATGCCGGCCAGCTCGGCCGCGACCTCGTCGTCGCGGACCGCCCGCCAGACCCGTCCGACGCGGCTCGCGGCGAGGTTGGCCAGCAGCAGCAGCACCACCAGCACGGCCGCCCACCCCACGTAGGCCAGGTACTTGGCGCTGGACATCTCGTTGGCGGACAGGAAGTAGATCGCGTCGCCGAACCAGCCCGGGGCCTGCGGCGAGTCGATCTGCATGCCCTGCTCGCCGCCGAGCACGCCGTCGAAGTAGATGGCCAGGCCGGGCACCGCGATCGCGAACGCGAGCGTCGCCCCGGCCAGGTAGGGCCCGTGCAGCCGGGACGCCGCGGCGCCGACGACGACGCCGACCACCGCCGTCACCGCGGCCGCCGCGACCATGACGACGACCAGCGGCGGTCCGCCGTCCGAGCCGAGCAGCAGGCCCGTGGTGTAGGCGCCGACGGCCATCAGCGCGCCGTGGCCGAGCGAGATCTGCCCGTTCAGCCCGGTCAGCACGGTCAGCCCGGCGGCGGCGATCGCGTAGTAGGACAGCGTCGCGAACTGCGAGTTGCGGAACGGGCTGGTCGTCTCCAGGACCAGCACCACCGCCAGGGCGCCGAGCAGTACCAGCAGCGCGTGCCGGCCGAACGTCGAGCGGGGCAACCGCCGCCGCAGCATGTCGAGCCGGCTGCGCGCGGGTGCCGGGTCGGCGTCGGTCCGGTCGTGCACCGGGGCGGCCATCAGACGCGCCGTGCCGCGGCCCGGGCGAACAGGCCCTGCGGTCTGGCCAGCAGCACCGCGATCAGGATCGCCAGCGCGGCGAGCGCCACCAGCTCGCTGCCGAGGTAGCCGCTGACGTAGCTCAGCGCGAGCCCGATCACCAGCCCGCCGACGACGGCGCCGCCCGGCGAGTCCAGCCCGCCGAGCACCGCCGCCACGAACCCGTAGACGATCACCGAGTCCATGTAGGCCGGGTAGACCAGGCTGCCGCCTGCGATCAACAGGCCGGCCAGCGAGCCGACGACGGCGGCCAGCGCCCAGCCCAGGGTCAGCAGGCGCCCGACCGGGACCCCGAGCAGCCGGGAGACCTCCTGGTCGAACGCCGCGGCCCGCATCCGCAACCCCACGTCGGTGAACCGGAACAGCGCCACCAGGGCGAGCATCACGACGAGCACCGAGCCGATCACGAAGATCGAGAACGGGGTGAAGGCGATGTTCACCCCGCCGACGGTGAAGCCGGTCAGGTCGAACGGCGCCGGGAACGACCGGAACGTCGCGCCGAACAGGATCGCGGCCAGCGCCTGGATCGCGACGAAC
>NZ_JADQDD010000223.1 GCF_019263595.1 Pseudonocardia sp. KRD291 | reverse complement strand
GGCCAGGCCCAGCACGATCCGGGCCGCGGACCAGCCGGGACCGCGCCCGCCGTCGCGGCCGGTCACCACCCGCACCAGCCCGCTGAGCGCGCGTTCGGCGTCCGAGCCGTACGGGGTGTCGGTGGCCAGGTAGGTCCAGGTCGTCGACGGCTCGGGCACCACCGCGTCCGGTTCCAGCGGGCCGTCCGGGTCCAGGGCGGCGAAGGCGTCCCCGGTGTCGCGGTCGACGTCGGTGGTGAGCGTCCTCAGCGCGTGCATCGCGTCCTGGTGGAACTCGTCGAGCGGGGACAGCCCAGTCATCCCGCGGGAGAGCCCGCGCAGGTGGATCCCCTCGCGCAGCTCGGCGACGACGGCCAGGTGCTCGCTCCAGCGCCGGTCCAGGTGGTGCAGCCGGATCAGCCGGGCGGCGCGGGTGACCGCGTCGGCGCCGTGCGCGGCGACCAGCGCCGCGTGCTGCCCGGGGTACCGCTCGGCGAGGTCGTCCGCGGCGAGCGCGGTCGTCAGAACCTGCTCGCGGTGCTCCAGGAGCCGGTCGCGCTGCTGGTCGAGCAGGTGGTGGTAGTTCCAGGTGGTGCGGTGCACCTGCAGCTCGTCGGCCTGCGCGACGCGCTGCGCGCGGTCCACCACGAGCCCGGCCTGCGGGTCGTGCGCCGACACCGGTGCCGATGCTCGTTCCGCGTCCGCTGCTCTCGGTCTCCCGTCGCCGAACCGCGTGAGGACGTCGTCGTCGAGAGCGACGAAGAACTCGCTGCTGCCCGGGTCGCCCTGGCGCCCGGCGCGCCCGCGCAGCTGGTCGTCGAGCCGACTGCTGGTGTGGCGCCCGTAGCCCAGGACGTGGAGCCCGCCGTCGGCGACGACCTGCTCGTGCGCCGGGCCGGTGCCGTCCACGCCGCCGAGCCGGATGTCGGTGCCGCGCCCGGCCATCTGGGTGGAGACGGTGACCCGGCCCGGCTCCCCGGCGCGGGCGACGACCGCGGCCTCGTCGCCGTCGTTACGGGCGTTGAGCACGGCCACGTCCACCCCGTGCCCGCGCAGCGCCGCGGCGAGATCCTCCGACGCGGCGACGTCGGGCGTGCCGACCAGCACCGGGCGCCCGCCCTCGTGCACCTGCAGGATCCGGGCGACGACGGCGTCGCGGCGCTGCGCGCCGGTGTCGGAGAAGCGGTCCGGCAGGTCGTCGCGCACGCACGGCCGGTGCGGAGCGACCACGGCGACCTCGAGGGCGTGGAACTCGCGCAGCTCCTCGGCGACCGCGACCGCGGTACCGGTCATCCCGGCGACCGTGCCGTAGCGCTCGACGAGGCCGCCGACCGTGGTCTGGTCGAGCACCTCACCGGTGGCGCTGGCCGCCAGCCCCTCCTTGGCCTCGACCGCGGCCTGGATCCCGTCCGGCCAGCGCTGGCGCATCGCCACCCGCCCGCGGGTGGGGTCGACGAGCTCGACGGCCCGGTCCCGGACGATGTAGTCGACGTCGCGGGACAGCAGGAACTCCGCGTGCAACGCGACGTGCACCGCGGCCAGCGTCGGGGCGTGCTCCTCGGTGTAGAGGTCGATCCCGCCGAGCGCGGCCTCGACCCGGTTCACGCCGCGGTCGGTGAGCTCGACGTTGCGCTGCTCGGCGTCGGTGCGCACGTCGGTGCCCAGGCGCAGGGTCGTGACCAGGTCGGTCAGCGCCCGGTCGAAGGCCGTCCCGGTCGCGCTGCCGGCCAGCACCAGCGGGACCCGGGCCTGGTCGATCAGCACCGAGTCGACCTCGTCGATGATCGCGACGTCCGGGCGCGGGAGGACCCGGTCGGCGACGTCGCGGACCAGCCGGTCGCGCAGCACGTCGAACCCGATCTCGGTCGCGGAGCCGAACACGACCGAGGTCGCGTAGGCGCTGCGGCGACGCTCCGCGGGGTGCGACTGCTCGATCCAGTCCCCGGACACGCCCCACAGATCGGTCAGCGGCGCGGTCCAGGTGCGGTCGCGGCGCGCCAGGTAGTCGTTCACCGACAGCACGTGCACGTGCCGGTCCTGCAGGGCGAACCCGGCCGCGGCGACCGCGCCGCACAGCGTCTTGCCCTCGCCGGTCGCCATCTGCACGACCAGCCCGTCGAGCAGGCCGAGCACGCCGTAGAGCTGCTCGTCGAACAGCCGGACCCCGCAGGTGCGCCGCACGGACTCCCGGGCGGCGGCGCAGAACTCCGTGCGCGCCTCGCCGCTGCGACGTCCGGTCATCGCCGGGGCGGAGCTCCGGGCCGCGTCCGCCAGCTCGGCGTCGGTGAGCCGGCGGAAGCGCTCCTCGGCCTCGCCCGCCGCCCGCACGGGACGACGGTGGTGGCCCAGATCCGCGGTGCCCGGACGCTGCAGGCCCCGCCGGACGCGGTCACGGATCACCGGACGAGCCTACGGCGCCGCGGCGGCGTCGCGTTCGACCGGCCACGTCGCCGGCGGGGGTGACCACGATCATCCACATCCACATTGCTAGCTTATATAACTAGCTGATGTAATTTCCCGGTGAGCAACACGGTGGCGTTCGACAACCCGCGGGACGCGAGCAGGGACGCGGACGATGTGATGGCGTTCGCGCTGGCCGTCGACCGGCTGAACCACGCGTTGCGCCGCGCGATGCCGCCGCTGCGCTGGGGCGCCTCCGGTTTCACGACGATGGACGCGCTGGCCCGCACCGGGCCCCGTCGGATCACCGAGCTGGCCGACGCCGAGCACGTGAGCCAGCCGGGGATGACCGGGCTGATCGGTCGCCTGGCCGCCGCCGGCCTGGTCGAGCGCAGCCGCGACCCGGACGACGGCCGGGCGACGCTGGTCGCGGTCACCGACGCGGGCCGGGAGTACCTGGACTCGGTGCACGACGAGCGCGCCCGCCTGCTGGCGCGGCGGGTCCGCGAGCTCACCGACGACGACCGGGCCGCCCTGTTCGGCGCGACGCCGGCCCTGGACGCACTGAGCACGACAGAGGCGACGAACGACGAGGGGGACGACGATGAGTAGCAGTCACGCCCACGGGCCGGCACCGAGCCCGTTCCGGCAGCCGAAGGCCGTGTGGGCGGTCGCGTTCGCCTGCGTGATCTCGTTCATGGGGATCGGTCTGGTGGACCCGATCCTGCCGTCGCTGTCCGGGCAGCTCGGCGCGAGCCACGCCGAGGTCGAGCTGCTGTTCACCAGCTACCTGGTGGTGACCGCGGTCGCGATGCTGGTGACCGGCTGGGTCTCGTCCCGGATCGGTGCCAAGAAGACGCTGATCGCCGGGCTGGCGCTGATCGTGGTGTTCGCGGCGCTGGCCGGGGCGGCGTCCGGGATCTGGGGGATCGTCGCGTTCCGGGCCGGCTGGGGGCTGGGCAACGCGCTGTTCATCGCGACCTCGCTGGCGGTGATCGTCGGCTCGGCCAGCGGCGGGTTCGCCGGGGCGATCGTGCTCTACGAGACCGCGCTCGGCCTCGGTATCGCGACCGGCCCGCTGGTCGGGGGCCTGCTGGGCAACGTGAGCTGGCGCGGCCCGTTCTTCGGGGTGTCGGTGCTGATGCTGGTCGCGCTCGTCGCGACCGTCGTGCTGCTGCCGAACACGCCGGCACCGGAACGGAAGGCGCGGCTGTCCGAACCGCTGACCGCGCTGCGCCACCGTGCGCTGGCGACCACCAGCGTCGTCGGGCTGCTCTACAACTGGGGCTTCTTCACCCTGCTCGGCTACGCGCCGTTCCTGATGGGCGGGCTGAACCCGATCGCGCTGGGCGGGGTGTTCTTCGGCTGGGGCATCCTGGTCGCGATCTTCGCCGTGTTCGGCGCGCCGTGGCTCAAGGACCGCTTCGGCACGCCCGCGACGCTCTACGGCGCGCTCGGCGGGATTGCGGTGCTGCTGGCCGTGATCGGCATCTTCGACACCGACCCGACCGTCGTGATCGTCGCGGTGATCCTGTCCGGGATCGCGGTCGGGCTGAACAACACGCTGGTCACCACCGCGGTCATGAGCATCGCACCGGTGGAGCGCCCGACCGCGGCGGCGACCTACGGGTTCGTCCGGTTCATCGGCGGCGGGCTCGCCCCGTTCGCGGCCGGCCTGCTGGCCGCGTCGTTCGGCGCGACCGTGCCGTTCGTGATCGCGGCCGTCGTCGTGGTGGCCGGGATCGCGCTGCTGACGACGATCCACCGGCCGCTCACCGAGGCCGACGCCGAGTCCGGGCAGCCCGGGCCGTCGCACGAGCGGGCCGACGCCGAGGCCGCCGTCGGGGAGGTCCCGGGCCTGCCGGGCGAGGCCGTCATCGCCGAGGACGCGCTGCGCCACGACCGCCGCTGAGCCGCCCGGGTGACCGGTCCGGGAACAGGAAACTCGATCACCATGCTTCCGGCGGAGGGGTCGGTCCGGGCACACTCTGCCGATGGTCCGCATCGTCAGCGCGCTGTGTGCCGTCGTCGCGCTCGTGCTGACCGGTTGCAGCGCAGGCGGGCCGGGCACCGGCACCGACCGGGCCACCGCGCCCGGTGAGACCGTCACGCTCGTGCTGGCGGACTCGTTCCCCGACAGCCACCCCATCTCCCGGGAGGGCGCCCGGTACTTCGTGCGGCGGGCGGGTGAGCTCTCCGGGGGCCGGCTCAGGTTCGACTACTACCCGTCCGAACAGCTCGGTGCGCCGCAGGACTTCAACGCGCTGACCCGGGCCGGCCTGGTGGACGTCGCGATGATCTCTCCGGGGTACGTGTCGTCGCAGCTGCCGCTCTCCGGCGTCGCCGACCTGCCCGGGATGAGCCCGGACGCCTGCAGCGGAGCGTCGGCCCTGGAGCCCCTGCTCGGCGAGAACGGCATCCTGACCCGCACCGACTTCGCGCCGGACGGGCTGCACCCGCTGCTGGTCGGAGTCGTGCCGGGATACGAGGTGTTCACCGGGAGCGGGCGGGAGGTCGCCCTGCCCGGGGACGTCGGTGGGCTGCAGCTGCGCTCGGCCGGCGGGACGATCGACCTCACCGTCTCCGCGCTGGGCTCCACCCCGGTGGCCATGCCGGCCACCGAGATGTACGAGGCGATCTCGCGCGGCACGGTGGACGGGACCGTGCTCGGGCCGCTCAGCGCCCTGCCCTACCGGCTCGACGAGGCGGCCACCAACGTCACCGAGGGCGCCCAGCTGGGCAGCTTCACCATCACCTACGCGATCGCCGAGCCACGCTGGGCCGGCTTGCCACCCGACCTGCGCGCGGCCCTGGCCACGGCGGGCCGGGAGACGACCCGGCACCTGTGCGCCGTCCTCGACCAGCGCACCGCGGCCGCGCGGGCCACCCTCGCCGAGGGCGGCGTGCGGTTCCACCGGCTCACGCCCGACGAGCGACGGGTCTGGGACGCGGCGCTGGCCCCGGTGCGCGGGCAGTGGGTCGAGGACATGGAGGCACTCGGCCTGCCCGGCCGGGCCGTGCTGGACGAGCTGGAACGCAGCAAGCGGGCCCGGACGGCGGGCGGGCCGTGAGCCCCGGGCGGTTCGAGCGCGGGCTGAGCCGGGTCGAGGACGTCCTGGCGGGGGTGGCCGCGCTCGCGCTGGCCGCGCTCGCCGCGCTGATGGTGCTGGGCGTGGTGCTGCGCTACGTGTTCGCCACCCCGCTGTCCTGGTCGCTGGCGTTCATCACCGACTACCTGATGACCGCGATCTTCTTCCTGGCCCTGCCGTGGACCGTCCGGACCGGGGCGCACGTGCGGATCGACGTCGTCTACCGCTCGTTGCCGGAGACGGGCCGGCGGGTGTGCGCCCTGCTCGGGGCCCTGCTGGCACCGTTCTTCGTCGCCGCGCTGGCCTGGGGCGGGTTGGCGCTGACCTGGTCGGCGGCCACCGGCGGGGACATCCCGCCGCCCGGTGGCGCGGAGCTGTCCTGGCCGGTGTGGACCTCGGCGGTGATGGTCCCGATCGGTGCGCTGGTGCTGCTGGTGCGCCTGCTGGTCGCGCTCTCCCGGACGGTGCGCGACCCGCTCGTCGACGACGGCGTGGACGAGCTCCCGCCCGAGGTGCGCGGCGGTGTCCCGGGCCCGGGGGTCGATCACGGGGTCGATCACGGGGTCGATCCCGGGACCGCGCACGGCGGGGTGCGCTGATGCTCGCCCTGCTCACCGTGGCGCTGCTGCTGGTACTGCTGCTGATCCGGGTCCCGGTCGGGTTCGCGATCGGTCTGGCCGGGATCGCCGGGCTGTTCGTGTACGGCGGGTTGCCGGCCGTGCTCGGGGTGATGGAGACCGCGCCGCAGACCTACGCCACGGCCTACTCGCTGTCGTCGATCCCGCTGTTCGTCCTGATGGCCCAGCTCGTGCTGCGCAGCGGTGTCGCCGGGGACCTGTTCGACGCCGCGCGCACGTGGGTCGGTCGCGCCCCGGCCGGGCTCGGCGTCGCCACGACCCTGTCCGGGGCGGTGTTCGCGGCGATCTCCGGGTCCAGCACCGCGGCCGCGGCGACGCTGGCCTCCACCGCGGTCCCGGAGATGACCCGGCGCGGCTACGACCGGCGCCTCGCCGGCGGGCTGGTGGCCGTCGTCGGCACGCTGGCCGCGATGGTGCCGCCGAGCATCATCCTCGTGTTCTACGCCGTGCTGGCGGAGGAGAGCGTCGGGCAGGTCCTGATCGCCGGGTTCGTGCCGGGCGCCCTCGTGGTGGTCGCACTGGTGATCACCACGCTGGTCCTGGTGCGCCGCCGTCCCGAGCTGGCGCCGCCCGGGGAGGCGAGCTCGCTGCGCACGAAGGTCGCCACGTTGACCACCGTCGGGCCGGTCGCGGTGCTGTTCGCGCTGGTCACCGGCAGTATCTACCTCGGCGTCGCCACCCCGACCGAGGCCGCGGCGCTCGGCGTCGCGGGGGCGCTGGTGATCGGGCTGGCACGGCGCGACGGGCTGGACCGCGCCCGCATCCGCGCCTCGCTGCTCGACACCCTCGGCTCCACCGCGATGATCCTGCTGATCATCGCGTCGGCGCACGTGTTCGGTTACGTGCTGACGCTGTCCCGGGTGACCACCACCGTCGTCGACGCCGTCGCCGCGATCCCGGCCGCGCCGGTGGTGATCTTCCTCGGGATCGCGGTGTTCTACCTCGTGCTGGGTGCGTTCATGGACCAGATGGCGATCCTCGCGCTCACCGTCCCGGTCGTGCTCCCGGTCGTCGAGCAGCTCGGCTACGACCCGGTGTGGTTCGGCGTGATGGTGGTGCTGTTGGCCGAGATCGGCCTGGTCTCGCCGCCGCTGGGACTCAACGTGTTCATCGTCGCCCGGGCCACCGGGATGCCCACCGAGCAGGTGTTCCGCGGTGTCCTGCCGTTCGTGGGGGCGATGCTGGCGTTGGTGCTGCTGTTCACGTTCGTCCCGGAGATCGTGCTGTGGCTGCCGCAGACGATGGGCAGCGGGTGACGGCGACGTCGGCCCGGCGGCCGGGCGACGCGCTCAGCCGACCAGCGCGGCGAACCGGTCCAGGTCGATGTTGCCGCCGGAGATCGTGACGCCGATCCGGGCCCCGGCGAAACGCTGCGGGTCGGCGGCGACGGCGGCGCGCATCCCGGCGAAGGCCAGGCAGCCGGTCGGCTCGGTCACGATCTTCATCCGGGACGCGAACATGCGCATCGCGGTGACCAGCTCGTCGTCGTCGACGGTGACGATGTCGGTGACCAGGTCGCGGATGATCGGGAACGTGCGGGTGCCCAGGTACGGGGTGGCGGCGCCGTCGGCGAGCGTGCGCGGGGTCTCGATCCGCACGATCCGCCCGGCGCGCAGCGACTGCAGCCCGTCGTCGCCTGCGCGCGGCTCGACGCCGTAGACGGCGCAGTCCGGCGCCAGGGCCTGCGCCGAGAGCAGCGAGCCCGACAGCAGCCCGCCCCCGCCCAGGCAGACGAACAGCGCGTCCAGCGGGCCGGTGTCCTCCAGCAGCTCCAGCACCGCGGTCCCCTGCCCGGCGATGACGTCGGGGTGGTCGTAGGGCGGGACCAGGGTCAGGCCGCGGTCGCGGGAGAGCCGGGTCGCGATCGCCTCGCGGTCCTCGGTGTAGCGGTCGTAGGCGACGACCTCGGCGCCGTAGCCGCGGGTCGCGGCCAGCTTGGCCGCGGGCGCGTCGGTGGGCATCACGATGGTGGCCGGCACGTGCAGGATCGACGCGGCCAGCGCGACGGCCTGGGCGTGGTTGCCGGAGGAGAACGCGACCACCCCGGCAGCCCGCTGCGCGTCGGGGAGCCGGGACAGCGTGTGGAACGCACCGCGGAACTTGAAGCTGCCCGAACGCTGCAGGTTCTCCGCCTTCACGAACACCTGCGCACCGACCTCGGCGTCGACCAGTCGGGAGGTCAGCACCGGTGTGCGGTGCGCGGCCTCACGGATCCGGCCGGCGGCGGCGCGCACGTCGTCGATGGTCGGGAGGTCGAGGGGATCGGCGGCGGTGGGCGCGGCGGTGCTCATGGGACCAGCCTCCGTCGCGACGTCGGCACGGCTCAACCCTTACCCGGGAACCGGCCGAACGGACGAACCGGTTACTCCACCGAGAAGGGAACCACTGCCCATACCGGACGTCTTGAGGAGTGAGGCTCCCACGCTCCGTCGCGACGGGCCCGGCCCGGACCCGTTCCGGTGATCGTTTGTGCGACCCGATCGAGAAATCTCGGAACGGTGCGTAACCGACGTCACAAATCGGGCGTTAAGGGTCTGAGGCTCCCCGCTCTCGTCCTTGGAAAGGACACACCACCATGCGCATCCGCACCCTGGCCGCGTCGGCCGTGCTCGCCGCCGCGCTCGGCCTTCCCCTCGCCGGCGTCGCGTTCGCCCAGAACGACAAGAACTGCGCCGACTTCGCCAGCCAGGCCGAGGCCCAGGCCACCTATGACGCGGACCCGAGCGACCCGAACCGCCTCGACGAGGACGACGACCAGGAGGCGTGCGAGAACTACGACGGGTACGCGGCGTCCGGGTCGACATCGAGCAGCAGCGGCGACGAGGGCAGTACCGAGCAGGTCTCGGCCAAGCCGGTCGGCGGCGTCGAGGCCGGTGACGGCCCGGTCTCCGGCACCGGGAGCGACCCGCTGCCGCTGGTCGCGGGGGCGATCGTCGCGGGCGGTGTCGGCGTCGTGGCCGTCCGCCGGGTCGCGCGCCGCCAGTCCTGACCACGTGAGTGCCCGGCCACGTCCCCCACGCCTGCGCCTCGCCCTGCGCGCGGCGGGGCTGGGGGCCGTGGCCTGCCTCGCGATCGTGGTCGTCGCCGACCCGGCCGACGCCCCGACCACCGACGCCCTGCGCTCCGCATCGGCGGCGACCGCCCGGTCGGTGGCCGAGCCACCCGCGGCCGCGGTCCTGCCGGAGTCGGCACCGACCCGGATCACGGTCCCCTCGGCCGGGATCGACGCCCCGATGATCGGGCTGGGCCTGCAGCCCGACGGCAGCATGGAGGTCCCCTCGGACGGCCCGACCAGCGGCTGGTTCACCGGCGGGCCCACCCCCGGCGAGCTCGGCCCCGCCGTCGTGGCGGCGCACGTGAACTGGCGCGGGCGGCCCGGTGCGTTCGCCGCACTGGAGACGGTGCGCCCCGGCGCCGAGATCCGCGTCGAGCGTTCCGACGGCGGCACCGCGGTGTTCGACGTCCGCCGCGTCACCCAGTACCCGAAGTCGGTGTTCCCGACCGACGAGGTCTACGGCGACCTCGACCACGCCGGCCTGCGCCTGATCACCTGTGGCGGCGAGTTCGACGGCGAGGCCCGCAGCTACCGGTCCAACGTCGTCGTCTTCGCCGACCTGAGGAGCTAGGCATGCCGGCAGGAACCCGGCTGTAACTCCCTAGCTGCGGCGCTTGGTCCGCCGGGTCGGGGTGGCCGCGCGCGGGTCGTCCGGCCAGGCGTGCCTGGGGTAGCGCCCGCGCAGCTCCGCCCGCACCTGCGGGTAGGCGTTGTCCCAGAACGACTCCAGGTCCGCGGTGACCGCGGCCGGTCGTCCGGCGGGGGAGAGCAGGTGCAGCACGACCGGCACCCGCCCGCCCGCGACGGCCGGTGAGGCGGTCCAGCCGAACACCTCCTGCACGCGCACCGGCAGCGCCGGAGCGTCACCGGAGTAGTCCAGCGCGACCTTCGACCCGGTCGGGACCTCGATCCGCTCCGGGGCCAGCTCGTCGATCCGCCCGGCCAGCCCGCCGGCGTGCGCGGCGACGAGCGCGCGCAGCGCGGCCCCGGCCTCGACCCGGGCCAGGTCGGCGCGGCGGCGGGCCGAGGCCAGCGGCCCGGCGAGCCATCCGGCCGGGTCGGCGGCGCCGGCGCGCAGCGACTCCTCGTCCACGGCGGGCCACGGGTCGCCGAGCACCCGGTGCAGGAAGTCCAGGCGCGCGTGCAGCGAGCGGGACCCGGCCGTCCAGTGCAGCAGCCCGGTGCCCTCGGTGCGGATGCCCTCGAGCAGCGCGGCGCGCACGGCGTCGCGGTCCGGGTCGGGGACGCGGCGCTCGCCGAGCACGAGCGCGCCGAGGCGTCGTACCCGCCGGGCGCGGACGTCGCCGCCCGACCACTCGACCTCGGTGGTCTCGGAGAGCAGCGCGGCGCCGGCGTGCTCGGCGAGGCCCTGGTCGGCGACGGCGGCGAGCCGCACCTGCCCGTGGATCTGGCCCGGGCGGCGGTCCGCGACGGCGACGGCGAGCCACTC
>NZ_JADQDD010000222.1 GCF_019263595.1 Pseudonocardia sp. KRD291 | reverse complement strand
GCGCTGTGGCGGTCGCGCACTCCTTCCGCAGCCATGCCGCGTCCCTCGGCGGGCGTCAGCCGCCGGGCTGGTCCGGCAGGGTGGGCACGACGACGCCGCGCCGTTCGCTCGCGCGGCCACCGTCGGTCCCGCCCAGGCGCGGGCCGAGCAGGCGCGGATCGGGCAGGGACCAGTACGGGCCGGTGTCGTCCGTGGTCGGACCGTGCGGGACCCGACCGGCGCCCGGCCCGGCGCGGACGGCGTCGGCGACCGGGGCGATCGGCCCGGTGATGTCCGGCTGCGGCGGAGCCGGATCCCCGCCGTGTGGGCGGGCCGGCTCGCCGCCCCCGTCGGCCAGCGCCGTCACGACGCGGACGAGGTCCGCCGCGACGCCGGCCTGACGGTCCAGCTCGCGCCCGACCAGCTCGAGCCGCTGCGCCCACGACTGCCCCGCCCGGTCGGTCCAGGCCTCGGCGACCCCGGCGGCCAGCGCCGAGGTCCCGGTGACGGCAGCGTCGAGCTCCTCGGCGACGCGTCTCCACGCGACGGCCTGATCCAGCAGGCCGGCGCGGCCCGGCTGCTCGGGTACCGGGTCGGGGTCGGTCATCCGCGGTCCGCGACCGCGCCGGGCGAACGGCCCCCCGCACCGGGGTCGACAGCACCGGAGTCGACTGCACCGGAGTCAGCGGCACCGGGGTCAGCCGCCCGCAACGACGCCGCGACGGCCCGGTCGGTCTCGTCCGCCCGCGCCGCGGCCGCGGAGGCCGCCGAGGCGAGCGCCAGCAGCTCGTCGCGGGCGCGTCGCACGGACTCGCGCAGACGCTCCTCGACGTGCCCGACCCCTACGCCGGCCGGCCCCGCGGCGGAGGTCCCGGGGTCGGCCCGATCCAGGCCGTCGGCGATACGGCACGCGGTCACGGCCGCGCGGCGCAGACCGTCCGGGTCCAGATGCAGCTCCGCCGACATGGCGACCAGGATCCGCCGAACCCGCCCTCCGCGGGCGCGATCGGAGAGGACCGGTCGCAATCGTGACGGCTGAGCCCCGGTGATCGCCGGGATCGGGCGGAGGCGGCCACGGGTGGCCGGACCTGCCCGGTCTCGGTGATCGTCGACGAGCCCACCGGCAGGGGTCACGACGGTCAGCGGACTCCCGCGACGACCTCGGCGAGCGTCCCGGCCACGGCCTCGGCCGTCTCGGCGGTCGGGGCCTCGACCATCACCCGGACCAGCTGCTCGGTGCCGGACGGGCGCAGCAGCACCCGCCCGGTGTCGCCCAGCTCGGCCGCGGCGCGGGCCACCGCGTCGGCGACCGCGGGCGACTCGGCGACGGCCGTCTTGTCGGTGACGGTCACGTTGACCAGCACCTGCGGCAGCGGGACGACGACACCGGCCAGTTCGGCCAGCGGCTTCCCGGTGCGCGCCATCCGCGACATGATCCGCAACGCGGTCAGCAGGCCGTCGCCGGTCCTCGCGTGGCCGGGGATCACGACGTGCCCGGACTGCTCCCCGCCGAGCGCGTACCCGCCGGCCCGGAGCTCTTCGAGGACGTAGCGGTCCCCGACGGCCGTGGTGGTGACGGTGATCCCGGCGGCGCGCATGGCCAGGTGCAGGCCCAGGTTGCTCATCACGGTGGCCACGAGCGTGTCGCGGGTCAGCTCGCCGTCGTCGTGCATCGCGACGGCCAGCACGGCCATGATCTGGTCGCCGTCGACGACCTGCCCGGCGGCGTCCACGGCCAGGCAACGGTCGGCGTCGCCGTCGTGGGCGATGCCCAGGTCGGCGCCGTGCGAGACGACGGCGGCCTGCAGCGGGGCGAGGTGGGTCGAGCCCACGCCGTCGTTGATGTTGAGGCCGTCCGGGTCCGCGTTCAGCGCGACGACCTCGGCCCCGGCCCGCCGGTAGGCCTCGGGCGCCGCGGCGGACGCGGCGCCGTGCGCGCAGTCGACGACGACCCGCAGGCCGTCCAGCGGCCGCGTCTCACCCGGCAGCGAGGGGATCGTGACCAGCAGGTGCTCGACGTAGCGCGACAGCGCGTCCGGGCACTCGCGCACCCGTCCGATCGCGGCACCGGTCGGCCGCTGCGCGACGGTCTCGAGGCCCTTCTCGATCTCGGCCTCGACCGCGTCGTCGAGCTTGTGGCCACCGGCGGCGAACAGCTTGATGCCGTTGTCGGGCATCGGGTTGTGCGAGGCGGAGATCATCACGCCGAAGTCGGCGTCCAGCTCCGCGACCAGGTGCGCCACACCGGGGGTGGGCAGCACGCCGACGCGGACGGCGTCCGCACCGGCCGAGGTGAGGCCGGCGACGACCGCCGCCTCGAGCATCTCACCGCTGGCGCGCGGGTCCCGTCCGACGACGGCCACGGGCCGCCGTCCGGTGTCGCGGGCCAGGGTCCGGGCGGCCGAGGCACAAACACCAACGGCGAACTCCGGAGTGAGGAGCTCGCCGTTGGCCAGGCCCCGGACCCCGTCGGTTCCGAAGAGTCGACGCATCCGGGTATTCGATCAGCGCTTGGAGTACTGGGGCGCCTTGCGGGCCTTCTTGAGGCCGTACTTCTTGCGCTCCACGGCACGGTCGTCACGGGTGAGGAAGCCGGCCTTCTTGAGCGGCGGGCGGTCCTCGGAGTCCAGCTCGACCAGGGCACGGGCGATCGCCAGGCGCAGCGCGCCTGCCTGACCGGAGGTGCCGCCGCCGCGCAGGTTCGCGAAGATGTCGAAGCGCTCGACCTTCTCGACCGTGTTCAGCGGGTCCTTGATCAGCTGCTGGTGCAGCTTGTTCGGGAAGTAGTCCTCGAGGGACTTCCCGTTGAGCGTGAAGTTGCCGGTGCCGGGCAGCAGGCGCACCCGGACGATGGCCTCCTTGCGGCGGCCGACGGTCTGCACCGGGCGGTCCCCGAGAACGGGGGCCTCGGCGGCGAACGCGTCGGCGTCGGTGTCGGCGGAGTCGCCGATGCCGTAGTCGACGTCGGCCACCTCCTCGCCGATCGGTGCGGAGAGCTCGGACTCGACGGCCTCGGCCTCGACGCCCTCGCTCTCGACGGCGTCGACGACCTCGGCGGGCTCGACGACCTCGTCGGCGGGTCCGGTTTCGGGGCTGGTCACGGGCTGTCCCTCTTCGTTGCTGTCGGCAGTGGTCACTGGGCGACCTGGGTGATCTCGAACGGCTGCGGGTTCTGCGCGGCGTGCGGGTGCGACGGGCCGGCGTAGACCTTCAGCTTCTTGGCCATGGCGCGACCGAGGCGGTTCTTCGGGAGCATGCCCTTGATCGCCTTCTCGACCAGCCGGTCGGGGTGCGTGTCGATCATCTGGCCGACCGAACGCGACCGCAGGCCGCCCGGGTAGCCGGAGTGGCGGTAGAGGAACTTGCCCTCGCGCTTGTTGCCGGAGACGGCGATCTTCTCCGCGTTGATGACGACGACGAAGTCGCCGGTGTCCATGTGCGGGGCGTAGGTCGGCTTGTGCTTTCCGCGCAGCAGGGTCGCCGCGTGGGTGGCGAGCCGACCGAGCACCACGTCGTTGGCGTCGATCACGTGCCAGGCGTGGGTGATGTCGCCGGGCTTGGGGCTGTACGTGGGCACGGATCTACCTCGTCGTCGTTCTCGGCTGCGGGTGGACGACCTCGTCGGCTGCGTCCACTCTGGTGTCACTCGTCTAGCTGGTGCGGCGCGGTGGACGCCGGTGACCGGTCTCGATCGCGGGTCTCCACCGCAAGCACAACGAGTGTCAAGCGTACCCGCCGATCCCCGAGAGGCTCACGGGCCCCCCATGGGGACGACGCCGGCCCGTGGACGCTCCTGCGTGGGCGCCCGAACCTGATCGTCCGAAGACCCCATCGTACGTCCGCGTCCACGGGCCGGCGTGGCCGGGCGCCTCACGCCCTCCAGCGGGCGGCGTTGGCCTGCTCGGTCTGCCGGTAGTTGTCGTGCGCGGCGCCCAGCGCGGTGCCGATCTGTGCGAGCACCTGGGCCAGGTCGTTCGCCGAGGTGTCCCACTTGCGCTGGGTGACCTGGTAG
Organism: Pseudonocardia sp. KRD291; assembly: GCF_019263595.1. Taxonomy (GTDB): domain Bacteria; phylum Actinomycetota; class Actinomycetes; order Mycobacteriales; family Pseudonocardiaceae; genus Pseudonocardia. The sequence continues at coordinate 6,778 of NZ_JADQDD010000222.1, read as the reverse complement.
TCCTCGGCCGCCTGCCCGCTCCAGGTGGACACCATCGGGGCCAGGAACTTCCTCAGGTCCTCGAGCTGGGTCCGGATCCGTCCGGCCGTCGCGGCCACGTCGGTCTGGGCGGTGGACAGTGCGCTGAAGGTGACCTTGATCTCGGGGCTGCTCATCGTCGCTCTCCCTCTCAGCCCAGCGCCGACGCGATGCCGGACATGGCCTGGGCCTGGTCCTGCTCGCGCTGCTCGTAGCTGGTGCGGGAGCCCTGCAGGGCCCCGCCGATGGTGTTCAGGGCCTCGTTGAGCTGCTGTGCGTCGGTGTCCCAGCGCTGCATCAGCCGGACGAACTCGACCGACGCGCGGCCGGTCCAGAGCCCGGCGAGGGGCTCCAGCTTCCCGCGCAGGCCGGCCAGCTCGGCGCGCACGGACTCGTTCACGGCCCCGACGTGCTGGGCCGCCCGTGCCATCTCCTCGGTCGTCGTTCCGAAACCGTCGGCCGTCCCGGCCATCGCGGTCACCTCGTCCTCGTCGTCGTGTCCCGCCCCGACGTCGGAGTGTCGGGGCCCGGCGCGGTGTGTCGCGTCCGCATCGGGGACGGTCGCAGCGTGCGGGGGCCCCGGCGGCCGTTCCGGGAGTTCCGTTCGCGCCCGCGAACGGCCGCCGACGACCGGGTGCGACCGAGGCGGCCGCGGCGGCCGGTACGACCGGTCAGCCGGCCGGGCGCACCGACCCGACGACGGCGGCGCAGGCGGCGGCCACCGCGGGCGCGTCCGGACGCCGGCATCCGACGACGAGCTCGTCGGTGCCGGCGAACAGCACGAACCAGTCGACGTCCGCGCCCGGACCCGCCTGGTGGTAGCGCAGGACCGGGCGTCCGGCGACGGTGTCGGCGCGGTAGTCGCGCAGGTTCTCGGCCGCGGCCCGGCGCCGGAACTCCGCGGCCAGCTCGGCGCGGGCCCGCTCCGGTTCCACCGCGCTGTCGTAGCCCAGCGGGGCACGTTCGACGGCGATCAGCTCGGCGCCGTCCGGCGAGCCGGTGCGGGTGAGCAGCGTGCGGCGGCGTTCGGGCAGCCCGCCGGTGTGCTCCCAGCCCGCGGGCAGCGCCGTCGCGTAGCCGTACTGGACCAGCGCGGCACCCTGCGCTGGTTCGGACGCGGGCGCGGGCGCGGCCGGTGCCCGCCCGGCCACCGTGCCCGCGGCGACCAGCGCGATCCCGAGCGCGGCGACGACCGGCGCGCCCCGGACGCGCAACCACCCACGACGGGCACCGGCCCCCGACGCGAGCGGGACGTCAGGGCTCCCGCCGGGGCCGTGCACAGCCCTGGTGTCCCGCTCACCCACCGGGCCGGGACCTGCGACGGCCGGGACGTCGAGCGCTCCGAGGACGGCCGCGTCCTCGGGGACCTCCACCACCCGGACCGGGACGTCGACGGCGTCGTCGAGCAGCTCGGCCAGCGCAGGGGTCCGGGCCAGGCCGCCGGCCACCACCACCTCGACCGCCCCGGACCGTCGGACGACCCCGGCCGCTGCGGTGGCCAGCTCGGCCAGCACCGGGCCGAGCACCGCGCGGGCGCCCTCGGCGTCGCACGGTCCGCCGGACGGCACGGCTCCCTGCGACAGCGACTCCCGCACGGCCCGGGCCCGCGCCGGCGCCATCCCCATCGCGGCGCCGAGCTCGGTGTCGAGCCGGTCCCCGCCCACGTCCACCCGGTGCGACGGCATCGCCCGCTCCCCCACGACGACCGTCAGGTCGGCACCGGAGGCACCCGCGTCGACGACGAGCCGGGGCGCCCGATCCGTCTCGGCGCCGTCCGGGCCCGGTCCGGCTCCGGGCGAGCCGGGACCCCCGGGACCGGCGAGGAGCGCGAGCGGGGCGGGGACCGTGCGCACCACCGCGGCCCACTCCCGCAGCTCCGCGACGGCCGGCCCGACCCCGTCCGCACCCGCGCCCGCCGGGTGCACCAGCACGACGACCGGCACCGGCGCGTCGCCGTAGAGCGACTCCAGGGCGGCGGCGGGCGAGGTCCCGGCGGGCAGGGTCGCGACGATCCCGGCCCGCCCGTCGGCGCCGCGCGCGGCGAGGCGGGTCGCCGACGTCCCGGCCTGCACCGCGACCGTCGACACGACGGGCGACACGGCAGGCGACACGACGGGCGTGGGCGACACGGCAGGCGACACCACCGGCGTCACGACAGGTCCGGTTCCAGCCACGCGAGCTGCACCCGTCGAGCGCCGCGACGCCGGTCCACCAGCACCGAGCGCCCCGGCGGTAGCGGGGCCGGCTTCACCGACTCGACCAGCGCGCCCTCGTCCGGGCTCCCGCTGCCGACCAGGCCGGGCGCGCCCAGCTCGCGCAGCCGGCCCAGCACCGGGTCGAACAGCGACCGCCCGGCGCCGCCGCTGCGCCGGGTCAGCACCACGTGCAGGCCGACGTCCTTGGCCTGCGGCAGGAACTCGGTCAGCGCCAGCAGAGGGTGCGGCGAGCCGGACCCGGTGGGGGCGACGAGGTCGTAGTCGTCGACCAGCAGCCACACCTCCGGCCCGCTCCACCAGGACCGTTCGCGCAGCTGGCGGGGGGTGACGTCGGGCCCGGGCAGACGCCGCCGCAGCGACCCGGCGATCTCGGTCGCGGCGTCCGCGGTGGCCGCGGCGGTACTGGCGTAGCCGATCAGATGGGTGTCCGGCACGGCGCCGAGCAGCCCCCGCCGGTGGTCGACGACCACGATCCGCGCCTGCTCCGGGGTGAACCGCTCACAGATCCCGCGGGCCAGGGTGCGCAGCAGCGTGGTCTTGCCGGCCTCGGCGTCGGCGAAGCACAGCAGGTGCGGCTCGTCCGGGTCGAGCTCGACGGTGGCGAGGCGGTCCTCATCGACGCCGATCGGGATCCCGCGTCCCGGCCCGGGGGGCAGCTCCTCGACCGTGATCCGGTCCGGCAGCAGCCGCACCGCGGGCACCGACGGCCCGTCCCAGGCCGCGGCCACGGTGCGCAGCGCGGCCGCGGCGTCCCCGTCGTCCAGGGCGGGCGCGGCGATCACCGCCGGCTCGGCACCCATGCTCGTTCCGCCTGCGCTCCTCTCGGTGTCAGGGGCCAGCCCGTGTCCAGGACGCGACGGCACCGCCGCCGCGCGCCGACGGTCGATCTCGGAGTCCGACGGCTCCCCCAGGCGCAGCTCGACCCGGCTGCCGAGCAGGTCCTTCACCCCCGAGCGGATCTCGCTCCACCGCCCGGCGGCGACGGCCAGGTGCACGCCGTAGGACAGCCCGTGCCCGGCCAGCGCGGTCAGCCGGTCCTCCAGATCGGCGAACTCGGTGCGCAGCGTGAGGTAGCCGTCGACGACGAGCAGCAGGTCGGTGGCCGGCTCCTCGGCGAACTCACCGGCCGCGCGGCGAGCCCGGAACTCCTCCACCGACCCGACGCCGGCCTCGCGGAAGCTGCGCTCGCGCCGGTCCAGCACGGCGCCGAACTCGGCGAGCGTGCGGCGCACCAGGTCCGGCTGCTGGCGGTCGGCGACCGTGCCGACGTGCGGCAGCCCGGCCAGCGGCCCGAGCGCACCGCCGCCGAAGTCGAGGACGTGGCAGCCCAGCTCGTGCGGGGTGTGGGTCAGCGCCAGCGCGAGGACGACCGTGCGCAGCGCCGTCGACTTGCCCGACCGCGGCCCGCCGACGACGGCCAGGTGCCCGGCCGCACCGGACAGGTCCAGCACCAGCGGGTCGCGTCGTTGCTGGTAGGGCCGGTCGACCAGCCCGATCGGGGCCGAGAGCCGCCCGACCGGCCCGGACGCGCCGAGCCCGCGCCCGGGTACCGGCGTGACCGGCCCGAGCACCTCGGTCAGCACCGGTGGGACGTCGAGCGGCGGCAGCCACACCCGGTGCGCCCGCGGCCCGGGCCCGCTGACCGCGGCGACGAGAAGCTCCAGGACCGACGCGGCCGCCGGGGCGGGCAGCTCCGGCGGGTCGGGCTCGACCGGCCCGGGCGCGGAGCGCGGCGGGGCGAGCTCGAGGACCGGGCGCGCGTGGAACGGGCGGGCGCGCCGGCGCAGCACCCGTCCGGCGACCGCGACCGGCGCCTGCGCGGGCGGCGGGCCGGAGACGTAGGCGGCCCGCAGGCGCAGCAGCTCGTCGGTGCCTGCGGAGAGGAACGCGGCGCCGGGCGTCGGCGGCAGCTGGTGGGCGTCGGGCACCCCCAGCACCGCGCGGGACTCGGCGGCGGAGAACGTGCGCAACGCGATCCGGTAGGACAGGTGCGACTCCAGCCCGCGCAGCCGTCCCTCGTCCAGGCGCTGCGAGGCCAGCAGCAGGTGCAGCCCCAGCGACCGGCCGAGCCGGCCGATCGTGACCATCAGGTCGATCATCTCCGGGCGCTGGGCGAGCAGCTCGGAGAACTCGTCGACGACGATCAGCAGGGCGGGCAGCGGAGCCAGCTCGGCCCCCGATCGCCGCGCGGCCTCGTAGTCGGCCGCGCCGACGAAGTTCCCGGACGCGCGCAGCAGCTCCTGGCGGCGGGTGATCTCGCCGGCGATCGCGTCGCCCATCCGGTCCACCAACGTCAGCTCGTCGGCCAGGTTGGTGATCACCGCGGAGACGTGCGGGAGGTCGGCGAAACCCAGGAACGTCGCGCCGCCCTTGAAGTCGACCAGCACCAGGTTCAGCTCGTCGGCGGAGTGCGTGGCGACCAGGCCCAGCACCAGCGTCCGCAACAGCTCGGACTTGCCGGACCCGGTGGCGCCGATGCACAGCCCGTGCGGGCCGGCGCCGCCCTGTGCGGACTCCTTGAGGTCGAGCAGCACCGGACGCCCGGATGCGTCGGTGCCCAGCGGGACGCGCAACCGGTCCGGTTCGCTGTGCCGCCGCCGCGCGCGCAGCGCGGCGACCCGCTCGGCGGACAGGCCGTCGAGCCCGATCAGCTCCGGCAGCCCCGACGGGCCGGACGGGCCCTCGTCGTCGGCGCCGTCGAGGGTCTCGGCGGGCCGGTAACGGGCCAGGCGCCGGGCCAGCGCGCGGGCCTCGGCCACCGTGAACGCGTCCGGGCGGCCGAGCCGCGCCGAGGGCCGGGCGTCCCCGCCCCGGGCCAGCCGGTCCGGCCCGACCGCCAGGCGCACCACCGACGGCGCCGCCCGGCGTCCCTCCGGCGCGCCGACCCGCAGCACGGTCACCCCGGGCACCCCCGCCCACGGGCCGGGCCCGGCCTGCGCGCCGTCGGTCACGACCAGCAGGTGCCGCTGCCCGGCGACGGCCTCCCCGACCCACCAGCGGCGCACCTCGTCCGCGTCGCCGGTGAGCATCCGCACCGGCCCGACGGCGTCGGTGTGACGCGGGTGCGCGGCGTGCGGCAGCCACTTCGCCCACTCCCAGTGCGCCGTGGCCTCCCCGGACGCGACGACGGCGAGCTGCGCGTCGGCGGGGCTGTGCCAGAGCACGTACTGCGCCACCATCGCCCGGGCCAGCGCCCGCGCCGGGCCGGTGTCCCCGTCACAGGAGGGGTCCGGCTCCAGCCAGATCGTCGAGCTGGCCCGGGTGTCCACCGCGACCGGCAGGTCCGCGACCAGGGAGTGCCGGCGCAGGAACTGCCGCAGCGCCAGCGCAGAGATCGGTTCCAGGCTCTCCACCGGGCCGGTCTGCGGCGCGGTCAGCCGGGTGGCCAGGCGTTGCGCCCCGACGCCGACGCGCAGCTGCCCGAAGTCGGTGTCGGAGGCGCGGCGCTCCCAGAGCCGGCCCGCGGCCAGGACCGCGGGCCACGCCGCCGGGTCCGGGTGCACGGTCTCCAGCGCGTCGCGCTGCTCGCGGGCGATGTCGCCGACCTTCGCCGCGAGGACGTCGAGATAGCGCAGGTAGTCGCGGCGGTCCTCGTCCATCGTCGCGGTCCGCGCGCCGGCGCCGCGCCCGCCGCCCCCGCTCGCGAGCATCCCGAGCGCGGAGATCGCGAACATGCCGCCGAACATCCAGGACGTCGGCTCCTTCGGTCGCATCATGATGAACCCGAGCGAGCCGACCACCATCACCAGCGGTAGCAGCCGCCCGACCAGTCCACCGGGGACGACGCGTTCGGGCTCGGGCGGCGGCTCCAGCACCAGCTCCCCGCCGGGGGTCCGGGGGACGGTGCGACGGGGCCTGGGCACCCCGACCGTGCTGCTCATGGTTCCCGCTCCTGACGTCCGCGAGGTGCTCCGGCCCGGCGGCCCCGCACCGCGTCGCGAGTTCCGCCGAACGCCCTCGGGAGGTGGGCCGATGTGCCGATACTGGCAGCCGTCCCGGGCTCCCCGGGGCCGTTTCGCGAATGTCCCGACCACCGTCGTCCGACACGCAGGGAGCCGAGAAGGCCGTGCCCGAACCGCAGCGCACACCGGTCCTGTCCGCGGCGCCGTCCGGCCTCTGGGCGCGGGTCGGAGTGATCACCCCACGCGGACGGGTGGACCTCGCGCTCCCGGCCGACGTGCCGGTCGCCGAGCTGGTCCCGATGGTGCTGGAACTGATCGCCCAGCCGGCCGCGGGCGCGGGCGGGGCCCCGCAGCCGTGGCGGTTCAGCGGGCCGGCCGGGGGGCCGCTGCCGGCCGAGGCGACGCTGGCCGGTCTCGGCGTGCTCGACGGCGAGCTGCTGCACCTGGGCCCGCGACGGGCACCGCTGCCGCTGCCGGTGTTCGACGACCCGGCGGACGCGCTCGCCGCCTCGGTGCGCGAGTCGGCGGGCGCGGACCCGCTGGCGCACTGGGCCGGGCCGCTGGCCGCGCTCGCCGTGGTGACGGCGGCGTCGGCGGTGCTGGCGACGGTCCGGGCGGTGCCGGGTGCCCCGGTGACCGCGG
>NZ_JADQDD010000221.1 GCF_019263595.1 Pseudonocardia sp. KRD291 | reverse complement strand
TGGCCGGCCCGGACGGCCTCCAGCTGGGCGGCCAGTGCGAAGCCGGCCAGCAGCGCCACCCCGGTGACGTTGGCCCAGAGCAACAGCGCCATCACCGCCGTCAACGGGCCGTAGGTCTCGCCGAACGTGGCGGCCACCGCCACGTAGAGGGCCAGCAGCCCGGAGCCGGCCAGCCAGGCCAGCACCGTGACCGTGGCCCCGACTGCGAGCCAGCTCAGGCCGGGCTGCCGCCGGCGCGGGGCGAAGCGCAGCAGCGCGGTCACCGCCACCACCAGCGCCGCGAGCCCGACCGGCCAGCGCAGGACGTCCCAGATCTCCTCCGCGGCGTCACCCCAGCGGTAGACCTGCTCCATCGCCTCGCCGAACGGCTCACCGGCCACGATCAGCAGCAGCCCGACGGCCATCGCCACGCCCGCGGTCGCGGTCAGGGCGGCGGCCCGGGCGTACTTGCGCAGCACCGGCCGGTCCCGCTCGGTGCCGTAGATCCGGTTCGCGCCCCGCTCGAGCTGCGCGAACGCCGAGGTGGCTGCCGCGAACGCGGTGAGCAGCCCGAGCACGACGACGACCTCACCGCGGCGGCTGGCCTCGTCCGCATCGTCCCCACCGGGCACCGCCTGCTCGATGAGCCGGTCGGAGCTGCCCGGTGAGATCGCGACGACCGTGCGCGCGACGACCTCGGAGAACGACTCCACCCCGACCGCCGAGGCCAGCCCGGCGCCGGCGATCACCAGCGGCACCGACGCCAACGCCAGCTGCAGCCCGAACGCCCGCGCGTGACTGAACCCGTCGCCGTAGCGGAAGCGGACGAACCCGGAGCCGAGCAGGTGGCGCAGCCCGTAGCGGCGGACGGTGTGCCGGGCGTCGTCGGCGGTGAGCTGCTCGCCGGACATCAGCTCGGTCTCCGGGACCGCCCGCACGGAGCTCACGGGAGGGAACCTATCCACATCCGGTGAGAACGGCGACGGCCCGCCCGGACGTGGTGTCCGGACGGGCCGTCGTCGATCGTGCTAGCTGCCTGGCGTGCTCACTCCTCGCCGGAGGCGGCGAGCTCGGTGGGCGGCGAGTCCGGGACCGGCTCGGACGGCTTCAGCTCACCCCGGAAGGTGAACACCGCCTTGTCGTCCTGCGCCTTCGACCCCTCGGGTGCGTCGGCGTCGATGCCCTCGACGTCGACCAGCACGATCTGGCCGGCCTCGATCTCGCCGAACAGGATCTTCTCCGAGAGCTGGTCCTCGATCTCGCGCTGGATGGTCCGGCGCAGCGGCCGGGCGCCCAGCACGGGGTCGAACCCGCGGCGGGCCAGCAGGCCCTTGGCGGCGTCGGTGAGCTCGATGGCCATGTCCTTGTTGGCCAGCGCGCCCTCCACCCGCGTGATCATGAGGTCGACCATCTCGATGATCTGCGGCTGCGTGAGCTGGTGGAAGACGATGATGTCGTCGATGCGGTTGAGGAACTCCGGGCGGAAGTGCTTCTTCAGCTCGTCGTTGACCTTCGTCTTCATCCGCTCGTAGTTCGACGCCTCGTCGTTGCCGGAGCTGAAGCCCAGCCCGACCGCCTTCGAGATGTCCTGGGTACCCAAGTTCGAGGTGAAGATCAGCACCGTGTTCTTGAAGTCCACGGTCCGGCCCTGGCCGTCGGTGAGACGGCCGTCCTCGAGCACCTGCAGGAGCGTGTTGTAGATCTCCTGGTGCGCCTTCTCGATCTCGTCGAACAGCACGACCGAGAACGGCTTGCGCCGCACCTTCTCGGTGAGCTGGCCGCCCTCCTCGTAGCCCACGTACCCGGGAGGGGCACCGAACAGGCGCGAGGCGGTGTAGCGGTCGTGGAACTCGCCCATGTCGATCTGGATGAGCGCGTCGTCGTCGCCGAACAGGAAGTTCGCCAGCGCCTTGGACAGCTCGGTCTTACCGACACCGGACGGACCGGCGAAGATGAACGAGCCGGACGGGCGCTTCGGGTCCTTCAGGCCGGCACGGGTCCGGCGGATCGCCTGGGAGACGGCCTTGACGGCGTCCTCCTGGCCGATGATCCGCTTGTGGACCTCGTCCTCCATCCGGAGCAGACGGGTCGTCTCCTCCTCGGTGAGCTTGAAGACCGGGATGCCGGTCCAGTTGCCCAGGACCTCGGCGATCTGCTCGTCGTCGACCTCGGCCACGACGTCCAGGTCACCGGACTTCCACTGCTTCTCGCGCTCGGCCTTCTCGCCGAGCAGGGTCTTCTCCGAGTCGCGCAGGTGCGCGGCCCGCTCGAAGTCCTGCGCGTCGATCGCCGACTCCTTGTCCCGGCGCACGTTCGCGATCTTCTCGTCGAACTCGCGCAGGTCCGGCGGGGCGGTCATCCGGCGGATGCGCATCCGGGCGCCGGCCTCGTCGATCAGGTCGATCGCCTTGTCCGGGAGGAACCGGTCGTTGATGTAGCGGTCGGCCAGCGTGGCCGCGGCCACCAGCGCGCCGTCGGTGATCGTGACGCGGTGGTGCGCCTCGTAGCGGTCGCGCAGACCCTTGAGGATCTCGATGGTGTGCGTGACGCTCGGCTCGGCGACCTGGATCGGCTGGAAACGACGCTCCAGGGCCGGGTCCTTCTCGACGTACTTGCGGTACTCGTCGAGCGTGGTCGCACCGATGGTCTGCAGCTCACCACGGGCGAGCATCGGCTTGAGGATCGAGGCGGCGTCGATCGCGCCCTCGGCGGCACCCGCACCCACCAGGGTGTGGATCTCGTCGATGAACAGGATGATGTCGCCGCGGGTGCGGATCTCCTTGAGCACCTTCTTGAGGCGCTCCTCGAAGTCACCGCGGTAGCGGGAACCGGCCACCAGCGAGCCCAGGTCGAGCGTGTAGAGCTGCTTGTCCTTGAGCGTCTCCGGGACCTCGCCCTTGACGATGCCCTGGGCCAGGCCCTCGACGGCGGCGGTCTTGCCGACGCCGGCCTCACCGATCAGGACCGGGTTGTTCTTGGTCCTCCGGGAGAGGACCTGCATGATCCGCTCGATCTCCTTCTCCCGGCCGACGACCGGGTCCAGCTTGCCCTCACGGGCCTGCTGGGTGAGGTTGCGACCGAACTGGTCGAGCACCAGCGACGACGACGGCGTGCCCTCGCCCCGGCCGGCCGAGGCCTCGGCGGGCTCCTTGCCCTGGTAGCCGGACAGCAGCTGCAGGACCTGCTGGCGGACGCGGTTGAGGTCCGCCCCCAGCTTGACCAGCACCTGCGCCGCGACGCCCTCACCCTCGCGGATCAGGCCGAGCAGGATGTGCTCGGTGCCGATGTAGTTGTGACCGAGCTGCAGCGCCTCACGCAGGGAGAGCTCCAGCACCTTCTTGGCCCGCGGCGTGAAGGGGATGTGCCCCGACGGTGCCTGCTGGCCCTGGCCGATGATCTCCTCGACCTGCTGCCGCACGCCCTCCAGGGCGATCCCGAGCGACTCGAGGGCCTTGGCGGCCACTCCTTCGCCCTCGTGGATCAGGCCAAGGAGGATGTGCTCGGTCCCGATGTAGTTGTGGTTGAGCATCCTGGCTTCTTCCTGCGCCAGGACGACAACACGTCGAGCTCTGTCGGTGAACCTCTCGAACAATTCGCACTCCTTGACTGCTGCGCCTCACGTACAGCGCGACCAGCATCTCCGTCCGTCCCGGAACTCCCGAAACCGACACTGCGCCCTCGCGTGACACGGCGCCCGAACGTCTGTCGTCCCGACGCGCTCATACCACTGTATCGGTCTGATGGGGCTCGGCGCCTCCACCTGGAGTGCACGAACGGTCCTGCGGTGCGTAACACCGGGTTCGCCGGGTGTGTTCCCGGCGCGCTCCCGGCGCCCGGCGGTCAGGCGCGGGCGGCGGCCTGCTCCTCGGCCAGCTCGCGCTCCCGCTCGGCCGCCTTGAGCGTGCGGAACTCCTCGTCGGCGTGGCCACGGCGCCAGTAGCCGGACACCGACAGGGCGTCGCGGTCGACCTCGCGGTCGTGCAGCAGGTGTCGCCGCAGCCCGCGCACGGCGGTCGCCTCGCCGTGCACGAACGCGTGCACCCGGCCCGGGAGGAACTCCAGGGAACGCACCTCGTCGAGAAGCTGGGTCCCGTCCGGGTCGCCGCCGGCCGCGTCGCGGTAGAGCCAGCGCACGTCCAGCTCCGCCACCGAGCTCAGGTGCTGCTCCTCACCGGAGGACCCGACCTGCACCACGGCCACCGCCGGGACGCCGGGGCCGACCCGCTCCAGGGCCGCGGCGATCGCCGGCAGTGCGGCCTCGTCGCCGACCAGCAGGTGCCAGTCGGCCGCCGGGTCGGGCACGTAGGCACCGCCCGGCCCGAGCAGCCGCAGCCGGTCACCGGGTTCGGCCGCCGCGGCCCACGGGCCGGCCAGGCCGGTGTCGCCGTGATGTACGAAGTCGATCACCAGCTCGCCGGCCGCGCGATCCACGGAACGGACCGTGTAGGTGCGCTGCGACGGCCACTGCTCGCGCGGGTACTCGGCGTGCACGACGTCCATGTCCAACGGCTCCGGGTACTCGACGCCCGGCTGCGGGAAAAGGATCTTGACGTAGCGGTCGGTGAACTCGGTGTCCGGGAAGCGGGCGAGCCCGTCGCCGCCGGCGACCACCCGGATCATGTGTGCGCTCAGGCGCTCGGTGCGCAGCACCTCGAGCTCGGTCATCGAACGGGCCATGGAGACCTCCGCGATCAGGACGGCGGATGCGCCGGGTCGATCGGCCCGGCTCTTGTAGTAGGTCACCCTAACCCCGGAAGGCGGAACGGGTCCGCCGACGACGTCGACGAACCCGTTCCGTGCTCGCGCGGTGACCCCGAGGAACGTTCCCTCCGGCCGCCGGCGTCAGTTCTCCTGGTGGTACGCCTCCAGGACGTCGGCCGGAATACGGCCACGGTCGGAGACCTTCATGCCACGCTTGCGGGCCCAGTCCCGAATCGCCTGGTTCTGCTCACGGTCGATCGCCGGGCGCCGGGCCGCGGAGTTCGAGGCCGAGTTGCCGCGACGACGGCCGGATGCCGCACGACGGGCCGAGGCCACGTAGTCGGCGAAGGCGTCACGCAGCTTCTTCGCATTCGCCGTCGTGAGGTCGATCTCGTAGTTCTTGCCGTCCAGGCCGAACTCGATCGTCTCGTCGGCGACGTCGCCGCTCAGATCGTCCACGAGCCTGATCTCCCGGATCTGCGCCACCGTCGCAGCCTCCCCATCTCACTTGTGTTGCCCTGTTCGAGTCACCCGATCGCCGATGTGACCGTCTTGACGGGGTCTGATCCGACCACGCCCTTAAAACAGAGTAACCGCATTCGAACAGCAAAGTCGAGTTGGGTCGCATCGGCGACGGACTCGATCAGGTATTGCACCCGATCGGGATCACGTCGCCTTCTCAGGATTCTCCGCGAACCAGCGGGAAGAGGATGGTCTCCCGGATACCGAGTCCGGTCAGCGTCATCAGCAGGCGGTCGAGACCCATCCCCATCCCGCCGGTGGGCGGCATGCCGTACTCCATGGCCCGCAGGAAGTCCTCGTCGAGCTGCATGGCCTCCGGATCGCCCGCGGCGGCCTTCACCGACTGCGCGTGCAACCGGTCCCGTTGCTCCACCGGGTCGACCAGTTCGGAATAGGCCGTCGCCAACTCGACACCGAAGACGACGAGGTCCCACGATTCGGACAGGCGGGGATCGTCCCGGTGCGCGCGGGTCAGCGGCCGCACCTCGACCGGGAAATCGCGGACGAACGTCGGCTCGATCAAGGTGTGTTCGACGAGCTTCTCGAACAGCTCGAGAACGATCTCGCCCGCGGAGAGGGAATCGCCGAGCTCGACCTCGTGCGTCTCCGCGATCTTTCGCAGTACCGACACTTCCGTGTCCGGCGTCACATCCTGTCCGACGGCGGTCGACACCGATCCGTGGAGAGTGACCGATCGCCACTGTCCGCCCAGGTCGTGTTCGGACCCGTCGGTGTGGGTGACGACGGTGGACCCGTACAGCGCGCGGGCCGATTCCTGAATGAGGTCGCGGGTCAGGTCCGCCATCTCGTCGTAGGTCGCATAGGCCTGGTAGGCCTCGAGCATCGCGAACTCCGGCGAGTGTGTGGAGTCGATTCCCTCGTTCCGGAAAACCCGGTTGAGTTCGAAGACCCGCTCGACCCCGCCGACCACACACCTCTTCAGGAACAGCTCCGGCGCGATCCGCAGGTACAGATCCGTGTCCAGCGCGTTCGCGTGCGTGACGAACGGGCGCGCGGTGGCGCCACCGTGCAGCAGCTGCAGCATCGGCGTCTCGACCTCGACGAAGTCGCGGCCGTGCAGCGACTCCCGCACCGTGCGCAGCACCGTCGAGCGGGCGCGGACGGTCTCGCGTGCCTGCGGGCGGACCATCAGGTCGACGTAGCGCTGCCGGACCCGGTTCTCCTCCGACAGCTCGCGGTGCGCCACCGGCAGCGGCCGCACCGCCTTGGACGCCATCTCCCACGAGTCGGCCTGGACCGACAGCTCACCGCGCCTAGAGGTGATCACCTCGCCGCGGACGAGCACGTGGTCGCCCAGGTCGACGACGGCCTTCCAGCGTGCCAGCTCGTCTGCCCCGACCCGGTCGAGGCTCAGCATGGCCTGCAGCTCGGTACCGTCGCCCTCACGCAGGGTGGCGAAGCACAGCTTGCCGGTGTTGCGCAGGAAGAAGATCCGGCCGACGACGGCGACCTTCTCGCCGGTGGCGGTGTCGGCCGGGAGGTCGGGGTGGGCGTCGCGGACCTGGCGCAGGGTGTGCGTGCGCGGGACCGTGACCGGGTACGGCTCGGTGCCGGCGGCGATCAGCTCCTCGCGCTTGGCCCGGCGCACCCGCATCTGCTCGGGAAGGTCCTCGTCACTGGGCGGCACGGAAGTCGTCACGCCGGGAAAGGTTAGTGACCCGTTCCCGGCGTTCCGGCCGGGGGCAGCCGGGGTGACGAATCGGATCGCCGCCCGACCGGCTGCTCCGTACCGTCGCGGTCATGCCCGACCCGCAACGTGCGCGCTCGTTCGGGGCGGTGGCCGCGGAGTACGCCCGCCACCGTCCTCGCTACCCGCAGGAGGCGGTCGACCTGGCCCTGCACCCCGCGTGGCCGCCGGGACGGGTGCTCGACCTCGGCGCCGGGACGGGGGTGCTCACGGCGGCGTTGCTCGCGCGCGGTCTCGACGTGGTCGCGGTGGAACCGGACCCGGGGATGCTCGCGCAGCTGCACGCCGAGCTGCCCGGTGCGGACGCGCGCGAAGGCAGCGCCGAGGCGATCCCGCTACCGGCAGGGTCGGTCGACGCGGTGCTGGTCGGGCAGGCACTGCACTGGTTCGACCTCACCCTGGCCACGCCGGAGATGGCGCGGGTGCTGCGGCCCGGCGGCGTGCTGGCCGGGCTCTGGAACAGTGCCGACCCCGGCGCCGGGTGGCCGCACGAGCTGGGCACGGTGGCCGGGAGCGCGCACCCGCCGAACCCGCGCGGCGCGGGCTACGACGTGCAGATGCCGGGTGAGCCGTTCTTCGAGCCCGCCGAACGGGCCGACGTGCGATGGAGCCGGCCGATGACCGTCGACTCGTACCTGGCCGACGTCGCGACCCACTCGTGGGCGCTGACCGCCGAGCCGGCCGAACGCGATGCCGCGTTCGCGCGGATGCGCGCCTACCTGGCCGCCCGGCCCGAGACCTCGTCCGGGACGTTCGAGCTGCCGATGCTCACGCTGGTCTGGCGCACGTTGCGCAGGTAGGTCAGGCGCAGGCCGAACAGTGTCAGTTCCGGCACGTAGTGCTCGATGGTCTCCGACTCACCCCGCATCAGCTGCGAGAGCCCGCCGGTGGCCAGCACCGTGACCGGGCCCGCGGACGGGCCGAGCTCGGCCACGATCCGCCGGACCAGCCCGTCGACCTGCCCGGCGAAGCCGAAGATGACGCCGGCCTGCAGGCACTCCACCGTGTTCTTCCCGATCACCGAACGGGGCGCGACCAGCTCCACCGTGCGCAGCGCGGCGGCCCGGGTGGCCAGCGCCTCCATCGAGATGTCGATACCCGGGGCGAGCGCACCGCCGAGGAACTCCCCGCGGGCCGACACGACGTCGATGTTGGTCGACGTCCCGAAGTCCACGATCACGCAGCTGGTGCCGAACATCTGGTGCGCCGCGAGGGTGTTCACCACCCGGTCCGCGCCCACCTCGCGCGGGTGGTCGACCAGCAGCGGGACCCCCGTGCGCACCCCGGGCCCGACGACGAGCGTCGGCATCCGGTCGGCGCGGCGGTCCAGCATCACCCGCAGCTCGCGCGAGAGCACCGGCACCGTGGACAGCGCGCTGATCCCGGTCACGGCCGGGGCGAGGTCGCCGAGCATGGCGTAGATCGCCACCTCGAGCTCGTCCGCGGTCATCCGGGGCTCGGTGCGCATCCGCCAGCTGTGCGCGGTCTCCGGCGCCAGCTCCCCGGGGGCCGCGGGGTCCGGCTCCGGGTAGAGGCCGAGCGCGATCTGGGTGTTGCCGACGTCGATGCAGAGGTGCACGCCTACCGGCCGACCCGGCCGGCAGCACCGGAGAGCAGCCCGGACCCGTCCGGGGCGTGGCCCGGGTCGGTGCCGAGGTCGGCGACCCGGTTGTCGGCGTCGACGAACACGACCCGCGGGCGATAGGCGATCAGCTCGGTCTCGTCGTAGCTGCCGTAGGAGATCAGGATGACCAGGTCCCCGGGGTGCACCAGGTGCGCGGCCGCGCCGTTGATCCCGATCACGCCGCTGCCCGGCTCGCCGGTGATCGCGTAGGTCTCCAGGCGGGCGCCGTTGGTGATGTCGACGATCGTGACCTGCTCGCCCTCCAGGAGGTCCGCGGCGGCCATCAGGTCCGCGTCGATCGTCACCGAACCGACGTAGTGCAGGTCGGCCTGGGTCACGGTGGCCCGGTGGATCTTGGACTTCATCATCGTGCGGTACATCGGTCTCTCCGGCTCCTAGAGCGTGACGGCGACGTTGTCGATCAGACGGGTGGGGCCGAGGCGGGCCGCGACGAGCAGCCGCGCGTCGCCGGACTCCGGGACCGGGCCCAGGTCGGCACCGCGCAGCTCGAGGTAGTCCAGGTCCAGCGCGGGCTCGGTCGCGAGGACCTCGCGCGCCCGGTCCAGCACGGCCTGCGGCCCGGCCGCCGAGACCCCGGAGCCCTCGACGAGCGCCCGGGACAGCACGGCGGCCCGCGCCCGGTCCTGCTCGGACAGGTAGACGTTGCGCGACGAGCGCGCCAGGCCGTCGGACTCGCGCACGGTCGGCACGCCGACCACGGACAGCGGGAAGTCCAGGTCGCGGACCATCTTCTTGACCAGGACGAGCTGCTGGAAGTCCTTCTCACCGAACATCGCCACGTCCGGCGCGACGATGTGGAACAGCTTCGAGACCACGGTCAGCATCCCGGAGAAGTGCCCGGCACGCGTGGCCCCCTCGAGCTCGTCGCCGAGCGGGCCGGCGGTGATCCGGGTGTCCGCGCCCGGCGGGTACATGTGCCCCACCTGCGGCGTCAGGACCAGCTCGACGCCCTCCTCCCGGCACGTCTCCAGGTCGTCCTCCAGCGGGCGCGGGTAGCTCTCCAGGTCCTCTCCCGCCCCGAACTGCAGCGGGTTCACGAAGATCGACACGACCGGGACGACGGCGCCCGGCACCCGTCTGGCGTGCCGGATCAGCTCGCGGTGACCCTCGTGCAGCGCGCCCATCGTCGGGACGAGCGCGATCTTGCGGCCGGCGCCGCGCAGGGCGCGGGTCACCGTCGCGAGCCTCGTGGGCTCGGAGTGCACGGTCACCTGCCCGGCCACGTAGCCGTTGCGGGTGCTCATCGCGGTCACCGGTGTTCCTCCAGGGTCTTGCGGACGTCGTCGAGGGCGGAGTCGTCGAGCAGGCCTGCCGCGGCGGCCCGTCCCGCGGTGCGGGAGGCCAGGGCCCGGTAGGACTCGGCCAGGTCCGGGTCGGCGGCGGTGATCTCGTCGAGGTGGGTACGCAGGGTGCCGGTGTCGCCGCGGGCGACCGGGCCGGTCAGGGCGCGGTCGCCGTGGCGCAGCGCGTTGTCCAGGGCCGCCGAGAGCAGCGGCGCGACGAGCCGTTCGGCCGGCCGCACGCCCGCGTTCTCCAGCAGGTCCACGCAGTCCCGGACGAGCGTCATCAGGTGGTTGGCCCCGTGCGCGAGCGCGGCGTGGTACAGCGGACGGACCGCCTCCGGGACCCGCACCGGCTCCGCGTTCATCTCCACGACCAGGGCCTCACCGACGCTCGACGCGGCCTCGTCACCCTCCGCGGCGGTCACCGCGACACAGCACGACGCCAGGCGCTGCACGTCCTCCGGGCGGCCGGTGAAGGTCATGGCCGGGTGCAGGGCCACCGCCAGCACCCCCTGCTCGACGGCCGGGGCCAGGACGCGCACACCGGACGCCCCGGCGGTGTGGGTGACGATCTGGCCGGGGCGGAAGCACCCGGCGGCGGCGAGGCCGCGGACGAGGCCGGGCAGCACGTCGTCCGGGACGGCGAGGACGACCAGGTCGGAGCTCGTCACGACCTCGTCGGGTGGCAGCAGCGGGACGCCGGGGAGCAGAGCCTCGGCGCGTTGCACCGACGCCCGGGACACACCACTGGTGGCGACGACGTGATGGTCGGCGGCCGCGAGTGCGGCTCCGAGCACGACCCCGACCCGTCCGGCGGACACCACTCCGACGGCGAGCCGCGCGGGGCGGCCAGCGTTCATCGATCTCTCCTACTCGCTCCGGTCCACCAGGGGTACCGGTCGAGGCGTCGGCGACCTACGTTGTCGCGTGCCCGGCCAGGG
>NZ_JADQDD010000220.1 GCF_019263595.1 Pseudonocardia sp. KRD291 | reverse complement strand
GGGTTCGCGGTGGCGCTGACCGGGTTCGGGTTGGCCGCGCTGGCGCCCGATCTGATCGGCCGCCCACGCCCGGAGGCCACCGTGGCCACGGGCGCGGCCCGGTTCGGGTTCGTGGCGGCGCCGCTGGTGGCCAGCCTGGCCGCGCTGGCGGTGCTCGACACCGACCTGGCCGGGGCCGTGCGCGCCGAGGCCGCCGCGACCGTGGCCGCGGTCCAGGGCAACGTCCCCCGGCTCGGGCTGGATTTCAACGCCCAGCGCCGCGCGGTGTTGGACAATCACGTGCGGCGCACCGAGCAGCTCGCTGCCGACGTCGCCGCCGGTCGTGCTCCGCGCCCTGATCTGGTGATCTGGCCGGAGAACTCCGCCGACATCGACCCGCTGCGCAACCCCGACGCCCGGGCGGCCGTCGACCGCGCCGTCGCCGCGATCGGCGCGCCGGTGCTGGTCGGGGCGGTGCTCACCCCGCCGCAGGGTCCGCCGACGAACACGATGATCGTGTGGGAGCCCGGGCGTGGACCCGGCCAGACCCACGACAAACGTCGGCTGCAGCCCTTCGGCGAGTACGTCCCCTACCGCGAGTTCTTCGCCCGGTTCAGCCCGCTGGTCGAACGCTCCAGCCAGTTCGCGCCCGGCCACGGCACCGGTGTGGTGGACCTGGCCGGGATCCGGGTCGCGGTCGCCACCTGCTACGAGGTGATCTTCGATGACCTGGTTCGGGAGAGCGTGCGCGGCGGCGGTGAGGTGATCGCGGTGCCGGCCAACAACGCCACCTTCGGGCTGACCGAGATGAGCGCGCAGCAGATCGCGATCGACCGGGTCCGGGCCGTGGAACACGGCCGCGCGGTGATCGTCGCCGCGACCAGCGGCGTCAGCGCGGTCATCGCCCCGAACGGGCAGGTCGTGGCCCGCAGCGGGCAGTTCACCGCTGACGCGCTGACCGCGCCGGTGGTCCTGCGCTCCGACACCACCCCGGCCACCCGCCTCGGGGGCGCCCCCGAAACGGTGCTGGCCGGGGTGGGCGCGGCGGGGTTGGTGGGCGCCGCGGTCCGGGCCGGGGCACGCACCAGGACCCGCCGCACCGGGAAGCAGCGTCCAGCCGAGTCGCGGCCGGGGCCCGGATGAGAGCGGAGATCCGCGCCACGGTGATCGTGGTGGTCCTCGCTGTCGCCGGGGTCCTCGCGCTCTGGCCGCGCCCGGCCCCGCCCTCGTCACTGGACCCGCCGGGCGACACCGCGGTCGGGGTGCGCGGCGCAGCCGAGCGCTTCGAGCCGGGTGCCCCGGAACTGGCCGCCGCCCGGGCCGCGGCCCGGTTGACGGCGTGCCCCACCGCGACCACGGCCGACCCCCCGCGCAGCAGCGGGGCGCTGTCTGGGGTCGTACTGCCCTGTCTGGGGCAGCCCGGCAGGGTCGCGCTCGGCCCGGCGCTGGCCGGGCGCCCGGTCCTGCTCAACCTGTGGGCGTCCTGGTGTGGGCCCTGCCGGGAGGAGTTGCCGGTGCTGGCGGCCTACCACCGCCAGCCCGGCTCCGTGCCGGTACTCGGGGTCAACGTGCGTGACCAGCCGAGCGCGGCACTGGCGCTGGCCGCCCAACTTGGTGTGCGCTACCCGTCGGTGGCCGACCCGGACAACACGCTGCAGGCCACGCTCGCCGCACCGCCGGTGCTACCCAGCAGCTGGCTCGTCCGCCCCGACGGCACCGTCATGCGGATCACCGACCCGCTGGTGTTCCGCAACCCCGAACAGATCGCCGCCGCCATCGAGCGCGCGCTCGACCCGCTACACCCATGACCCGGGGGCAGCGTCGGCACGACGGCGCGACCGTCGGCGGATTAGATCGCACCCACCCACACCCACCGAGGTCGGGTGCGACCCGCCCGCTGGGGGCGCCGGTCGCCTCGACTACGACGATATCGACCGGTCGGTGCCGACCGCGGCCGAGACCGGGACACCGTGGAGGGACCGCGGGGCCCGCGTCTCGAGCGGGCGGGTCCGCCCGGCGCGCACGCCGTTGGCGATGACCACGATCTCGGCGAGTTCGTGCACGGCCACGACCGCGGCCAGGCCGAGCACGCCGAGCAGCGCGAGTGGCATCAGCACGATGACGATGGCCAGCGACAGCCCGACGTTCTGCAGCATGATCGACCGGGCGCGGCGGGCGTGGTCGAGCGCCTGGGGCAGGTGGCGCAGGTCCTCGCCCATCAGGGCGACGTCGGCGGTTTCGATGGCCACGTCGGTGCCCATCGCGCCCATCGCGATGCCCAGGTCGGCGGTGGCCAGGGCGGGGGCGTCGTTCACGCCGTCGCCGACCATCGCGGTCGGCCGCTCGGCGCGCATCGCCGCGATCAGGGTGGCCTTGTCCTCGGGCCGCAGCTCGGCGTGTACCTCGGTGATCCCGGCCTGCGCGGCCAGCGCGGCGGCGGTGGCGTGGTTGTCGCCGGTGAGCATCGCGACCCGGTACCCGTCGCGCTGCAGGCGGGCCACGACCTCGGCGGCCTCGGGCCGCAGCTCGTCGCGGACCGCGATCGCTCCGAGCAGGGCCCCGTCGGACTCGACGAGCACCGCGGTGGCGCCGGCGGCCTGCATCCGCGCGGTGGCCTCGGCGAGTTCGCCGGGGTCGATCCAGCCGGGGCGGCCCAGCCGTAGCGCGTGGCCGTCGAGCTGCCCGGTCAGACCGGCGCCGGGGACGGCCTCGACGTCGGCGGCGGGGGTGGGCTGGTCGACGGCGGCCAGGATGGCGCGGGCCAGGGGGTGCTCGCTGCGGGCCTCCAGGGCGGCGGCCGCCGCCAGGACCTGCTCGCGGGTGGCGTCGCCGGTGGTGGCGACCTCGATCACCGCGGGCCGGTTGCGGGTTAGGGTGCCGGTCTTGTCCAGCGCGACCTGACGGATCCGGCCCAGCCCCTCCAGGGCGGCGCCGCCCTTGACCAGGACCCCGAGCTTGCTCGCGGCGCCGACCGCGGCGACCACGGTCACCGGTACCGAGATGGCCAGCGCGCACGGGGACGCGGCGACCAGCACCACCAGGGCGCGTTCGATCCAGGTGAGCGGATCCCCGAGCAGGCTGCCGATCACGGCGATCAGCGCGGCGGCGATCATCACGCCGGGCACTAGCGGTTTCGCGATCCGGTCGGCGAGGCGCTGGGCGTGGCCCTTGCGGGCCTGCTCGGCCTCCACGATCGCCACGATTCGGGCCAGCGAGTTGTCCTCGGCCGAGCTGGTGACCTCGACTTCCAGCGCGCCGGTGCCGTTGATCGAACCGGCGAACACCTCGTCACCAGGCCCGGCCTCGACCGGCACCGATTCCCCGGTGATCGCCGAGACGTCCAGCGCGGTGCGCCCGGTCGCGACCCGCCCGTCGGTGGCCAGCCGCTCCCCCGGTCGGACCAGCATCGTGTCCCCGACCCGCAGCTCACCCGGCGCCACCACCAGCTCCAGGCCGCCGCGCAGCACAGTGGCCTGCTCGGGCACCAGCGACAGCAGGGCCCGCAGGCCGCGGCGGGTCCGGGCCAGCGAGTACTCCTCCAGCCCTTCGCTGATGGAGAACAGGAACGCCAGCATCGCGGCCTCGCCGACCTCGCCGAGGATGACCGCGCCGACCGCGGCGATCGTCATCAGCGTGCCGACCCCGATCTTGCCCTGGGCCAGCCGGCGCAGTGTCGAGGGCACGAACGTCCACGCCCCCACAACCAGCGCCACGGCCTGCAGGACCAACTCGACCACAGCCGGCCCGTCCGCCCAGCCCACGATCAGCGACCCGGCGAGCAGCACCCCGGACACCGCGGCGAAGCGCAGCTCGGAAACCTCCCACAGCCGCTCGGGCTCGCGCTGGGCACCGTCCTCGCCGGTGCGGGGCTCGTCGCTGCCGCAACCGCAGGCGTCACTCACCGCACACCCCCGACCTGTCAGCCTCGGCGACGGCGTCGGCGCCGAAGTTCGGGCACAACGCCACCGCCGACCCGGTCGCAGCCAGCAGCGTCTCCGCCGCGTGCAGGAGGTCCAGCAGCTCCGGGCGGGTCAGCGAGTAGAACATCTGCCGACCCTGTGGCCGGCCGGTCACCAGGCCACAGTCGCGCAGGCACGCCAGGTGCGCCGACACCGTCGACTGGGCCAACCCCAACCGCTCGGTCAGATCGACCACCCGGGCCTCGCCCGCGCCCAGTCGCGCCACGATCGCCAACCGGGTCGTGTCCGAGAGGCTGTGGAACAGCGCCGCCGCCGGTACCAACTCCTGGCGCGGAGGCGCCGATATCCCACCTGGCATCGTCATGCAGCGATGATAGCGGATACAGCCAATGCGTGACCAGGGCCGTGCACGATCCACTCCTCGTGTAGCAGGGCACCGGGGTCGAGCACTGGACAGCCCGGTTCACGTGCTGGTATTCATCGCTATATAACGATACCAACGGGTTCGAGCGATGATTGGGGTCAGGATCGTGCGGATGAACCGGGTGGAGACGGCGCTGGTGAACAGCCCGCTGCGGCGGGCGTTGCAGCGGTTCTACGAGACACCGGCGCTGCTGCGCCTGGGCGGGATGGTGGCGCCGGGTGCCCGCGTGCTGGAGGTCGGCTGCGGCGCCGGGTACGGCACCGAGCTGATCCTTCGACGATTCGGCGCCGCCCGGGTCGACGCGATCGACCTCGACCCGCAGATGGTCGCCCGCGCCGGCCGGCGGCTGGCCGGCCACGGGGACCGGGTGCGACTGGCCGCCGGTGACATGACCGACCTGCGCGCCGCGCTGGACGCACAGGACGGCGACTACGACGCGGTGTTCGACTTCGCGATCATCCACCACGTCCCGGACTGGCCGGCCGCGCTGGCCGAGATCGCCCGGGTCCTGCGCCCGGGGGGCCGGTTCTACTTCGACGAGGTCACCGCGGCAGCGTTGGCCACGCGCGGCTACCGGTGGCTGTTCGACCACCCCACCCACGACCGGTTCACCGGAGCCGAGTTCGTCGCGGAGCTGGAACGACAGGGTCTGCGCGTCGGACCGCGCTGGCTGACCCGCATCCACGGCCACTACCTGCTCGGCGTCGCCGACCGGCCACAGCCCACCCCGGATCTTTCATGATCCACCCGCGGTTCCGCGGCCCGGGCGCAACGACCGACCCGCCGACCGCCCAGCGTCCGGGCACCCTGGCGTTGTTGGTCGATGCCCACCGTGCTCGCCGGCAAGGACCGGCCGCGGTCACGGCCCGGCAACGGCCCCGGCTCGCCGCGCAGGTCGCGTACGCCCGAGCCCGCTCGCCCTACTACCGCCAGCTCTACCGCGGCCTCCCGGGCCGAGTCGAGGACCCGACGCTGCTGCCCGTGACCGGCAAAGACGAGCTGATGGCCCGGTTCGACGACTGGGTCGGGGCCCGGCCGAGTGTGATGACGCCGGCGAAGCTGCGGGTGGCCCGGCAGATGCTTCGTGTACCGCCACCTCACACCGACCGAATGACCTACCCGTTGCGGGATTGCTGCTCGAGGGAGGCGTTGACCACCTGAACCTTGTCGCCCTCGACCAGATCGTTGAAGAACGTCTGTGCCGGCCCGCCGTCGAGCTTGACACATCCCGCAGAAGACCGGTTCCGGTCGCCGCCGTGGAAGGCCACACCGCCGTCGGCGAAGAACACCGACCATGGCATCGGGGCCGGGCTGCCGTCCGGCCCGGTGTACTCACCGCTCTTGTGATCGGCCGACTTGCGGTAGACGCGGAACGAGTGGCCCAGCGGAGTCTGCTGCCCGGCGCCACCGGAGGCGATCGGGACGGGACCGTAGGAGACTGCGCCGCGGGTGATCAGCCAGGCGCGTTGAGACTCCAGGTCGACGCACGCGCGGGCCGATACCGAGCACGGCGTGCCGGGCGTCAGCGCCTCGGCGTGTGCCTCTTTCGCGGCGGGGCTGTTTTCGGCGCCGTTGTCGGCCAGCGCGGTGCCGGTGAACCCGACACCGATCACTACTGTCAGACCGGCTACCAGCGCGCCAGCTCTCTGCAGTCCGAATCGCACGCGAGAATCTCCATTCATTGTCACCATCGGGTTGAGGCCGTGCGACGTCCGCCGGGCCGCGCGAGGTCGGCAGCTCCAGGAGAAGACGTCCGTCTCCGCGCTGGGTTGCTTATCCGATGCCCGGGCACCGCTGAACGGACTGCCTGGCGACCTCGGGGTCGGGGTCGGCCGAGCCGAAAGGGCATTCGCTACGCCCGGCGCCGGCGTGTACCCGGCGGGATTCGCACAGCGACAAACGAGCCGGTACCGCCGTGGCGCCGCTACGCGGGGTCACCCCGGTACTGCCGTGGTCCAGAACGTCCAGAACCGGTTAAGGATCAAGGCCACGATCAGCAGGAACCATCCGGTGAGCACGACCCCGTGTGCGGCGGTCAGCCGGGCCGCCGCCTGACGGAACGGGCGAGGTGCGCGATCTCTGGCGGCGGTCAGGGTGCGCAGCGTCACGTACCAGAAGATCGGCATCGTCACGGCCCAGACCACCATGCAGTAGGGACACAGCGCTCCGATCCGGTAGAGGCTCTGCCAGATCAGCCAGTGCACGAACCCGGCGCCGAATAGCACGCCGATCTGGAGCCCGGCCCAGTACCAGGACCTGAGCTGAGCCCCGGCGAGCCACGCGGCACCGGTGGTGGCGACGACTGCGAATCCACCGATCCCGAGCAGTGAGTTCGGGAAGCCGAACGCTGCGGCCTGCGGGGTGGCCATGACCGAGCCGCAGCTCAGTACCGGGTTGATGCTGCAGCTCGGCTGGTAGGAGGGGTCGACGATGAGCTCGATCTTCTCGATGGTGAGTACGAACGCGGCGAGGAACCCGACGGCGCCGCCCACCAGGAGCAGCCAGGGCAGCGCCCGCGGCAGGGGCCCGTCGCGGGTGGGTCCCGAGTTAGCGGGTTCGCGGCTTCGTTCGAGCGTGACTGCCACTGGGATCAGCTCCCGGCGAGTGCGTCGTCGAGCGCGCGGGTCAGGTCGCCGAAGGACTGCGGCTCAAGCTTCTGTCCGTTGACGAAAAACGTCGGTGTTCCCTGGACACCGAGCGCGAGGCCGTCCTCGCGGTCGGCACGAACCCGGTCGAGCGTGGCCGGGGCGTTGTAGGCGGCGTCGAAGCGGGCCAGGTCGAGGCCGAGCCGCTGGGCGTAGCCGCGGAAGCGGTCATCCATCGGGACCTGCTGCTCGCCCCACTCGCGCTGGGTTTCGTACATCATCTTGTACATGGCCTCGAACCGGCCCTGCTGGGCGGCCGCCTCCACGGCGCGCGCGGCCCGCTCGGCGTTGAAGTGGCTCGGCACCGGGAAGTAGCGGACCACGAAGTTGACTCGGTCTCCGTACTGCTGGCGGAGCTGCTCGATGGCCGGGTAGGCCGCGCCGCACGCCTCGCACTCGAAGTCGAGGAACTCGACGAAGTCGACGGTCGAGCCGGGCGCGGCCGACAGCCGGTGGCTGTCGGGGCGCGCCGCGACCGCGGCGGCCTCGGCCGAGCCGCGCTCGGGGGCGTCCCCGCTGAGGCGGGTGGCCGCGAACATGGCCGCCACGACCAGGACGAACACGGTCCCGACGATCAGGGACAGCTTCATGTTCGGTGAGATGCCGGTGCGGCGAGACGGGGTTGAACGGTTGTGGGTGGTGCCTGGCATGAGGACCCTTTCGGGGCTGGGCGGCCCTCGGCCGCTGCGGATCGGAAACCCGGGCCGGGCCAGCCCGCAACGGCAGCGCACGCCGACACCGAAAGGGGCGGCTGTGTCGTATTGCTGCTGGTGGGCGGCTGGTCCGAGCGGAGTCAGTTCCGATCGACGCAGAGCACCGCCACCGGCGCAAGCACCGCGGGCGGGGGCACCGGCCCCGACGCCGAGAGGGGCACGGCCGGCGGCTCGGGGCGGCCGGGAGCCAGGCATGCCGGCAGCAGGTCGGAGTCGTCGTGCCGCGGGCTGTCGAGACTGCGGACCGCCGTGTGACCGGCGCCGTGTCCGCCGGCCGGTCCGTGCTGACAGGGCCGGTCCGACGTACACGGGTCCAGCAACGACGACGGCGCATCCGATGACGACACATCCGTGGTGGCAGCCTCGGCGCCTGCGACGGACTCCCGGGGGCAGCCGGGACAGGGGTCGACAGCCGGTTCCGTCACCGCGGCTGTCGTCACCGCTGCGATGGAGACCAGGTCCGTGCGCGAGACCTGTCCTGCGGAGTCGCAGGCCAGCAGCGGCCCGAGACCGGTGTGGGTCAGCACAGCGAGCAGCAACAGGAGCAGCGGCAACCCGGGGCGCGCATGCCGTACGTGCTCCGTCACTGACCCTCCTACCGTGTCCTCACCGATCGTTGCCGACCAGACCCTAGCGAGGCGCCTCCTTGGCAGGGGAAGCCCCGGCGGACTCGGTGCGGCCTACCCGAAGCGCGACGTCGTCGTACCGACGTCGCGATCGAGACCGCCGACGTCGCCCTCATGGGTGAGGAATTGCGCCACCTGCCCCAAACCCTCGCTCACGCCCGCCACGCCCGGACTATCACGGTTCAGAACGTCGGGGTCTCCCTGTGGATCATCGGCGCGTTGATCCCGCTGGCCGCGTTCGGTGTCCTCGGCCTGGCCACCGTCGTGGTGGTCCATGAAACCGCCGAGGTGCTGGTCATCCTCAACGCCGTGCGCGCGGCCCGCGCCCGGACCCTTCCCGGGCTCACCGCGCCGGCCCCGGCCGGTACCCGGCGTCACCACGTCACCATGGATGCCCGCGTCGCCCCGGACGACCTGTGCTGTGCACCGCCGCCGGCGACTCCCCAGGCTGCGAACCGTTCACCCGTCACTGATCGGCCAGATCGCAGGGCCCGACGATCAGCTGTCCTCCGACGACGGCCGCGGCGCGCCGAGCTGGACGTTCAGGCGCGCAGTGGGTCGCTGATCGGCTCTGCTTAACGGTTGACTGGCTCGACTCGGTAGCCCAGCTTCTTGATCACCGCGATGATGTCGAGGTGGCCGGTGCGGTCGTCGTGGGTGATGCTGCTGCGTCTGGCCTTGGTCGAGGTCCGGCTGTCGAGTACCCCGGGTAGGTCGGCGAGGGCGTCGTCGATGAGCAGGGCGCAGCTGCCGCAGTGCATTCCTCGGACGTTGAGCTGCAGGGTGGTGCGGGTCATGTGGGCGCCTCCGGGTCCGTGGGCCAGCGGGTGGTGATGGTTCCGGTGTACATGCCCATGCCGCAGGCGTAGGCGAGGGTGCCCGGTGCGAGGGTGCCGAGGTCGATGCGGGTTTCGCCGCTGGTCGGCAGGATCTGTTGCACGCCGAGGGCGGCGATGGTGAATGACCGGACGCAGCCCGATGGTTGGTCGGAGGTGATGACCAGGGTGGTGGGGAGACCGGCGGTGGTCTGGGTCTGGGTCGGGGTGTAGCCGCCGGAGGTGGCACTGAGCGCGACGATCTGGCGGCCGTCAGTCACCGTCGTCGCCGAGGACGCGGGTGAGGAGCCGGGGCCGGTGAGGGCGGCGGTCACTCGGCTGGCGGCCATTGGAGAACCGGCGAGCTCGAGTCCGCCGTTGAGGGTGAGCAGGCCCATGATGACCACGACGGCGCCGGTGGCCATGGCGAGTCGGCCCCGCCAGGCGGTGGCGGCCTTGCGGGCGGCATAGCCCAGGACCGCGAACAGTGGGCTGGTGCCGATCACGAACACGGCCATGGTCGCGGCCCCGGCCAGCGCGGAGCCCGAGGTGAGCGCGAGGGCCTCGACCGAGAGGGTCACCCCGCACGGGATCAGGACGGAGGCGAGTCCGAGCAGCCCCGGCGCGAACGCAGCTTGCGAGCGGGCGCTGCGCAGAACCAGCCGACCGAATGTCTGCGGGGGTTCGATGGCGATCCGGCGCAACCCGGGCACGCCGAGTTGGGCGAGCCCAAAGGCGAGGACGACCGTGCCGGCGGCCAGTTGCAGGGCGGCGCTGGCGCCGACCGAGAGTTGCACCGCGCTGCCGAGGGCGCCGAGCAGGCCGCCCAGCACCGCGTGGGAGAGGAGTTTGCCGGTGAGAAACCCGCCGACCGGCACCAGGTCGTCGACGACGCTCTGCCACCGTGACGTGACCGGCGGCGCGGTGTCGGCGGGCGCGTCGCTCCCGAAGATCGCGGGTCGGGTGCCGGCCGAGGTCGGGGCGGTGGTGGCCGCCCGTTGGCGGGTGATCAGTCCGGCGAGCAGGCCGCCCTGGACGGCCGCGCAGGTCACGCCTCCGGCCAACAGGCCGGTGAGCAACACGGCGGTGAGATTCACAGGGTTGTTCCTCCTGGGACGGCGACAGGGAGCGGCCGGGTGCGGGAGCGCCGGGTGCGGGAGTGGCCCGGCTGTCGATCGGGGGCTGCGGACCGACATCGACCGCACCCTGGCCGGGCTGCGTACGCTGCGCCCTCGCTGGCGCCGGGCAGGGTGCTGAGCGATCGGATCCGGCCGGGGGTCAGGCGTTGCTGAAGTCGTAGGTCGCCGGCGGCGTCACCGGGCTGGTGGCGGGGCCGTAGACCAGCGCGATCTGCTGGTGATCGTGTAGCTCGATCGCGGCCGGGTTGCCGGGGACCGCGACGCCGTCGACGAACGCGCGCAGCGTTGTCCCGGAGCCGGCGCGCAGGCCGCCGATGCGGGTGGGGTCGAGCGCGACGTTCCATTCGTTGAACAGCTGGCCCAGGGTGTAGCGCCCGGCGGGGTCGGACGACTCCACGTGCAGGAGCCCGGTCGCGTCGTGGGTGTGCAGCGCCGACATCTGCCCACTGGTCTGGTCGATGCCGAGGTCGGCCGGGACCGGGACCGGGCGGCCGTCGACGATGACGTCGAGGTGGGCGTGGAAGTGCTGCGCCATGGCGCTCATGTCGCTGACCGGCAGGCCGGCCGCGCGCAT
>NZ_JADQDD010000022.1 GCF_019263595.1 Pseudonocardia sp. KRD291 | reverse complement strand
GTCGCGACGACGAACGCGCTCGAGCTCGGCGTGGACATCTCCGGGCTGGACTCGGTGGTGCTCGCCGGCTTCCCGGGCACCCGGGCGTCGTTCTGGCAGCAGGCCGGACGGGCCGGGCGCGAACGCGAGGAGGCGCTGGTGGTGCTCGTCGCCCGCGACGACCCGCTCGACACCTACCTGGTGCACCACCCGTACGCGCTGGTCGGGACGCCGGTGGAGACGTGCGTGCTGGACCCGACGAACCCGTACGTGCTGGCTCCGCAGCTGGCGTGCGCGGCCGCCGAGCTGCCGCTGACGACCGTCGACGTGGCGGAGGTGTTCGGCGGCGCGCCCGCCGAGGAGGTCCTCGGCGCACTGGTGGAGGAGGGTGTGCTGCGGCGGCGTCCGGCGGGCTGGTTCTGGCCGGACACCGGCGAGCGACCGGCAGCGACCGTGGACATCCGCGGGTCCGGACTCGGCCAGGTCGCGATGGTGGAGGCCGCGACCGGGCGGATGCTCGGCACGGTCGACGGCGCCGGGGCGCCGGGCACGGCTCATCCCGGTGCGGTGTACCTGCACCGCGGCGAGAGCTACGTCGTCGACGAGCTGGACCTCGACGCCGGGATCGCGCTGGTGCACCCCGAGGACCCGGACTGGCGTACCGAGGCCCAGTCGGTCTCCGACGTCGAGGTGCTCGAGGTGGCCTCGCAGAGCCGCTGCGGTCCGGTGCGGGTGTGCTTCGGTGACGTGTCGGTGAGCAGCCAGGTGGTCGGCTACCGGCGCCGCACCCCGGACGGGACGGTGCTGGACACGACCCCGCTGGACCTGCCCGTCCAGACGCTGCGGACCCGGGCGGTCTGGTACGCGATCGATGACGAGGCGCTCGCCGGGATCGGTCTGGACCAGGCCCGGATCCCGGGCGCCCTGCACGCGGCGGAGCACGCCGCGATCGGCCTGCTCCCGCTGTTCGCGATCTGCGACCGGTGGGACATCGGCGGGCTGTCCACGGCTCTGCATCCGGACACCGGCCTGCCCACGGTGTTCGTGCACGACGGCCACCCCGGTGGTGCCGGGCTGGCCGAACGCGGACACGCGGTGCTGGGGCGGTGGCTGGCCGCGACCCGCGCGGCCGTGCGCGACTGCGAGTGCCGGACCGGGTGCCCGTCCTGCGTGCAGTCCCCGAAGTGCGGGAACGGCAACTCGCCCCTGGACAAGGCCGGTGCGGTGGCGGTGCTCGATCTGGTGCTCGGAGCGCTGGAGACCGGGACGATGGCGGCCGGGGCGACGGAGGCCGACGGCCCGGGAGCCGAGGCCCGAGGGGAAGCCGACGGTGCGGGCGCCGCCGGTCCGCCCGTCGGGGGGTGAGCGGACCGGCGGCGACCATCGTTGCGGTGGTGCCGGACGGGGATGCGTCCAGCGCTCCGACCCCACCGCGGTCTGGGGAGCGTGCCGGTGGCGCGGGATCGGGGCCGGTGGTGCCGGCCCGATGACGCGACCCGTCCAGTAGGACCGATGCCGGCGGACCTGGCCAGGTTCGACCGCGGAATCGTCGCCGATCGGTTCGACGGCGACGGTGAGCCGCACCCGTTGCACCCGGTCCGGTGAACGAGACCGTGTCGCGAAGTTCGCCCGCCGTTCACCCGGGTCCGTGGACCGCTCATCGAGATGTGGATCACTCTGCGAGGTCCCTACGCACGCCCGAACCGGACGAACCGTCACCGGACCATTCGATCCGGACGTGTCACCTCCACCGGCGCCGGCCCCGCCCGCGCGCGTGCCCCGGCAGGGCCGCGGCCGAGCACCGTCCACGGTCGGTCGACCTCGGTCTCGACCAGGGCGTCCCAGCCGTCCAGCCGGCAGCGGGAGACCACCGCGCCGGAGTGGGCGGCGACGCCCCGGGCCACCCGGCAGGCCGTCTCGGCGCCGTCGACGGTGCGCCCGGCGGCGGCCAGCGCGGACAGGTCGGCGGCGGACTCGGCGACGTGCCGGGCCCGCACCCCGGACGCCAGGTCCACCCCGACCAGGCCGACGGCGAGGATCACCCCGGAGACCAGCGCGGCCCATACCGTGGCCGATCCGGCGTCGCCGTCGCCGTCGCCGTGGCGACCCGCGCCGATCACGGCGGTGCCCCGTCCGCGTCGCCCACGTCCGGCGCCGCGTCGTCGCCCGGATCGGGCGCGGCGTCGCGGGCGGCCACCCCGGTGGCCGCGTCGTCCGCCGGCGCGCTGTCCGGCAGGGCACCGGGATCGGGCAGGGCGCCGGGCTCGACGACCGCGGCGGCGGTGCCGCTCACCTCCATCGGCAGCAACCCGACCGGTGCGACGGCGACCACGACGGTGACGGTGTCGCCCTCGGTCCGCACGTCCATCCGCGCGCCGCCCGGGGCGATCCCGGTCGCCGCGGACATGCCCCGCTCGGTGTCGCCGCGCGCGGCGAGGCGCGCCAGCTCGCGCGCCGCGTCGACGCACCGAACCGACGCCATGACGGTCGCGACGGCGCCGATCGCCGCGGAGGCGACCAGCACCAGCGTCCCGATCGCCACGGCCGCCTCGACCGTCACCGACCCGCGGTCGGCACCGCGGTCGGCACTGCGATCGGCCCCGAGGTCGGCACCGGGGTCGGAAACGGTGTCGGCACCGGGGGCGGCGGCGCGGGGAACGGACGACTCCTCTCCGGATGGCGACGCCGTCCCCGGCTCAGAACGTCGTGGACAGCGCACGTTGCACGATGCCGGTCAGGGCGCCGACGATCGAGTCGCCGCTCACCACGGCGTACAGGACCGCGGCGAACGCCGCCGCGGCCACCGTCCCGATGGCGTACTCGACGGTGCTCATCCCGTCGTCCTCACGGACCAGCCCGACGAGCCGGGTGCGCAGGACGGCGGTGGTGGCGTTCTTCATCGTGGTTCTCCTTCTGTGGTGGGCGCGGATGCACCCGGTGACGGGTCCGGTGGTGGTCACCACCGGGCGAACGCCTCTCCGGCGAGGCCGATCACGACCGGCGCGATCCCGAGGACCAGGAACGCCGGGAGGAAACAGAGCCCGAGAGGTGCGGTGATCCGGACGGCGGCGCGTTGCGCCTTCGCCTCGGCCAGGTCCGCCAGCTCCGCGCGCAGGCGGGCCGCCTCGGCGTCCGCGGTCCGGCGCAGCGCCGCCCCGGTCGCCGCCGAGCGGCTCGCGGCGCGGCCGAAGGCGGCGAGCTCCGGTAGCGGAGCGGTCGCCTCCCAGGCCTGCTCGGCGCCCGCGCCGAGGGCGAGCAGGCCGGAGGTCCGGCGCAGGGCCGCCCCGGCCGCACCGGGCAACCGCTGCGCCGCGGCCTCGACCGCGACCGGCACCGCGAGCCCGACCCGCAGGCAGACCGACAGCAGGTCCCAGGCCGCGGCGAGGTCTGCGGTGTCGGTTCTCCCGTGCCCGGCCGCGGCCGCCAGCCGACGGGCCGCGACGACCAGTGCGGTACCGACCCCGACCCCGGTGACCAGGCCGCCGGTGCCCCCGACGACCGCCCACACGGCGGCGGCCGCCGCCAGCGCGCCGACGACGACCCACCGGGTGCGCACCGCGCCGTCGGGCGGCGCGGTGCCGGGGTCACCGCCGGAGAGGTGGTTCAGGCGGGCCGGCCCCGTGCGGGCCCCGGCGAGCAGCAGGGCACCGGCCAGGAGGGCGGGCACGAACGCGTTCATCGCGCCACCGCCGCGTGCAGGATGTGTTCCGACCACAGCACCCCGGCCGCGGTCAGCCCGCACCCGGCGACGAGCAGCCCCTGCCCGAGCAGGCCGCTGCGCAACACCCCGAGTGGGTCGGTGCCCATCAGCTGCCCGAGACCGATGCCGAACAGCGGGAGCGTGGTGAGCACGGCCGCGGTGGCGCGTGGACCGGCCAGCTGTGCACGGACCCGTGACCCGTGGGCCAGCCGCCAGCGGATGTCGTCGAGGGTCCCGCGGAGCAGGTCGGCGAGCGGGGCGCCGTGCCGGTCGGCCAGCTCCCAGGCGGTCGCGACCCGTTCCAGGTCGGGCGCGGCCGCGGTGCCGGTCCCGGCCCGCCGTCCGGCGGCCCGTCCCTCGGCCACGCGTCGCAGGGCGGCCGGGACGGGTTCGCCGAGCCGGGCGGCGGCCTCGGCCGGGCCCAGCAGCTCGCGGGCCATCGGCGCGTCGTGCGCGACCCCGGCCAGCGCCGCCGCGGGGTGCGCGCCGGTGCGCAGCTCGTCGGTGATCCGGGACAGTGCGTCGGCGAGCTCGGCCGCCGCGGCGGCGCGGAGCCGCTCGGTGCGGGCCCGGTCGCGCCGGCGCCGCACCACCGCGACCGCCGCCGGACCGCACACCGCGCCCGCCGGGCCGAGGAGCAGGAACCCGCCGAGCCCGCCGGCGACGAACAGCGCCACCCCCACCGGCAACCGTCGCGGCGCCCGGCCGTTCGTGCCCGCGCCGGCCAGCCCGGCCAGGCGGCCCGGCCCGGGGGACCGGGGCAGGCAGAGCAGGCTCGCGGCCAGCGCCGCGAGCGCGAGCGCCGGACCCGCTCCGGCTGGCAGGCTCACCACGGCGGGGTCACCCCGCGCTCGGTCAGCAGCCCGCGCAGCGTGTCGAGCCCCGGCCCGGCCCCGCGCTCGCGTGTCCAGGCCGGGGACACCGAGACGCCGCCGTCGTCGTCGCGGCGCAGTACCCCGACGGCGTCGAGCACCCGCGCGCCGTCGCGGTGGCGGCGCATCTGCAGCACCACCTGCACCGCGGCGGCCAGCTGGCTGTGCAGCGTCGCCGGTGACATCCCGCCGAGCCCGGCGAGGGCCTGCATCCGGGCCGGGATCTCGCGTACCGAGTTCGCGTGCACGGTGCACGCGCCGCCGTCGTGGCCGGTGTTCAGGGCGGCCAGCAGGTCGCAGACCTCGGCCCCGCGCACCTCGCCGACCACGAGGCGGTCCGGGCGCATCCGCAGTGCCTGGCGCACCAGCTCGCGCAGCGGCACCCCGCCCGCGCCCTCGATGTTCTCCGGCCGGGCCACCAGGCGCACGATGTGCGGGTGCCGCGGGCGCAGCTCCTCGGCGTCCTCCACGGTCACCAGACGCTCCGTCGGGTCGACGGCGCTGAGCAGCGCGTTGAGGACCGTGGTCTTCCCGGACCCGGTGCCGCCGGCGACGAGCACGGCCAGCCGGGCCGCGACGACGGCGCGCAGCACGGCCTCGCCGGCGGCGTCCATCGCGCCGAGGCGGCGCAGCTCGCCCAGGTCGTGCGCGGCCGGGCGCAGCACCCGCAGCGAGATCGAGGTGCCGTCCGCGGCGACCGGTGGCAGCACCGCGTGCAGGCGCACGCCCGCGTCGGCCAGCCAGCCGTCGACGTAGGGGCTGGCGTCGTCGAGCCGGCGCCCGGCCGAGAGGGCGAGCCGCTGGGCGAGGCGGCGCACCGCGGGCTCGTCGGCGAACGTGACACCGGCGCGCTGCAGGCCGGAGCCGCGATCGACCCATACCGCGTCCGGGGCTGTGACCAGCACGTCGGTCGTCCTCGGGTCGCGCAGCAGCGGGTCCAGCGGGCCGGCGCCGACGAACTCCTGGCGCAGCGTGCGCAGGGCGGCGAGCACGTCGAGGTCGGAGGCGACGCCGCCGGCCTCGGCCCGGACCGCGGCCGCGACGGCCGCCGGGCCGGTCTCGCCCCCGGCGTCGGCCAGCCGCGCCCGCACCCGCTCCACCAGCGGCGTCATGACGCGATCCGGGGCCGTGCGGCGACACCGGATGTCTCGGCCAGCCGGGCGAGCACCGCGTACGCGGCCTCGGACAGCGCGCCGCGACCGGCGCCGGGGAGCTTCCCGCGTTCGGTGTCGTCCTGCACCCCGGGTTCGGCGCGCATCGACGCCAGCACCGGCAGCCCGACCGAACGGGCCACCTCTCGCGCCGTGATCCCGCCCGGTGACGGCCCGCGGACCACGATCTCGACGGTGCGCGTGTGCTCGGCCAGGACCTCGGCGACCCGCCCGGCGGCCGCGCAGGAGCGCAGGTCCGCGGGCACCACGAGGACGGTCAGGTCGGTGGCGCCCAACGCGGCCAACGCCGCCTCGGTCGGGTAGCGCGGCAGGTCGCAGACCACGGTCTCGCCGCCGCGCCGGCCCGCGTCGAGCACCGCCGAGACCGACGAGTGCTCCGGCCCGTGGGCCGAGCGCGCGCAGGAGAGCACGGCCAGCTCCCCGTGCCCGGACGAGGACACGTCGGCCCGGGGCAGCGCGGAGTGCAGCGCGGCCGACTGCACCCGGCCGTCGGCGACGGTGAGCTCGGGCCAGCGCAGACCGCCGGACTGCTCGGCGCCGACGAGCAGGTCCAGCCCGCCGCCGAGCGGGTCGCAGTCGACGAGCAGGGCATCGGCACCGGTGCGCGCCGCGGCGACGGCGGTCGCGGTCGCCAGCAGCGAGGCCCCGGCCCCGCCGCGGCCGCCCACGACCGAGAGCACCGCCCCGGACCGTCCGTCCGTCGCGGGCCGCTCCACCACGTCGGCGAGCAGGCCGACCAGCCAGCCCTCGCCCTCCGGCAGCGCCGCGACGTTCGCGGCGCCGACCGAGACCGCCAGCCGCCACACCTCCGGCGCCGGTTCGCCGCGCACCACGACGACGACCCCGTCGCGGCGCGGCAGCTCGGCCCGGGCACAGCGCCGGGCCGCGTCCGGGTCCAGCAGCACGGCGGGCGCCGCGGTCCACCAGCGGCGGGCGTCGGCGCCGTCCACCGCCCGCGCCACGTCGACGCCGGCGGCCGCGGCCAGGCGCAGCATCGCGTCGAGCAGCTCCGGGTCCTCGGCCATGATCAGGCAGCGCCGGTCCATCACGTTCCTCCGCCCCGGCCCGCCGGTTGCGGGCACGGGACGAGCGTGTGGCCGCACGGGCCGGTTGCACCGACGAATTGCTCGGCTGTGGACGGAGCGCGCAGGTTGTGGACAACTGCCCGTGCCGGGCCCGCCGTAGGGCGGGACACGAGGCCGGAACGGCGAGAACGGGGAGGCCGTCCACCGGACAAGAGACGGCCCCCGCCAGGGGGGATTGGCGGGGGCCGTCAGTTGGTTCAGCCCCGGGGGGTCGAGCTGAACCCGCTCGGACCAAGTCCGAGCTGTCATCAACTGTAGCCGTAATCATGGTGTGGCGCCCATACCCGAATTCCGGATGCGCCGACCGGTACGCGGAAACGTTGCCGTTCGACGTGCGGGTCCGCAGCCCCGGACCGGCGAGCGCAGCCGGGCGACCGATCGCACCATCGACGCCGTCCGCGCCCGGACGGCCGGGGGCGGATCGCGACGGGCGGTCTGGCAGTCTCGACCGACGTGCAGGTCCCCGACACCGTCCCGGACGAGCGGCCGCGCGCCGCGGCGTTCTTCGATCTGGACAAGACCATCATCGCCGGGTCCAGCGCGCTCGCGTTCAGCCGGCCGTTCCGGCGTGAGGGCCTGATCAACCGCCGGGTGCTGCTGCGCAGCGCCTACGCCCAGCTGCTGCTCGTCGTGTCCGGCGCCGACGAGGGCACGATGGACGTGCTGCGCCGCCGTCTGACGGCGATGTGCGAGGGCTGGGAGGTCGCGCAGGTCCGGGCGATCGTCGCCGAGACGCTGCACGAGGTCGTCGAACCGATGGTCTACGCCGAGGCCACGGCCCTGATCGAGCGGCACCGCGCGGACGGCGAGGAGATCGTGATGCTCTCCGCGTCCGGTCAGGAGGTCGTGGAGCCGATCGCCGGCATGGTCGGGGCGGACCGCTTCCTGGCCACCCGGATGGCGACCCGCGGCGGCCGGTACGCCGGAGAGATCGAGTTCTACTGCTACGGCGAGCACAAGGCCACCGCGGCCAGGCGGATCGCCGAGGAGCAGGGCTACGACCTCGCCCGCTGCCGCGCCTACTCGGACTCGATCACCGACCTGCCGCTGCTGGAGACCGTCGGGCACCCGACGGCGGTGAACCCGGACAAGGCGCTGCGCCGGGTCGCCGAGCAGCGCGGGTGGCCGGTGCTGATGTTCGCGCACCCGGTCCCGCTGCGGACACGCCTTCGGTCGCGCCCGGCGATCGCGTTCTACGGCGCGTCGATGGCCGCGCTGGCCGGTGCCGGATGGCTGACGCTGCGAGCGATGGGCCGATCCGGGCACCGGTGGTGACCGGCGGCTACCGCGCACACCTGAACCGGTGCACTCGGCCGACGGTCTTGCCGTGGGCCCGCCGGGAGGGCTAGGAAGAGGACACGGGCCCCGGTCAGGCCAGAGGCGGTACGGCAGAGAAGTACCCGTCTCCCCTTCCCGGGCTCCGTGCGCGAGATCCGGGCACTCCACGGACAGCACGCCGCGGGAGGCATGTCGTCGTGGGCCTGCGCACCGGGACGCCGGGCGCCGAGGCCACCAACACGACACGTAGTGCACGCCAGGACCCCGGAACCCTCGCGTCGGTCGGGCGGTGTCTCCGCGAGGAGGCGCCGCCCGACCTGCGTTCCGCCGGGCGGTGCATGCGGCGTCCCGGCGAACCTCTACTGGGCCTCGGCGATCGAGACGCCCTCGCGGCCGCCGGACTCCCACTCCGCGCAGCAGTGCCGGATCCAGGTCGCCAGGCCGTCGGCGGTCCCGGTCGCGAACGCCTCGGCCGCGTCGCGGTATTCGGCGGAGCGGCGCAGGTGCCCGACCTCGGGCACGGCCAGCCCGCGCGGGTCCAGCCCGGACGACATCGCGGTCAGCCGGGCCGCGGCCCGGGCGACGACGCCGTCCGCGCTGCCGAACGGGCGCAGAGCCAGCAGCTCCCCGTGCACGACCGCGACCAGCACCGGAGCCGCCACCTTCGTGCCGCCGGTGACCAGGTCGGCGAGCATCGACAGCCGCGCCGAGACGTCCTGGCCCGGACGCGGCCTGCCCAGTCCGTCCTGGTGCTCGGCGGCCGGCAGGAGGTCGGCGGCGGCCAGCACGTGCAGCCGGGCCAGTGCCTGCAGCGGGGCGGTGCGCCAGGCGTCGAGGAGCCGGTTGCGCTCGTCGGCGATCCGGACGGCACCGGCGAGCACCGGGTTCTCGACGTGGTCGGAGCGTTCCGGGGCCAGCGGCGCGCCGTCCAGCGCGGCCGAGGCACGGGCCGCCCGCAGCGCGGCCTCGGCGGAGGTGACCTGCCACCCGCGCCGGTTCGCCGGGTGGTTGTGCACGGTGGTGACGGCGTCCCGGGCGGCGGCGACGGCCTCGGCGACGCCGGGCAGGTCGGCGAGTGCGGTCAGCGGGTCGGTCGCGGGGGCGGAAGGCACGCCGTCCATCGTCGCACCGGAGGCTCCGGCGCATCGGGTCACCACCCGGCGGGCGCAGCCGTCGTGACGTCCGGGCAGGTGGGTGGGACTGTCCGGACTGACGGTGCGCGAGCCGTCACGGTTCACTAGCGTCAGTCCGCACACGCGCGCGCACATCTGGTGCGGAAGAGAAGCTACATCCAGCCGCGTCGAGGAGGACACGAGGAAATGGCCGAGTCCGGAGCAACGCTGAGCAACCTGTCCACGGAGAGTCGGGCCTTTCCGCCGTCCGAGGAGTTCGCCGCCCAGGCCAACGCCACCGCGGAGCTCTACGACCGCGCGGACGCCGACCGCGAGGCATTCTGGGCCGAGCAGGCCGACCGCCTGAGCTGGTCCAGGAAATGGGACAAGGTCCTGGAGTGGAACGCGCCGTTCGCGAAGTGGTTCGTGGGCGGGCAGCTCAACGTCGCCTACAACTGCGTCGACCGCCACGTCGAGGAGGGCAACGGCGACCGGGTCGCGCTGTACTGGGAGGGCGAGCCCGGGGACAGCCGCGAGATCACCTACGCCGACCTCAAGCGTGAGGTCTCCCGGGCCGCGAACGCGCTGATCGAGCTGGGCGTCGGCAAGGGCGACCGGGTCGCCATCCAGATGCCGATGATCCCCGAGACCGCGATCTCGATGCTGGCCTGCGCTCGCATCGGGGCGATGCACAGCGTCGTGTTCGGTGGCTTCTCCCCGGGCGCGCTCAAGGCGCGCATCGAGGACGCCGAGTGCAAGCTGCTGATCACCACCGACGGCCAGTACCGGCGCGGCAAGCCCGCGCCGATGAAGGAGAACACCGACGAGGCGGTCGAGGGTACGTCGATCGAGCACGTGCTCGTCGTCAAGCGCACCGACATCGACGTGCCGTGGACCGACGGCCGCGACGTCTGGTGGCACGACACGGTCGGCACGGCCTCGGAGGAGCACACGCCGGAGGCGTTCGACTCCGAGCACCCGCTGTTCATCCTCTACACCTCGGGCACCACCGGTAAGCCCAAGGGCATCCTGCACACCTCCGGCGGCTACCTGACCCAGACCGCGTACACCCACAACGTGGTCTTCGACCACAAGCCGGGGGAGAGCGTCTACTGGTGCACCGCCGACGTCGGCTGGGTGACCGGGCACAGCTACATCGTCTACGGCCCGATGGCCAACGGCGCCACCTCGGTGATGTACGAGGGCACGCCGAACACCCCGCACGAGGGCCGGCACTGGGAGATCGTGCAGAAGTACGGCGTCTCGATCTACTACACGGCGCCGACGCTGATCCGCACGTTCATGAAGTGGGGCGAGCAGATCCCCGCCGAGTACGACCTGTCCTCGCTCAAGGTCCTGGGCACGGTCGGCGAGCCGATCAACCCCGAGGCCTGGATGTGGTTCCGGGAGAAGATCGGCGGCGAGCGCTGCCCGATCGTCGACACCTGGTGGCAGACCGAGACCGGCGCGATCATGATCGCGCCGCTGCCGGGCGTCACCGAGACGAAGCCGGGTTCGGCGATGAAGGTGCTCCCGGGCATCGGCGCGACCGTCGTCGACGAGTCGGGCACGCCGGTCGGCAACGGCGAGGGCGGCTACCTGGTCCTGGACCAGCCGTGGCCGGCGATGCTGCGCGGCATCTGGGGCGACGAGGAGCGCTACCGCGACACCTACTGGTCCAAGTTCGCCGAGCAGGGCTACTACTTCGCCGGTGACGGTGCCAAGTACGACGAGGACGGCGCCATCTGGCTGCTCGGCCGCGTCGACGACGTCATGAACATCTCCGGGCACCGGATCTCCACCACCGAGGTGGAGTCGGCGCTGGTCAGTCACCCGACGGTGGCCGAGGCCGCGGTCGTCGGCGCCTCCGACGAGACGACCGGGCAGGGCATCGTCGCGTTCGTCATCCTGCGCGGCAACGCGGCCAAGGACGGCGGCGACGAGGCGATCAAGGCGTTGCGCGACCACGTGGCGAAGGAGATCGGTCCGATCGCCAAGCCGCGCAACATCATGGTCGTCGAGGAGCTGCCCAAGACCCGTTCCGGGAAGATCATGCGACGGCTGCTCAAGGACGTCGCGGAGAACCGCGAGGTCGGCGACGTGTCGACGCTGGCCGACTCGTCGGTGATGGACCTGATCTCGAGCGGCATGAAGGAGGGCAAGGAGGACTAGCTCCTTCCCCCTCGTAGGACCCGGCACCCCCGGACGGCGCGACCGTCCGGGGGTGCCGTGCGCCGGGCGTCGGTCATGCTGGGAGGCGTGCAGGACGGTGTCGGCGGGGACGGGATCCGGGTGCGACGCGGGTTCGTCGTGCCCGAGGGCGAGCTGCGGTGGCGCTTCTCCCGCGCGTCCGGGCCCGGCGGGCAGGGCGTGAACACCACGGACTCGCGGGTCGAGCTCTCGTTCGACCTGGCCGGGTCGTCGAGCGTGCCCGGGGCGATGCGGGAACGGGCGACGTCGCGGCTCGGGCACCGGCTGGTCGGCGGGGTGCTCACCGTCGTCGCCCAGGAGCACCGCAGCCAGCTGCGCAACCGCCACGCCGCGCGGGAGCGGCTCGCCGCGCTGCTCGCCGAGGCCACGGCCGCGGCGCCCCCGCCGCGGCGGCCGACCCGCCCGACGGCCGGGTCGCGTCGCCGTCGCCTCGACGCGAAGACCCGACGGGGTGCGACCAAGCGCCTGCGCGGCCGTCCGGAGGACTAGAACGCCACGGTCACCGGATCGTCCACCCCCGACGGTGTGGCGCAGCCGAGCGGTCACCGGGTGCGCATGGCACGATGACGGCTCAGTGATCGACGGTCGGCAGCGCGGGCCCCTCGGTCGAAGCGACTACCCAGCCCGCGTGGTGCAGGAGGGATGACGGTGGCCAGCTCGACCAGCAAGTCCGGCGGCGCGGAGGTTCCGCCCGTACTGCCCTCGATCCCGCTCTCGCCCGAGCCCGGTCCCCAGGACCAGTCCATCGGGGCGCTGGCCAAGGACGTCACCACGCATCTGTCCTCGCTGGTCCGCTCCGAGGTGGAGCTGGCCAAGGCCGAGGTCAGCGCCGAGGTGAAGAAGGGCGTCCAGGGCAGCATCTTCTTCGTCGTCGCCGCGGCGATCGGGCTGTTCAGCCTGTTCTACCTGTTCTTCACCCTCGCCGAGTTCCTGGCGATCTGGCTCAACCGCGCCGCCGCGTTCGGCATCGTGTTCCTGTTCATGCTGCTGGTGGCGGGCCTGTTCGGGTTCCTCGGCTACCTGCGGGTGCGCAAGCTGCGCAAGCCCGAGCGCACGATCAGCACGCTGAAGGACTCGGCGCAGGTGTTCTCGAGCGTCGGCAAGTCCTCCGACGACGGGCCCCGGGAGCTGACCTCCGACACCGGGCGGCACGCCGCGCGCACCTCCTAGAGCCGGGTGTGGCCACGCCCCGGCCGGGCAGGCCGAGCTCCCCGGAGCCGTCCTCGGTCCGGTTGCCGGGCCCGTGGACCCACCGCTCGGTCTCGGCCAACGGCATCCGGATCCACGTCGCCGAGTACGGCCGCGGTCCGCTGGTGGTGCTGCTGCACGGCTTCCCGGAGTTCTGGTACTCC
The DNA here is from genome assembly GCF_019263595.1 of Pseudonocardia sp. KRD291. Classification (GTDB taxonomy): domain Bacteria; phylum Actinomycetota; class Actinomycetes; order Mycobacteriales; family Pseudonocardiaceae; genus Pseudonocardia. The sequence goes on along the minus strand of NZ_JADQDD010000022.1, from coordinate 23,174 downwards.
TGGCGCCACCAGATCGTGGCGCTCGGCGACGCGGGCTACCGCGTCGTCGCGCCCGACCTGCGCGGCTACGGCGACACCGACAAGACCCCCCGCGGGTACGACCTGTGGACGCTGGCCGGCGACTGCGCCGGCCTGGTCCGCGCCCTGGGCGAGCCGCGGGCGCACCTGGTCGGGCACGACTGGGGCGCGGCCGTCGCCTGGACCGTCGCGGCGCTGCACCCGCGCCTGGTCGCGTCGCTGACCGGCCTCGGCGCGCCGCACCCGGTCGCGATGCGCGACGCGCTGGTCAAAGACCCCACCGGCCAGGGACGGGCCAGCGCCTACATGGCCGGGTTCCAGGTGCCGCGACGCCCGGAGCGTTCGCTGCGTGCAGACGGCGGCGCCCGCGTCGAGCGGATCATGCGGGCCTGGGCGGGGCAGGAGTGGTCCGGAACCGACGACTTCGCCCACGCCGCGGCCCACAACCGCCGGGCGATGCTGATCTCCACGGTGGCGCACTGCTCGCTGGAGTACTACCGGTGGTCCGTGCGGTCACAGCTGCGGGCGGACGGGCGCCGCTTCGCCCGCGCGGTCTCGGCCCGCACCCCGGTCCCGGTGCTCCAGATCCACGGCGCCGACGACCCGTGCGTGCTGGACGCGACGATGCGGACCTGCGAGAAGTGGACCGCGGGCCCGTTCACCCACCACGCCCTGCCCGCGACCGGCCACTTCCCGCACCAGGAGCGGCCGACCCACGCCACGACCCTGATCGCGGCCCACCTGGGCGCCCACTGACTCCCCCTCTCCGCGTCGTGGAGCCATAGCGCGAATTTCGAGGGCCTGTCGGCGCGTCGAGGCTCCACAACGCGAGGGTGGGGTCAGCGGCGGGTGACGGCGGCCAGGGCGGTGTCGGGGTTGTCGGAGAAGATGCCGTCGATGCCGGTGGCCAGGAAGGCCTCGTACTCGGCGAAGGGGTCGCCGTACCCGGACTCCGGGCCGGGGGAGCGCAGGTTCGCCGGCAGGAACGAGTTCTCGTTGCGGAACGTGTACGGGTGCACGATCAGCCCGGCCGCGTGCGCGTCGGCGACGAGCGAGGTCACCTCGCCCAGCGAGGCGTCCGGGCGGCGGGCGATCACCTGGTCCTTGTTCGGCCCGACGCCGTCGGCGTAGGTCGCGATCTCCTTCAGCCCGGCGGCCGTGGTCAGGTCGGCCCAGGTCCGCTCGTCGCCCGTGGCGACCAGGTCGGCCGGGGCGCCGGTGGCGTCGGTGAGCTGGACCAGCGGGAGCCTCAGCTGCGGGCGCAGCGCCTTCAGGTTCGCGGTCTCGAAGGACTGCACGAACACCGGCGCGCCGTCGCGGTTGAGCCCGGCCTCGTTCAGCGTCGCCACGAACCGCGGCTCGATCGCCTTCCCGATCCCGGAGAAGTAGGTGGAGTGCTTGATCTCCGGGTAGATGCCGATCTCGCGGTGCAGCTCCGCGGACAGGCGCTCGCGCAGCTCGATGACCTCCTCGAAGGTCGGGATCGGGTACCGGCCGTCGTAGATCCGGTTGCGGGGACGGATGTCCGGGATCCGCTCGGTGGCGCGCAGCGTGCGCAGCTCGGCGAGCGTGAAGTCCTCGGTGAACCAGCCCTCGTAGCGGGTCCCGTCGATCGTCCTGGCCGTCCTGCGGTCCGCGAACTCCGGGTGCCGGGCGACGTCGGTGGTACCGCCGATCTCCGGCTCGTGCCGGGCCACCAGCGCCCCGTCCCTGGTGGACACGAGGTCGCACTCCATGTAGTCCGCGCCCATCCGCGCGGCCAGCTCGTAGGAGGCCAGCGTGTGCTCCGGGCGGTACCCGGACGCGCCGCGGTGCCCGACCACCAGCGGCCGGGACGGCTTCTCGTTCCCGGCCCTCCGGACGCCGGCGGCCGACGCCGGGGCGGCGAGGGCCGGGGAGCCGAGCACGGCGGCGAAGGCCAGGCCGGCGAGGACCGAGCGCCGCCCGACCCCCGTACGGGGGGCGTGGTCACCGTGGGACAGGCGGGAGCGCAGCGTGGACACGATCACGCGGGCGACACTGACACGATCGGGCGTCCGGCGACAGGTTCGGCGGTGTCGACCGGATGAACGACGGATGCCGGTGCGGCGCCGCCGGGGCGCTGGATCTAGGGTCGGCGACCGTGCGAGTCCTGGTCGTCGGAAGCGGCGCGCGTGAGCACGCCATCGCGGTGTCGCTGGCGCAGGACCCGGAGGTGACGGCACTGGCCTGCGCCCCGGGCAACGCCGGCACGTCCGGGGTATCCGAGCAGCTCGGCCTCGACGTGGCCGACAACGCCGCCGTGGTGGCGCTGGCGCAGAGCTGGTCGGCGGACCTGGTGGTGATCGGCCCGGAGGTCCCGCTGGTGCACGGTGCCGCGGACGCGGTGCGCGAGGCCGGCATCGCCTGCTTCGGCCCGAGCGCGACGGCGGCGCGGATCGAGGGGTCCAAGGCGTTCGCGAAGAGCGTGATGAGCTCGGCCGGGGTGCCGACCGCGTCGTCGGTGATGGTGGACAACCCGGCGCACCTGGACACCGCGCTCGGCGTGTTCAGCCCGCCCTACGTGGTCAAGGACGACGGTCTGGCCGCAGGCAAGGGCGTCGTGGTCTCCGACGACGTCGAGGTCGCCCGCGCGCACGCGCTGATGCTGCTCGACGCCGGGCACCCGGCGCTGCTCGAGTCGTTCCTGGACGGGCCGGAGGCGTCGCTGTTCTGCCTGGTCGACGGCGCGACCGTGGTGCCGCTGCTGCCGGCGCAGGACTTCAAGCGCGTCGGCGACGACGACACCGGCCCGAACACCGGGGGGATGGGCGCCTACGCGCCGTTGCCGTGGGCGGGCGAGGGCCTGGCCGAGGAGCTGGCGGAGCGGATCGTGCGACCGGTGGCGGTCGAGCTGTCCGAGCGCGGCGCCCCGTTCTCCGGACTGCTCTACGCCGGTCTGGCGATGACCTCCCGCGGCCCGGCCGTGATCGAGTTCAACTGCCGCTTCGGCGACCCGGAGACCCAGGCCGTGCTGGCGCTGCTGCGCACGCCGCTGGCCCGGCTGCTGCACGCCACGGCGACCGGCACGCTGGCCGAGGCGCCGCCGATCGAGTGGGAGGACGGTGCGGCGGTGGCGGTCGTCGTCGCCGCGGAGGGCTACCCGGCGACGCCGCGGCTCGGCGACGTGATCACCGGCGCGGAGGGCGACGGGGTTCTCCACGCGGGCACGCGGCGCCGCGACGACGGCGCGGTGGTCTCCAGCGGGGGGCGGGTGCTCTCGGTCGTCGGGACGGGCGCGGACCTCGCGGCCGCGCGGGCGGACGCCTACGCGCGCCTGGAGCCGGTCCGGCTGGCCGGTTCGCACCACCGGACCGACATCGGGCTGCGGGCCGAGCGCGGCGAGGTGGCGATCCCGACGGCCTGACACGGTGCGTGGTGTGAACGCGGAGTTACCTCCGCGTCGCATCGCCCGTTCGCCGGGGACCTGCCTCCCGTGGCGCTGACATGCTGGTCCGTTCGGGGCAGCGACGTTGGCCTCATTGCCCGTGTAGAGAGCGTGCAAACAGCTCGTAAAACGGCCCGCCGGGGTTTGATCCGCCCGTTCTGTCCGGGAGATCGTCTTCGTACTCCGCGCACATCCGGTGCGTGGTGACCTCAGGAGGATCTCCACCATGGCTCACGCTCCCCGGCCGCGCCGCTCGAAGAAGGCCATCCTCGGCGGTGCCGCCATCGCCCTCGTCGCCGCCCCGGCCGTCATGCTCGGTGTCTCCGGCACCGCGTCGGCGGCCGAGCTGACCCCGATCGCCGAGTACCTCGACGGCGCCGTCGCCGACACCGAGGCGCAGCTCGGCGGCGCCCTCGACTCCCTGGGCCTCGAGGCCGCCGAGTGATCTCGGACCGCTGACACGGAGGCCCCGGTGGTGTGCACGCCGCCGGGGCCTTTCGGCGTCCGGACCGCCGCCGCGGTGCGCGGGTACCCGGCCTTCTACGCTCGGGTCGTGACCGGACGCAGGACCGCCGACCCCGCCCGTCTCGGCGTCGCCGCGCGGGCGGCCGTCGCGCCCTTCCACGTGATGGACGTCTGGGCCGCGGCAGGGGAGCGCGCGCGGACCCACGGCGACCTGGTCAACCTCTCCGCGGGCCAGCCGTCGACCCCGGCGCCGGAGGCGGTGCGCTCCGCGGCGATCGAGGCACTGCAGTCGGAGGTGCTCGGCTACACCGTCGCCCCCGGTATCCCGGAGCTGCGCGAGGCGATCGCCGCGCACTACCGCCGCACCTACGACCTCGACGTCGCGGCAGGCGACGTGGTCGTCACGACCGGGTCCTCCGGCGGGTTCCTGCTCGCGTTCCTGGCCGCGTTCGACGCCGGTGACCGCGTCGCCATGGCCCGGCCCGGCTACCCCTGCTACCGCAACATCCTGACCGCGCTCGGCTGCGAGGTCGTCGAGCTGGCGTGCGGTGAGGAGTCCCGCTTCCAGCCGACGGTGGCGATGCTCGAGGCCCTCGACGAGCCGGTGCGCGGCCTGATCCTGGCCAGCCCCGCGAACCCCACCGGCACGGTGCTGGATCCCGCCGAGCTCGCCGCCCTGGCCACCTACTGCGAGACGAACGGGATCCAGCTGGTCAGCGACGAGATCTACCACGGGATCACGTTCGCCGACTCCCCGCCGACGTCGTGTGCGTGGGCGACCTCGCGCGAGGCGCTGCTGGTCAACTCGTTCTCCAAGTACTTCTCGATGACGGGCTGGCGGCTGGGCTGGCTGGTCTGCCCGCCCCGGCTGCGCCGCACGATCGAGGGGCTGGCCGGCAACTTCACCGTCTGCCCGCCCGCACCCGCGCAGCACGCCGCGCTGGGCGCGTTCACGCCGGAGTCCTACGCCGAGGCCGACTCGCACGTGCTGCGCTACGCCCGCAACCGCGACCTGCTGCTCGAGGGACTGCCCGCGCTGGGCATGGACCGCCTCGCGCCCGCCGACGGCGCCTTCTACGTCTACGCCGACGTCGCCGCGTTCCTGCGGGAGGGCGAGGACTCGATGGCGTTCACCTACCGGATGCTCGCCGAGACCGGCATCGCCGTCGCTCCCGGCGCGGACTTCGACCCGGTCGACGGCGGTCGCTTCGTCCGGTTCTCCTGCGCCGGCGCGACCGAGGACGTGCAGGAGGCGCTGGAGCGGCTGCGCCCCTGGCTGCGCGGCTGAGTCCCTGGCTGCGCGGCTAGGTCCCGGGCTGCCGGGTCAGAGGACCAGCTCCGGTTTCACCCGGGCCGGCGTCCAGACGCGCTGGGACCGGGCCGAGAGCGACGCGACCAGCACCGCGACCAGGAGCCAGGCCAGCAGCACCGGGAGGTCCACGCCGACGACGCCCTGCAGCGTGCCGCCGTACATCAGGTGCCGCAGGCCGTCGATCGCGTAGCTCATCGGCAGCAGGTAGTGCACCGGGTACAACGGTGCCGGGATCGTCTGCCAGGGGAACGTGCCGCCGGCCGAGACGAGCTGCGCCACCATCAGGACCAGGCCGAGGAACTGTCCGATGCTGCCCAGCCAGGCGTTCAGGGCGTGCACGATCGCGGTGAACGTCAGCGAGGCCAGGCACAGGAACCCGAACGTCGCGACCGGATGCTCCGGGCGGATCCCGAGACCGAACACCACGACGGCGTACATCCCGGCCATCTGCGCCACGCCGAGCACCCCGGCCGGGATCCACCCGCCCAGCGCCACCCGCAGCGGGCTCTGACCGGCCGCGATCGCCCGCCTCGAGAGCGGCTGGAGGAGCAGGAACAGCGTGTAGCCGCCGATCCATGCGGCGAGCGCGAGGAAGAACGGGGCCAGGCCCTCGCCGTAGGTGCCGGCGCTGGAGCGGGCGACGTCACGGGTGGCGACCGGGTCGCCGATCGTCTTCGCGGTCGCGTCCCGGACGTCCGCGGCCGGGTTCGGGATCTGCCCGAGGCCCTCGTTCAGCCCGTCCCGGAGCTGCGTCGACCCGGTCGCGAGCTGCGCGGTGCCGCCGTCGAGTGCCCGGGCGCCGTCGGCGAGCCGGTCGGTGCCGTCCACGGCGGTGCGCTCGCCGTCGACGAGCCGGTCCGCGCCGGTCCGCAGCTGTCCGGCGCCGGTGTCCAGCGCGGTCGCGCCCTCGGCGAGCCGGCCCACGCCGTCGGACAGCGTCGTCGCGCCGGTCCGCAGCGTCCCTGCGCCGTCGGCGGCCTTCGCGATGCCTCCGGACAGGGTGGGCGCGGAACCCGCCAGCTTCTCGGCGCCGTCGGCGACCTGCTGCGATCCCGACCCCAGCGCGGTGAGCTGCCCGTTGAGCGTCTGGACTTGCCGGTTGCCCGCATCGAGCGGCCCGCGGACCTGTTTCAGCGTGTCCAGGGCCTGCTGGACCTGGGCGTCGGTGAAGCCCTTCGCGCGCAGGTCGGCGGCGATCGTCCCGTCGGCGGCGTCGAGGTCGGAGACGATCTTCTTGCTGGCGTCGGCGACGCGGCCGCCCGCCGCGGCGAGCGTCGCGTTGCCGTCGGCGACCCGGCGGGCGCCGTCGGCGAGCGTCCGGGTCTGGGTCGGGAGTGCCGCGGTGGCGTCGCGGACCTGGTCGAGCCCGGAGGTGAGCGTCCCGGCGCCGGTGCTCAGACGGTCGGCGCCGTCGGCGGCGGTCCCGGCGCCGGTGGCCAGCGTGCCGGCGCCGTCGGCGAGCCGGTCCGCCCCGGACGAGAGCTGCGTCGCGCCGTCGAGCAGCTGTCGTTGCCCGCCCGCGAGCTGCCCGGCCCCGGAGGCCAGCTCTCCCGCGCCGTCGTGCGCCCGGTTCGCGCCGTCGGTGAGCCGGCCCGCGCCGTCCGCGGCCTGCGCGGTGCGGTCGTGGATCGTCGCGAAACCGGTCAGGAACCGGTTCGCGGCCTGCGTGCCGACCTGTTCGGAGACCGAGTCGTGCACCTTCGCGACCACGGTGTCGGCGATCGTGCGGACCAGGTAGTTGTTCGCGTCGTTCGTGGTCAGCGTGAGGATTCCCTGACGCGGGGTGAAGTTCCCGGAGGACTGCAGCGCCGCCGTGAAGTCCGCCGGGATGGTCAGCGAGAACGTGTAGCGGTTGTCCCGCACGCCGGTCTCCGCCTCGGCGGGCGAGACCCGGGTGAAGTCGAACGTGCCGGAGTCCTCGAGCGTGCGCGCGACCTCGTCGCCGACGTTCGTGCGTTCCCCGTTCGCGTCGGTGGCGCCGGTGTCGGCCACGACGAGTGCCGCCGGCACGTTCCCGAGCCTGCCGTACGGGTCGGCGTTGGCGTAGAGGTAGAGCCCCGCGTAGAGCGTCGGGATCAGTACCAGGGCCAGGACCGCCAGCACCGGTATCCGGCCCGCGGTGATCCGCCGCAGCTCGCTGATCGCCATCCGGATCGCGCTCACCGTGAGAGTCCTTCCGTGCCGCCGTCGTCCGTGTCGCCGTCCTCGCCCAGCCGCGCGGTGGGCGTGCCGATCAGCTCCGCGGAGCTCTGGGCACAGGTCACGACGACGGCGCGGCCCCCTGCGGCGTGCTCGGCGACCAGCGGCCACCACTGCTGCGGCGACCCGCCGTGCCGGTCCGGCAGGGTCAGGACCAGCACGCCGACGCCGGGCCGCATCGCGGCGAGCTCGAGCATCAGCGCGAGCCGGGTCGGGGCCGGGACGTCCTCGAACCGCGTCCGTGCCAGACCGGCGGCCCCGCGCGCGTCCAGCCACGCCACCACCGAATGAGGCAGCGTGCCGCGCCCGGCCATCGCCAGCTCCTCGCCGACGACGGCCCGCAGCGGCAGCACCGGTTCCGGTTCGCTGATCCCTGGGGTGTCGACGACGGCCACACGGCGGCGCAGCAGGGCCGGGTCGTCGGCGCCGTCGAGGCGCACCCGGCCCCGGCTCGGCCGCATCCGGCCGGCCAGCGCGAGGGCCAGTGCCGTGTGACCGGCGCCCGGGGCGCCGCTGACCAGCGCGATCTCGCCGCTGCCGACCCCGAACGTGGTGGTCTCGAGCAGCGGGCCGTGCGGCCCGTCGACGGCGACGCCGTCCGCGGTGAGGATCACGACGGGTCGCCGTGCGGGGGAGCAGAGGTCGGACGGGGCATGCCGGGTTCCTGCGGTCGACGCGCCGGGGGCCGGGCGTGCCGTCGTGGGCGCCCGATCAGCGGCGCTGGTCAGTGGGTCGGGGCAGCCGGGACGCCGGGGGAGACCGGGGCGCCCGAGCTGCCGCGAGCGTAGTGAGGACGTCGGCGCTGCCGTCCGGCTCGACCGAGTCTTACCTCGATCGATGAGGTCGACTTGACCTGAGACGACAGAGTTTTACCCCGAGGCGACGTCTCGGGGTGGGCGGCTCAGCGCGGCCGGTCCGCGGCGGGCCGCGCCCGGGCGGCATCGCCACCCGGCCCGGCGAACGGGCTGGTGCTGGCCGGGCTGACCTCGCCGATCCGCTCCAGCGCGGTCCGGATGTGCCGGTCGTCGACGTCGCGGTGGGTCATCAGCCGCAGCTTCCCGCCGATCGCCCCGGCCAGGACGCCGGACTCGGTGAACTGCGCGATCGTGCCGGGCAGGTCCGCGACGTCGACGAGCACGATGTTGGTCTGCGGCTCGCGGACCCGCCAGCCGCGCTCGCGCAGGCCGGCGGCCAGTGTCGAGGCGCGGGCGTGGTCCTCGGCGAGGCGGTCCACGGCGTCCAGCGCGACGAGTCCGGCCGCGGCCAGGATGCCGCCCTGGCGGACCCCGCCGCCGAGCATCTTGCGCAGCCGCCGGGCCTGCTCGGTGAAGTCCGCCGACCCGGCCACGATCGAACCGACCGGTGCGCCGAGGCCCTTGCTCAGGCACACCGAGACGGTGTCCGCGCCGACCGTCAGCGCGGCGGGCGGAACGCCGAGCGCGACCGAGGCGTTCCACAGCCGCGCGCCGTCGAGGTGCACGGCCAGCCGCGCGGCGCGGGCCGCGGCGGCGACCGAGGCGTGCTCCTCCGGCGCGACGACGGTGCCGCCCGCGGCGTTGTGCGTGTTCTCCAGGCAGAGCAGCGCCGGTCGCAGCGAGGCGTAGGAGCCGTCGGAGGTGGCGGCGCGGCGGACCGCGGTCGCCGAGACCTTGCCCGGCCCGGCGTCGTGCGGCAGCGGGCGCGGCATGCCGCCGGCCAGCCAGGCGGCCGTGCCCAGCTCGAAGTCCAGGACGTGCGCGCCCTGCGGGGCCAGGAACGCCTCCCCGCGCCCCAGGTGGCTCATCAGGGCGATCACGTTGGCCATCGACCCGGTCGGGGTCCACAGCGCGTCGGCCGCGCCGAGCATCCCGGCGATCCGCTCCTCGAGCCTGCGCATCGTGGGGTCGCGGTCCAGCACGTCGTCGGCGACCTCGGCCGCGGCCATCGCCTTGCGCATGGACGGGGTCGGCATCGTGACGGTGTCCGAGCGCAGATCGACGGGTTCGTCGATCCGCGCTGCTCGCCTGCTCCGGGGGGACGGTCGCACGCGGCCAGTCTCCGTCATCGGCGCGGCGGACTCCCGTGCAGGGTCACGAAACGGTCACGACGCGCGCCGGGTGGGCCACGAACGGCACCGCAGCAGCCTCCGGCGGTCGGGCCGGGGTGATCGCCCACCGGCCGGTCGGGGGTGCGGACGCCCGGACCGGCACGATGGGGAGGTGGCCACCGAGAAGGGCGAACGCCGCCGCGGGCTGCTCGCCGCGGCGGCCGCCGAGCTGCTCGCCGAGGGCGGGTTCGAGGCGATCCGGCACCGCGCCGTCGCGGAGCGTGCCGAGCTGCCGCTCGCCGCGACGACCTACTACTTCGGCTCCCTCGAGGACCTGGTCACCGCCGCCGCCGAGCACCTGGGCCGCACCGAGCTGGCCGAGGCGCGGGCTGCGCTCGACGCCGCCCGCCCGCATGACGACCCCGCCGACGTGGTGCTGGACATGCTGCTCGGCCCCCGCTCGCGGACCGACGGTCTGGACGCGGTGCTGCGGCACTTCGAACGGCTGGTCGGTGCGGGCCGACGGCCGTACCTGGCGCCGCTGATGCGGGCCCAGCGCACGGAGCTGGACGCGTTGCTGGCCCAGGCGCTCACGCGCGCCGGGCACACCCCGGACCCGAAGGCCCTGCGGCGGATCGTCGCCCTGATCGACGGGGCCGTCGTCTCCGCCCTGATCGAGGCCGACGCCGATCCTCGCCGGATCGCCCGCGAGGCCCTCGTCGACGCACTCGCGCGCTGAGAGGAGCTTGCGGAACGACCATCAGCGCTGAGAGGAGCTTGCGGAACGACCATCAGCGCTGAGAGGAGCTTGCGGAACGATTATCAGCGCTAGGCGGGGCCACGCCGGGGCACCGGTGTCGGCAGTGCCCGGAGCAGCGCATATCCTCGTCACACGTGATCCCCAACGTGCTGGCCGCCCGGTACGCGAGCCCCGAGCTCGTCCGACTGTGGTCGCCGGAGTACAAGATCCAGCTCGAGCGACAGCTGTGGGTCGCGGTCCTGCGGGCCCAGCGCGATCTCGGCGTGGACGTCCCCGAGCAGGCCATCGCCGACTACGAGTCGGTCGTGGACCGCGTCGACCTGGCGAGCATCGCCGAGCGCGAACGCGTCACCCGGCACGACGTGAAGGCCCGGATCGAGGAGTTCAACGCCCTCGCCGGGCACGAGCAGGTGCACAAGGGCATGACCAGCCGGGACCTGACCGAGAACGTCGAGCAGCTGCAGATCCGGCTCTCGCTGGAGCTGGTCGCCGACCGCACGGTCGCGATCCTGGCCCGCCTCGGCCGTCGCGCCGGCGAGTACGCCGAGCTGGTGATGGCCGGGCGCAGCCACAACGTCGCCGCCCAGACCACGACGCTGGGCAAGCGCTTCGCCTCGGCCGCCGACGAGCTGCTCGTCGCGCACGCCCGGCTGCAGGAGCTGCGCGCCCGCTACCCGCTGCGCGGCATCAAGGGCCCGATGGGCACCAGCCAGGACATGCTGGACCTGTTCGACGGCGACACCGCGAAGCTCGACGACCTCGAACGCCGGGTGTGCGAGCACCTCGGGTTCGCCGAGCGCTTCACCAGCGTCGGGCAGGTCTACCCGCGCTCGCTCGACCACGACGTCGTCTCCGCGCTCGTGCAGCTCGCCGCGGCGCCGTCGTCGCTGGCCACCACGATCCGCCTGATGGCCGGCGCCGAGCTGGCCACCGAGGGGTTCGCGCCCGGGCAGGTCGGCTCGTCGGCGATGCCGCACAAGATGAACGCGCGCTCCGCGGAGCGGATCAACGGCCTGACCGTGATCCTGCGCGGCCTGTCGGTGATGACCGCCGACCTGTCCGGCTCGCAGTGGAACGAGGGCGACGTCTCGTGCTCGGTGGTGCGCCGGGTCGCGCTGCCGGACGCGTTCTTCGCCCTCGACGGCCTGTACGAGACGACGCTGACCGTGCTCGACGAGTTCGGCGCCTACCCCGCGGTGATCGCCCGCGAGCTGGACCGCTACCTGCCGTTCCTGGCCACCACCGCGGTGCTGATGGCCGCGGTGCGGGCCGGTGTCGGCCGGGAGACCGCGCACGAGGTGATCAAGGAACATGCGGTCGGTGTCGCGCTGGCCATGCGGGAGAAGGGGCAGGCCGACAACGACCTGCTCCGGCGCCTGTCCACCGACTCCCGCCTCGGGCTCCCCGAGGGTGCGCTCGACGGCCTACTCGCCGACCCGCTGAAGTTCACCGGCGCGGCGACGGCGCAGGTCGCCGCCGTGAACGAGCGGATCTCCGCGATCACCGCCGCACACCCCGAGGCCGCCGCCTACACGCCGGGAGGGATCCTGTGAAGCTGCTGCACTCGGGCAAGGTCCGCGAGCTCTACCTCGACGAGTCGGTCGACCCGGCGCAGCTGCTGCTCGTCGCCTCCGACCGGCTCTCGATCTACGACGTGGTGCTGCCGACGCCGGTCCCGGACAAGGGCGCGATCCTCACCGCACTGTCGCTGTACTGGTTCGAGGCGATCGGCGATCTGGTGCCCAACCACGTGATCGGCACGCACGACATCCCCGCCGAGTTCGCCGGGCGCGCCCTGCGCTGCCGCCCGCTGCAGATGCTGCCGGTCGAGTGCATCGCCCGCGGCTACCTCACCGGGCTGGGGCTCAAGGAGTACGAGAAGGACGGCACGGTCTCCGGCATCGCGCTCCCGGACGGCCTGGTCGAGGGCTCGCAGCTGCCGGAGCCGATCTTCACCCCGACCACCAAGGCCCCGGTCGGCGAGCACGACGAGTTCATGACCTTCGACGAGGTCGTGGCGCTCGTCGGGGCCGACACCGCTCAGCGTCTGCGCGCGCTGACCCTGGAGGTCTACCGGCGCGGGGCCGAGTCGGCGGCGCGGGGCGGGATCCTGGTCGCGGACACGAAGCTCGAGTTCGGCCGCGACACCGACGGCGAGATCGTGCTCGGCGACGAGGTGCTGACGCCGGACTCGTCGCGGTTCTGGCCGGCCGACTCCTACGAGCCCGGACGCACGCAGTTCTCGTTCGACAAGCAGTACGTGCGGGACTGGTCGTCGCAGCTGGACTGGGACCGCACGGCCCCCGGCCCGGAGGTGCCCGCCGACGTCATCGGCGTCGTGCACGACCGCTACGCCGAGGTCTACCGCCGGATCACCGGGCGGGACTGGGTCTCCCCGACGCCGTGACCGAGGACCGTGCGACGGCGCCGGACGGCGCCCGGATCGCGTTCGACGTCCAGGGTTCCGGTGAGCCACTGGTCCTGCTCGCCGGGCAGGCCAACTCCCGTCACTGGTGGGACCCGGTACGCGCGGATCTCTCCGGCTCCTTCGCCACGATCGCGATCGACGCGCTCGGCACCGGGGCCAGCGACACCCCCGGGCACGCCGAGTGGGGCACCCGCCGGTTCGCCCGCGACGTCGTGGCCGTCCTCGACGAGCTCGGCATCGCCCGCGCGCACGTCTACGGGACGTCGATGGGCGGGAGGGTCGCGCAGTGGGTCGCGGTGGATACCCCGGAGCGGGTCGGCGCGCTCGTCCTCGGGTGCACGACCGGGGGCGGTGCCGGCGGCGTCCCGGCCGACCCCGACGTCCTGCGCCCGCTGGCCGCGGACCCGGACACGGCGCGGCAGGCACTGACCGACCTGATGGTCGGCCCGCACTGGCGGCGCGCACACCCCGGCCCGCTGTCCGTACTCGGCGACGACACGATGACAGCGCGCGCCCGCCGCGAGCACCGCCGCGCCAGTGCACGTCACGACGCCTGGGACGTGCTGCCGGGCGTCACCGCACCCACGCTCGTCCTGCACGGGACCGACGACGCGTTCGCCCCGGTCCGGAACGGCACGCTCCTGGCCGAGCGCATCCCCGGGGCGATCCTGCACCTGTTCGAGGGCGCCCGGCACGCCTACTTCCTGGAACGCCGGGGCGAGGCGAGCGCGGTGGTCCTGGACTTCCTCGACGCCCACCCGCTCCGGGACCGACCCCGTCCGTAGGCGAGCCGCCGGTGGGTCCGGCCGTGCCGGTGCTCGCCGAGCGGGGTGCGCCTCACGGCGAGGGGGCGGACTCCACGTCGGACTTGAGCCGGTCCAGCGTGGTGCGGATGTTGCGCCGCTGGAAGTCGGCGAACGTGGAGCCGCGGGTCAGGACACGGTCCGCGACGTTCGCGACGGCGTCCGGCCACGGGCGGTCGTCGGTCCAGGTCTCGGTGACCTTCGTGCCACCGTCCACCGGCTCGAAGCGGTACTCCCAGCTCGCGTTCGCCACCCGCAGCGACGGCGTCCGCACACCCCATCCCTGCACCCGGAACGCGAACCGGGCTCCCGGTTCGGCCGCGGTCACGACGCTCTCGGTGACCCAGCTGAACCCGCCGCGCCGGTTCGTCCCGACGAAACGGTCACCGGCCTCGGCCGGGCCGGGGCGCACGGTCCTCGCGCCGGTGTTCTCCGGGCTCCAGCGCGCCATGTGCACCGGGTCGGAGATCAGCGTGTAGAGCAGCTCGGGCGAGGCGTCGACGACGACCTCGTCGGAGATCGTGCGGGGTCGTGCCACGGGGCACCTCCAGATCGGGGGACGTCTCGGTACATGATCGGTGATCGGGTCCCGATCGAGGCCGCCGGTGGCCCTGATCGGTACCGGAGTGCCGATCACCGATACTGCTCGTCCGCCGGTGGCGCGGTGCTCATCACCCGGATCTCGGGTGTTCATGTCGGTATGGCCCCATGGGGGCATGCAGGTTCTCATCGCCGATGGGTCCGACGAGTCCGCCCCGGCGCCGCCGCCCGAGGCGTCGCCCACCGTCCGGCGCGCCGTCGCGCCCGGCGCGCCGATGCTGCTGGTGTCGCTGTCCGGGCTGACCGACGCCGACGACGCGGCCCGCGCCCGCGCCGTCGCGTTCGCCGGGGAGCTGGACCGGCGCCTGGTCCCGCTCACGCACCTGGTGCAGCCGCGCGGTCCGCAGGGGCCCCACGGGAACGGGTCACTGCGGCGCGGGGACTCGCTGGTCCGCTGGGTCGCGGGCCGCGTCCGCGCCGGTGACGACGTGTTGCTGCACGGCTACGACCACACCGCCGACCCGGTCGGCTCCTGGCAGAACGGCGCCGTGCCGCGGATCGGGCGGCGCACCGAGTTCGGCGCCCTGCCCCGGCACGAGGCGACGCTGCGGCTCACCGCGGCCCGGCGGGTGATGACCGCGGTCGGGCTGGGGACCGAGGGCTTCGCCCCGCCCGGCTGGGTGGCCTCGAACGGGACCGTCGCCGCCCTGCGCGAGCACGGCTTCCGGCTCTGCGCCGACGACACCGCGCTGCGCTCCACCGACCCGTCGCTGGCCTCGATCAGGTCCCGGGTCCTGACGTTCCGGCGCTCCGACCAGTGGCCGCGTTCCGAGGAGCGCGAGCGCCCGGCCGGCGAGCACCGGCGGGCCCGCGCCCTGGAACAGGCCGCGGCGCGCACGGCGGCCCGCGGCGGGGTCGTGCGGATCGCGCTGCGGGCCAAGGACCTGCGCAAGCCGCATCGGGTGCAGGCCGCGCTGTCCGCGATCGACGCGGCGCTGGCGGCCGGCGCGACGCCCACCGTGCACCGCGGTCTGCTCGCGGCCGCCGAGCCGGCCGCCTGAGGGTCGCCCCGCTGCACGCCGCCCGCCGGAGGTCGCCCCGTGCCACGTCGCCCGCCGGGGTCGCAGCGGTCACGTCGAGATCGGGTGGTGTTCACCGTAGGCTGGGCGACGTGGCCAGAGTGGTGGTGGACGTGATGCCCAAGCCCGAGATCCTCGACGTGCAGGGTCAGGCCGTGAACCGTGCGCTGGGCCGGATCGGTGTGTCCGGTGTCAGCGACGTCCGGCAGGGCAAGCACTTCGAGCTCGAGGTGTCCGACGGCGTGGACGACGAGACGTTGCACCGTCTCGCCGGCTCGCTGCTCGCCAACCCGGTGATCGAGGACTGGACGGTGACCCGACTGTGAGCGCGACCCGGGTCGGTGTCATCACGTTCCCCGGCACGCTCGACGACGTCGACGCCGCGCGCGCCGTGCGGGTCGCCGGGGCCGAGGCCGTCCCGCTCTGGCACGGCGACGCCGACCTGCGCGGCGTGGACGCCGTCGTCGTCCCCGGCGGGTTCTCCTACGGCGACTACCTGCGCGCCGGCGCGATCGCCAGCCTCGCCCCGATCATGCGCGAGGTCGTCGACGGCGCCGCTCGCGGCCTGCCCGTGCTGGGCATCTGCAACGGCTTCCAGATCCTGTGCGAGGCCGGGCTGCTGCCGGGCGCGCTGGTCGCCAACGCCGGGCTGACCTTCCTGTGCCGCGAGGTGGTGCTGACGGTCGGCAACGCCGAGACCGCGTGGACCTGCGACTACGCCACCGGCGACGAGCTGCTGATCCCGCTCAAGTCGCAGGAGGGCCGCTACGTCGCCGCGCCGGACACGCTCTCCGCGCTGGAGGACTCCGGCCGGATCGTGTTCCGCTACCGCGACGGCGCGCCGAACGGCGCCAGCAACGGCATCGCCGGCGTGACGAACGAGGCGGGCAACGTGGTCGGCCTGATGCCGCACCCCGAGCACGCCACCGACGCGCTCACCGGCCCCTCCACCGACGGTCTGGCCCTGTTCCGGTCGGTCCTGGCCGGCGTCCCGGCCTGACCTCCGGCCTGCTTCCCGGGCACGCACCCCGTCCCGGCCGCCGGACGGCCGGGCGGCGCCGTTCGTGGAGCCATGCGCACCGCTGCCGGGTGAGGCCGGTCTCGGCGGTGGCCGGGACACCGTTCCCGGCGACTACCCTGACGGCCGTGACCGAGCTGGCCGACCAGGTGACCGTCGACTCCGTGGCCTCCGCGCAGGCCTCCCCCGACCAGCCGCAGCCCTACGCGGCGCTGGGGCTCAAGGACGACGAGTACGCCCGCATCCGCGAGATCCTGGGCCGGCGGCCCACCGACGCCGAGCTGGCGATGTACTCGGTGATGTGGAGCGAGCACTGCTCCTACAAGTCGTCCAAGGTGCACCTGCGCTACTTCGGGGAGACCACCACCGAGGAGATGAAGGCGACGATGCTCGCCGGGATCGGCGAGAACGCCGGCGTGGTGAGCATCGGTGACGGGTGGGCCGTCACGTTCAAGGTCGAGTCGCACAACCACCCGTCCTACGTGGAGCCCTACCAGGGTGCGGCGACCGGCGTCGGCGGCATCGTCCGCGACATCATGGCCATGGGCGCGCGGCCGATCGCGGTCGGCGACCCGCTTCGCTTCGGCCCGATCGACGCACCGGACACCGCGCGGGTGCTGCCCGGGATCGTGTCCGGGATCGGCGGGTACGGGAACTGCCTGGGCCTGCCCAACGTCGGCGGCGAGGTCGTGTTCGACGCCTCCTACGCCGGCAACCCGCTGGTCAACGCGCTCTGCGTCGGGGCGCTGCGCACCGAGGACCTGCACCTGGCGTTCGCATCCGGCACCGGCAACAAGATCATCCTGTTCGGCGCGACGACCGGGCTGGACGGCATCGGCGGGGTGTCGGTGCTCGCGTCGGAGACGTTCGGTGACGACGAGGGCCCGGGCCGGAAGAAGCTGCCGTCGGTGCAGGTCGGTGACCCGTTCACCGAGAAGGTGCTCATCGAGTGCTGCCTGGAGCTGTTCCACGCCGGGCTGGTCGTCGGCATCCAGGACCTCGGCGGCGCCGGGCTGTCCTGCGCGACGTCCGAGCTGGCCAGCGCCGGGAGCGGCGGCATGCACGTCGACCTCGACGCCGTCCCGCTGCGCGCCACCGGGATGACCGCGGCCGAGATCCTCTCCAGCGAGTCGCAGGAGCGGATGTGCGCGGTCGTGACGCCGGAGAACGTGGACGCGTTCATGGCCGTCTGCCGCAAGTGGGACACGATCGCCACCGTGATCGGCGAGGTCACCGACGGCGACCGCCTGGTGATCACCTCGCGGGGCGAGACCGTCGTCGACGTGCCGCCGCGCACCGTCGCGCACGAGGGCCCGGTCTACGAGCGCCCGGTCGCCCGGGACGACGCCGCGCAGGACGCGCTCGCCGCCGACGGCCCGGAGTCGCTGCCGCGCCCGGAGACGCCGTCCGAGCTGCGCGCCGAGATCCTGCGGATGGCCGCGGCGCCGAACCTGGCCAGCCGGGCCTGGGTCACCGACCAGTACGACCGCTTCGTGCGCGGCAACACCGTCGCCGCCGCGCCCACCGACGCCGGCGTGGTGCGGATCGACGAGAGCACCGGTCGCGGGATCGCCGTCGCCACCGACTGCAACGCCCGCTTCGTCGCGCTCGACCCCTACGTCGGTGCCCAGCTGGCGCTGGCCGAGGCCTACCGCAACGTCGCCACCTCCGGCGCGGTCCCGCTCGCCGTCACCGACTGCCTCAACTTCGGCTCGCCGGAGGACCCGCACGTGATGTGGCAGTTCTCCCAGGCCGTGCGTGGGATCGCGGACGGCTGTGCGGTCCTCGGCACGCCCGTGACCGGCGGCAACGTCAGCTTCTACAACCAGACCGGCACGACCGCGATCCTGCCCACCCCGGTCGTCGGGGTGCTCGGCGTGATCGACGACGTGACGCGGCGGATCCCGTCCGGGTTCGCCGGGGCCGACGGCGACGCCGTCCTGCTGCTCGGTGCCACGCGCGAGGAGCTCGGCGGCAGCGAGTGGGCGCACGAGGTGCACGGCCACCTCGGTGGGAGGCCCCCGGCCGTGGACCTGGAGCACGAGCGGCGCCTGGGCGACCTCCTGGCCGCCGCCGGGTCGCAGGGTGCGCTGACCGGCAGCCACGACCTCTCCGACGGCGGGCTGGCCCAGGCCCTGGTCGAGGCCGCGCTGGCCGGTGGCCGCGGCGCATCGGTCACGCTCGGCGGGGTCGCCGCGGACACGTTCACGGCGTTGTTCAGCGAGTCCGCCGGACGGGTCCTGGTCACCGTGCCGGCCGACGGCGCCGAGGAGTTCCTCGCCCGCGCCGCCGCGGCCGACGTCGCGGTGGTGCGCCTCGGCGAGACCGGCGGGGACGCCCTGCGGATCGCCGAGGTGGGCGACCTCGGGCTCGACGAGCTACGCGCCGCCTGGGAGGGCACGCTCCCGGCCCGCTTCGGCGCGCTCTCGGTCTGAGAGCCGCCGCGTGACCGGACAGGACGCGCTGCAGGCCTGGCTCGACGGCGGCGACGCCCCGGACCGCACCGTGCGCAAGGCCGCGGTGAAGGAGTCGCTGGCCGAGCTGGCCCGGCGTGCGCCCGGGCACAGCGTCGAGGTGCGGGTCCCGCCGTTCGGTGCGGTGCAGTGCATCGAGGGGCCTCGGCACACCCGGGGGACGCCGCCGAACGTCGTCGAGACCGATCCGCGCACGTGGCTGTCGCTGGCGCTGGGCCGCTCGGGCTGGGACGAGGCGAGCGCGGCCGGGGCGCTGCGGGTGTCCGGGAACCGGGCCGGCGAGGTCGCCGCGTGGCTGCCGCTGACGTGAGCACCGCAGATCGGCACGTGACGCCCGTCCCGAGCGGTGGGTCCGCACCGACTTCGCGGCGTACGATCACGCAAGGCCGCAGATCGTCGCTTGCCGAGGAGCGTGTGCGTTGAGTTCCGGACGGAACGAGAACGTCAGCCCAGCCTTCCCCACCGCTGAGAACCCCGTCGCCGTCAGCCCGGTGACCACCGCGGAACGCGACGACGAACCCCGCGAGGAGTGCGGCGTCTTCGGCGTCTGGGCCCCCGGCGAGGACGTCGCGAAGATGACCTACTACGGGCTCTACGCGCTGCAGCACCGCGGCCAGGAGGCCGCCGGGATCGCCGTGTCCGACGGGCACCGGATGGTCGTGTTCAAGGATCTCGGGCTGGTCAGCCAGGTCTTCGACGAGCAGACGCTGTCCTCGCTGCGCGGCCACCTCGCGGTCGGGCACTGCCGCTACTCCACGACCGGGGCGGTGACCTGGGAGAACGCCCAGCCCACGTTCCGCACCACGGCCACCGGCAGTGGCCTGGCCCTGGGGCACAACGGCAACCTCGTGAACACCGCCGAGCTGCGCGACGAGGTCGGGAAGCTGGAGAAGCGCAACCGCTCCGGCCTGCACGCCACCACCGACTCCGACCTGGTGACCGAGCTGCTCGCGGCCGGCGCCGCGGACCTCGGGATCATGGAGGCGGCGATGCGTCTGCTGCCGCGGCTGCGCGGGGCGTTCTCGCTCGCGTTCGCCGACGAGACCACGCTCTACGCCGCCCGGGACGCGCACGGCGTCCGGCCGCTGGTGCTCGGACGTCTGGAGCGCGGCTGGGTGGTCGCCTCCGAGACCGCGGCGTTGGACATCGTCGGCGCCTCGATGGTCCGCGAGGTCGAGCCGGGCGAGCTGCTCGCGATCGACGCCGACGGCATCCGCAGCATGCGGTTCGCCGCGCCGGAGCCCAAGGGCTGCGTGTTCGAGTACGTCTACCTGGCCCGCCCGGACACCGTCATCTCCGGCCGCTCGGTCTACGACACCCGCGTCGAGATCGGCCGCCGCCTCGCGGGCGAGCACCCGGTCGAGGCCGACCTCGTCATCCCCGTCCCGGAGTCCGGCACGCCGGCCGCGATCGGCTACGCCCAGGGCTCGGGCATCCCCTACGGGCAGGGCCTGGTCAAGAACGCCTACGTCGGGCGCACCTTCATCCAGCCCAGCCAGACGATCCGCCAGCTCGGCATCCGGCTCAAGCTCAACCCGCTGCGGACCGTGATCCGCGGCAAGCGCCTGGTCGTGGTGGACGACTCGATCGTCCGCGGCAACACCCAGCGCGCGCTCGTCCGGATGCTGCGCGAGGCCGGTGCCCTCGAGGTGCACGTCCGGATCGCCTCGCCGCCGGTGCGCTGGCCCTGCTTCTACGGCATCGACTTCGCCAGCCGCGCCGAGCTGATCGCCGGCGGCGCCGACACCGAGGGCGTGCGCCGCTCGATCGGGTCGGACTCGCTCGGCTACGTCTCGGTCGACCACATGGTCGCGGCCAGTGAGCAGCCGCGCAGCCGTCTGTGCTGCGCGTGTTTCGACGGCGAGTACCCGATCCCGCTGCCGGACGAGGCGAAGCTCGGCAAGCACCTGCTCGAGGATCTCGACTCGGCTCCCGCCCATCCGGCGACGACGGTGTCCGGCGCGGCATCGGGCGATGCCGGTCCGCTGTCCGTCGGCTACGGTGCCGCGGAGGCTCTGTCCCGGCCCTGACCCGGGCCCGACACCGGCGGACCGGCTCACCCCGCGGACCGCCGTCCGATCACCGTCACATCCAGGAGTTCCCGTACCCATGCCCGACCCAGAGCAGCCGCGCGCGAGCTACGCCTCCGCGGGAGTGGACATCGACGCCGGCGAGCGGGCGGTCGCGGCACTGCGGCCGCACGCGGAGAAGGCGAGCCGCCCCGAGGTGCTCGGCGGTATCGGCGGCTTCGCGGGGCTGTTCGCGGCCAAGTGGGGCCGCTACGCCGAGCCGGTGCTGGCCGCGTCCACCGACGGCGTCGGGACGAAGGTCGCGATCGCGCAGGCGATGGACAAGCACGACACGATCGGCCAGGACCTGGTCGCGATGGTCGTCGACGACCTGGTCGTCTGCGGCGCCGAGCCGCTGTTCCTGCAGGACTACATCGCCGTCGGCAAGCTCGTCCCGGAACAGGTCGCGACGATCGTGGGCGGCATCGCCGACGGGTGCCAGCAGGCCGGCTGCGCGCTGCTCGGCGGGGAGACCGCGGAGCACCCCGGCATGATGGAGGACGGCTGCTACGACATCTCCGCCACCGGTGTCGGGGTCGTCGACGCGGAGAAGATGCTGCGCCCCGAGCGGGTGCGTCCCGGGGACGTGCTGGTCGCGATGGGATCGTCGGGGCTGCACTCGAACGGCTACTCGCTGGCCCGGCACGTGCTGCTCGACATCGCGCGGCTCCCGCTGGACGGGCACGTGGAGGAGTTCGAGCACTCGCTCGGCGAGGAGCTGCTCGTCCCGACCCGGATCTACGCCAAGGACTGCCTGGCCATCGCCGCGGAGACCGGTGTGCGGACGTTCTCGCACATCACCGGCGGCGGCCTGGCCCGCAACGTCGAGCGGATCCTCCCGGACGGGCTCGCCGCGGTGATCGACCGCGGCTCCTGGACCCCGTTCCCGGTGTTCAAGCTGATCGCCTCCCGCGGCCGGGTCGACCGGGCCGAGATGGAGAAGACGTTCAACATGGGCGTCGGGATGGTCGCGGTCATCCCGCCCGACGACGTCGACCGCGCGCTCGCGGTGCTGACCGCCCGGCACGTGACGTCCTGGATCCTCGGCGAGGTGCACCGTGCCCCCGAGGTCGAGGGCGCCGACGACGCGCAGCCCGGCTCGCGGGTCGTCCTGCGCGGCGAGCACCCGCGCTTCTGACCCCTACCGCCGGCCCCTACCGCAGCATCGGCGGGTGCAACGCCGTCGCGGGCCCCCGCCGGAACAGCCTCGGCGGGCGTCCCCGCCCGCCGGTGACCAGCGTCGAGGTCGGGACCAGGAAGCCCTCGGTCGAGGTGACCTTGCGCTGGAAGTTGCGCGGGTCCAGCGACGTCCGCCAGACCGCCTCGTAGACCCGCCGCAGGTCGGTCACCGTGAACTCGCCCGGGCAGAACGACGCGGCCAGGGTCGTGTACTCCAGCTTCGACCGGGCCCGCTCGACCCCCTCGGCCAGGATCCGCTCGTGGTCGAAGGCCAGCTCCCCGACCTCGTCCACCGGATGCCAGGCCGAGGCGACCGCGTCGCCGCCCGGGGTGGGTTCGGGCAAGTCCGGCAGCAGCGCGAGATAGCCGACGCTGAGCACCCGGCCCCGGGGGTCCCGGTCCGGCGCCGCGTAGCTGGCCAGCTGCTCCAAGTAGCCCACGACGGCCTCGCCGGTGTCGGCCCCGGTCTCCTCGGCCAGCCGTCGGCTCGCGGTGTCGGTGAGGTCCTCGTCGGGCAGCACGAAGCCACCGGGCAGGGCCCACGACCCCAGGAACGGCGGCTCACCGCGTTCGATCAGCAGCACGTGCAGCCGATGCCGACGCACGGTGAGCACGACGAGGTTCACGGCGACGGCGAACAGATTGCCGCGCATGGCTCTCGCACCTCGGAGGGGTCGACCGCTACCTGGTCACCGGGCAACCGGTGACACCGCCGCGGACGACGCGTCCCGGTCCGGCGTAGTGATCTTGCCCTATCGCGATCCCGGGGGGAACCGGCGGGTGTGCCCGCGGCCCCTGCGACACCTCGCCGGTGCCGTGACGCCGACGTTCAGCGGCGGGGTCCGTCGTCCTCGTCGGCGCCGGGACCGTACTTGGCGGCGTACTCGTCGTACTCGCCGTAGTCGTCGTCCGGCTCCTCGGCAGTAACCGCCGTCCCACCACCGATCTCGCGCTGCAGCGCGTCGAGATCCATCGTGGGGGAGCTGTACTTGAGCTCGCGGGCCACCTTCGTCTGCTTGGCCTTGGCTCGTCCGCGCCCCATGGCTGGTCCCCCTTACAACAGGGAAGGGGCGGCCGGATAACTCGGCGGCCCCATTCATGTCATCAATGTCCTGGTACCAACAGTACCCTGCGATCCCGGTGGCATGCGACGTGGCACCGCCGTCGTCACAGTCGACGCCGGCGTCCGGCCCGGGGCGGTGCGGTGTGAACCCGTCGCCGACCGCCCCGGACCAGGCCGATCACCCGCGGATGCCCCCGCGCATCTGCGCGGCGCGCCCCGGCGGCGGCTCGGACGCGTCGACGGCGTAGCTGCCCGGATCGACGGCGGCCGGCGACGCGCGGTCCTCGACGCCCGCGGTCAGCTCGGCGTCGGCGGGCACCGAACGCTTGAGCAGT
>NZ_JADQDD010000219.1 GCF_019263595.1 Pseudonocardia sp. KRD291 | reverse complement strand
AGCCGACCAGCCCGAGCCAGCCCAGGTGGTCGAACGCGACCCCACCCACGGCGCCGCCCGCGCTGCTTCCCGCGTAGTAGGCGAACAGGTACAGCGACGACGCCTGCGCCGGCACCCCGCCGTCGAGCATCGACGACCGGCGCCCGACCCAGCTGCTGGCCACCGAGTGCGCACCGAAGAAACCGACCGTGACCAGCAGCAGGCCGGCCAGGATCGCGACCAGCGAGTCCGGCTCGGTCAGCCAGATCCCGGCCAGCGCGATCACCGTCGAGATCCACAGCACCGGACGCCGGCCGAAGCGGTCGCCCAGCCGCCCGGCGCCGGTGGAGGCCCAGCCGCCGGCGAGGTAGCCGAGGAAGATCAGTCCGGTGAGCGCGGCGGGCAGCGAGAACGGCGGCGCGAGCAGCCGGAAACCGAGGTAGTTGTAGACCGTCACGAACGCGCCCATCAGCAGGAACGCGATCCCGAACAGGCACAGCAGGCCCGGGTCGCGCAGGTGCCGGCGGATCGGCCCGCCCAGGTCGCGCAGCCGGGTCGGCGCCGGGTCCGGTGCGGTCGCCGGGGGCAGCAGCCACCGGAACGCGACGGCGGCGATCACCGACACCACCCCGACCGCGGCCAGCCCGGCGCGCCAGCCGCCGACGTCGGCGACCAGGGTCGCGACCAGCCGCCCGGACAGCCCGCCCAGCGTGTTCCCTGCGATCATCAGCCCGACCGCGCCGCCGAGGTGGCGCGGGGCGACCTCCTTGGTCAGGTGCGCCATCGACAGCGCGGGCAGCGCGGCCAGCGCGACCCCCTGCAGCGCCCGGACCGCGACCAGGGCACCGAACGTCGGCGCGAGCGGGGCGAGCATCGCCAGCACCGCGGAGATGCCGAGCGCCCACGTCATCACCCGGGCCCGCCCCCAGGACTCGAGCAGCGCCGAGAGCGGCAGCACCGCCAGCGCGAGCGTCCCGGTCGTGGCCGAGAGCACGAGGCTGGCCACCGACGAGGACACGCCGAACTGCGTCGACAACGTCGGCAGCAGCCCCTGCACGCTGTAGACGAGCACGAACGTCGCCAGGCCGGAGCACCACAGCGCCGCGCCGAGGCGCCGGTAGCCGGGCGTCCCGCGCTCGTGCGGGCCGGCAGCACCCGTGGGGGCACCGGCGCCGGTGGGGGCGGCGGAGCGCTCGGTCGTTGTCATTGCGTATGACCGTACGACGCGACCCACTCATGCGTCCAATGCATGTTCGTGCCCTTTATGATGCAACCATGCATGACGTACTGGCGCCGCGGCTGACGCAGTTCGTCGCCGTCGCGCGGACCGAGCACATGACCCGGGCCGCGGAACGGATCGGCGTCCCGCAGCCGACGCTGAGCCGTGCGATGGCGAGGCTGGAGGCCGACCTCGGCGTCGCGCTGTTCACCCGGGCCGGCCGCACCGTGCGGCTCACCCCGGCCGGGCGGTCGCTGCTGCGCCGCGCCGAGACCGTCCTGGCCGAGCTCGACGCCGCGGTCGACGAGCTGACCGGCGACGCCGACCGGACGCACGGCCGGGTCACCCTCGGGTTCCTGTCCACGCTCGGCACCGAGGCCGTGCCGCGGCTGCTGCGCGGGTTCCGCGACGCCCACCCCGGCATCCGGATCGAGCTCGTCCAGGGCCGGCACGAGATGCTGCTCGACCGGGTCCGCGAGGGTGTCGCCGACCTCGCGCTGACCTCGCCGCTGCCGGACGAGCCGGGCCTGACCGCGGTCGAGCTGGCCGAGGAGGAGCTGCGCCTGGCCGTCCCGTCCGGGCACCGGCTGGACCGCCGCGACGGTGTCGTCGACACGGCCGCGGGGTCAGTGGACAGGTCCGTGGACCTCGCCGAGGCCGCCGACGAGCCGTTCGTCGGTTTCGCCCCCGGCTACGGGCTGCGCGGGACCGTCGAGGCGTGGTGCCGGCAGGCCGGGTTCGGCCCGCGGATCGCGTTCGAGGGCGGCGACGCGGCCACCCTGCGCGGCCTGGTCGGCGCGGGCCTGGGCGTGGCGCTGCTGCCGCTGGCCCCGGACGTCCCCGGGGTCGTGCAGCTGCCGGTGCGCACCCCGCGCACGGTGCGCACGCTGGGCATGGTGCACCCGCGCGACGACCGCCCGACCCCGCCGGTCCGGGAGCTGCGCGCGTTCGTGACCGCGCACGCCCCGCGCCTGCTCGCCCCGCACGGATCCGCGCCGTGAGCCCCGCGCGCAGATCGGTGCTGTGACCCCCGGCGCACCGATCTGCGGCGGCGACCGCACCGGCCCGATACCGTCGACACCATGGCCCCGGTGATCGACGACGAGAAGCGCGAGGTACCGGTCCCGGCGACCGTCCGCAGGGTGGTCTCGCTGGTCCCCTCGCTGACCGAGGCGGTCGCGCACAGCGCGCCGGGCCTGGTGGTCGGCGCGACGGACTGGTGCACCCAGCCCGGCGACCTGGACGTTGCGCGGATCCGCGGCACGAAGAACCCCGACGTCGGGGCGATCGTCGCCCTGCAGCCGGACGTCGTGCTCGCGAACCAGGAGGAGAACCGCCTGCCCGACCTCGACGCGCTGCGCGAGGCCGGCCTCGCCGTCTACGTGACCGACATCCGCGACGTCGACGGCGCGTTCGCGTCGCTGGCCCGGATGCTCGCCGCCTGCCGCATCGACGAACCGGGGTGGCTGCGCGAGGCCCGTGACCTCTGGGCGGCCGTGACGCCCGCGCAGCCGCGCCTGCGTGCGGTCGTCCCGATCTGGCGCAAGCCGTGGATGGCGGTCGGCTCGGACACGTTCACCGGCGCGGTCCTGGACCGCCTCGGCATCGACAACGTGCTCGGGGACGACCCGCAGCGCTACCCGCGCTTCGACCCGGCGGACCTCCCGGAGCACGACCTCGTCGTCCTGCCCGACGAGCCGTACCTGTTCACCGCCGACGACGGCCCGGAGTCGTTCCAAGCCGCGTCCGCGCTGGTCAGCGGCCGTCTGCTCACCTGGTACGGGCCCAGCCTGACCGAGGCGGCGCAGCAGCTGCCCCGTGCGCTGTTCCGGTCCACACCACCGCGGTAGGGCCGGGTGTCCGAGCGGACCGAGGCGGGGGCGTGACAGGCTCGGCTCTCCTGTCGCGTTCACCCCGGAGGACCCATGGCCACGGACTCGCCCGTCACCGTCGAGCAGGCGGACGGCCTCGCCGTCGTCACCGTGGACGCGCCGCCGCTGAACCTGTTCGACGGCGCGATGGGCTCGGGACTCGTGGCCGCGATCGGCGAGCTGGAGAAGAGCTCACCGAGGGCGGTGCTGATCCGGTTCGAGGGCAAGCTGGTCACCGGCGGCGTGGACGTGCGGGTGTTCGAGCCGCTCGACGGGGCCGGGGCGACCGACCTGTTCACCGCGCTGGTCACGATCTCCCAGCGGATCGCCGCGCTCCCCTGCCCGACCGTGTTCGCCGCCCACGGCACCTGTCTGACCTGGGGTTTCGAGCTGGCGCTGGCCTGCGACCTGATCCTGGCCACGGAGCAGGCGCAGTTCGGGCTGGTCGAGGCCACGATCGGGCTGACGCCGGCGATGGGCGGCACCGGGCGTCTCGCCGAGCGCGCCGGCACCGGGCGGGCGCGCGAGTTCGTCATGACCGGTGACCGCTACGACGCCGCCACGATGCACTCCTGGGGTGTGGTCAACCGCGTCCTGCCCGCCGACGGGTTCGACGACGCCGCCCGCGACCTCGGCCGGCGGCTCGCCTCCGGCCCGACCGTCGCGCACGCCGCGACGAAGGCCGTGCTGCGCTCCTACCTCGACGGCGGCGTGGCGAAGGCAGACGCCGACGTCCCCGCGATCGCCGGCCCGCTGTTCGCGACCGAGGACCTCCGCAACGCCCTGCAGACCTTCCTCACGATCGGGCCTGGTCACGCCGTATTTGAGGGACGCTGAGCGATCGCCGGGAGCGACACGTCACCGCATCGGGTGAACATGGTCCCGCACTGACATATTTCGACCCCCGTCGCCGACACACCCGTTGTCGGACAACGCAACGCGATCGGGGAATCACAATGGGCGACAGCTTCGGCCGGACCATGGACACCCGGACGACAGGCGACGGCACGGCGGACGGAACGGACAGGACGGCGCCGGTCCCGGACGCGGAGACACCGGCCACCGGAGCCGCGGTCCCTGCGATCCCGGCCCAGCGCTCGGCCCCTCCGCGGACCGAGGCCCCTCCGCGGACCGAGGCCCCTCCGCGGACCGAGGCCCCTCCGCGGACCGAGGTCCCGGCCACGACCGGCGTGCACCACTGCCGCTGCGGCCACGACGCCGACGCGCACGAGCACTTCCGCGCCGGCAGCGAGTGCGCGGCGTGCGACTGCACCCGCTACAGCACCACCCGCGGCCTCGCCGCGCTCCTGGCCGCCACCACCCGCCGAGGCCGCTGACCCCGCCTGCCCGGCAGGAACCTGGGGCCGACACCGGTGAACCACGACGAGCGCCGCACGCTCGTCGTGGTTCACGACTACGGCCCGGTCAGGCGGGGTGAGCGGCCTTGAGCAGGTCCGAACACTTCTCGCCGATCATCATGGTGGTGATGTTCGGGTTGATCGCCGGCAGGAACGGCAGGGCCGAACCGTCGGCGACCCGCAGGTTCTGCACGCCGCGGACACGAAGCTGCGGGTCCAGGACGGCCGTCGGGTCGTCGTCGGTGCCCATCTTGGCCGTGCAGGCCGGGTGGTAGACGGTGTTGTGGGTCTTCATCAGGTAGTCGGCGAGGTCGTCGTCGGTGACGGCGTCCGGGCCCGGAGCGAGCTCGGAGGCGATCCACTCCTTGAGCGCGGGCTGCTCGGCGATCCGCCGGGCCAGGCGCACTCCTTCGATCATGACGGCCATGTCGTGGCCCTCGGGGTCGGTGAAGTACCGCGGGTCGACCCGGGCCCGGTCGCGGAAGTCCCTGGTGCGCAACCGGACCGTGCCGCGTGAACGACCACGCGTCACGTTCGGCGTGAGGCAGAACCCGTTGTCGGTCCTCGGGTAGCCGTGCCGGACCGTGTTCAGGTCGAACGGCACCGAGCCGTAGTGCATCATCAGGTCCGGCCGGTCCAGCGACGGGTCGGTGCGGTGGAACAGCCCGATCTCCCACCACTGCGTGGACTCGGTGACCATCGGCTTCGCCGCGTCCCACATGACCAGGCCCTCGACGTGGTCGTCGAGGTTCGAGCCGACGCCCGGCGCGTCCACCCGCACGTCGATCCCGAACTCCTGAAGATGCGACCCCGGCCCGATCCCGGAGAGCATCAGCAGCTTCGGGGTGTCGATCGCGCCCGCGGAGAGGATCACCTCGCGGTTCGCGGTCACCGTCTCGCGGCCCGGGACGATCCCGCGCTGGTACTCGACGCCGGTGGCCCTCACGCCGTCGAAGAGCACCTGAGAGACCCAGCAGTCGGTGCGGATCTCCAGGTTCGGCCGCGAGCCCATGACCGGGTGCAGGTACGCGTGCGACGACGACGCGCGTGTCCCGTCCGGGAACCGGTTGACCTGGAAGAACCCGGCGCCCTCGGTGACCGTGACGCCCTCGTTGAACCGCACCGTCGGCAGCCCGGTCGCGGCCGCGGCCTCGAGCAGCGCGACGCCGCACGGGTCGTGCGGCGGGATCTGCATGAGGTTCACCGGGCCGGAGCGGCCGTGGCCGTCCCAGGCTCCGTCGTTGGTCTCCAGGCGCGCGATCAGCGGCCAGCACTCGTCGGCGCTCCAGCCGGTCAGGCCGGAGGCGGCCCACTCGTCGAGGTCCTCGCGCGGGGTCCAGAACGCGATGCACGAGTTGTGCGACGAGCACCCGCCGAGCACCTTGGCGCGGGCGTGGCGCATGTGCGAGTTGCCGCGTTCCTGCGGCTCGATCGGGTAGTCCCAGTCGTAGCCGGAGTCGAGCAGCTTCATCCAGTCCGAGAGCTGCAGGACCGCCGGGTCACCCACGTCGGACGGGCCTGCCTCGAGCAGCAGCACCGTCACGGCCGGGTCCTCGGACAGCCGTGCGGCCAGCGCGCAGCCGCCGGACCCGCCACCGACGATCACGTAGTCGAAGCGTCCCGCCGTCGGATCCCCCGTCACGGGGCACCTCCCATTCCCTCGTCCATCTGCTTGGCCATGTGCTCGGGCAGGCATCCCACGTGGTGGCGCCCGCGCAGCAGGAACCAGGCCAGCCCGCCGAGCGCCACGATGCCGATGAAGATGAACGCGATGAACCGCAGCCAGCCCGAGCCGTAGACGTCCTCACGCGGCCAGGCCAGGTTGATCGCCATCGCCGCGCCCCACAGCACGGCCAGGATGTTGATCGGCAGGCCGAGCCTGCCCAGCGAGAAGTAGGCCTTGCCACTCGCATCCGGGCCGTCCACGTCCGGCCACTCCCCGCGCAGCCGCTTGATCAGCATCGGGATCGTGACCAGCAGGTACGCCAGGTAGATCATGATGATCGCGACGCTGGTGACGGCGGTGAACACCTCCGGCACGCCCGCGTTCGCGACCAGGATGACGATCGCGATCACGCCGATCAGCACGGCCGGGATCACCGGGGTCTTGCGCACCGGGTCGATCCGGGCCAGCGTCGAGCCGGCCGGCAGCGCGTTGTCCCGGGCCATCGCGAACATCAGCCGGATCGCGGCGGTGTGCACGGCCAGCGCGCACACCGTGATCGCGACGACGATGGCGACCAGGAAGATCGACCCGACCGGCCCGCCGAGCACCTGCAGCAGCACCATCTGCCCGCCGCCGCTCTTCTCCCCCATCGCCGGGTCGCCCAGGTCCGGCGCGGCCAGGATGATCAGCAGCAGGATCAGCCCGCCGATCACGAACGAGGCGACGACCGCGCGCAGGATCGCCGACGGCGCGGTGCGGCGCGGGTCCACCGTCTCCTCACCCAGCGAGCTGGCGGTGTCGAACCCGTACATCACGTACGCCGAGGCGAGCGCCGCGACCAGGAAGACGCCGAAGTAGCCCCCCGGTGCCCCCTCGCCGAGGCCCTGGGTGTCGAACAGCACCGACGGCGGGTTCACGATGTTGAACGCCAGCACGACGATGATCGCCACCGCCGCGACCAGCTCGATGAACACCCCGGCGGAGTTGATCCGGGCCATCAGCTTCACGCCGATCGCGTTGATGACCGTGGTGAACACGATCAGGATGCCGCCGAGGATCACCCCGTTCAGCGCGGCGTCGTTGCCGTCGGCGGCGGAGCCGACCAGCTGGAAGCCCGACCAGAGCTGGGGCAGCACCAGCTGGTAGGCCAGCACCACCGCGGAGATCGTCACGACGGATGCGGTGAGCATCATCCAGCCGGCCATCCAGGCCGTGGCCGGGCTGCCGAGGCGCTTGGACCAGTTGTAGACCGAGCCCGCCACCGGGTAGCGACCGGCCAGCTCGGCGAACGAGAGCGCGACCATGACCTGGCCGGCGAACACCATCGGCCAGGACCACCAGTAGGCCGCGCCGCCGGTGCCGAAACCGAAGTAGAACAGCTGGAACGTGCCGGTCAGGATCGAGATGTAGCTGATCCCGGCCGCGAAGCTGGCGAACTTGCCGATGCTGCGGTCCAGCGTCTGGCTGTAGCCGAAGTCGGCGAGGCCGTCGTCCGGGCCCTTCGGCGCGGTCGAGCCCGGCGGCGATGCCTCAGTGCTGCTCATCGTTGACCTCCGATATCAACTTGCGCTGATTCTCACTTCGCTAGCTGCGTTCGGTGAACCAGCGCTGGGGCTCCGGCGCGGTGTTCGTCCAGACGTGCTTGATCTCCTGGTACTCGGCCAGCCCGGTCGGCCCGAGCTCGCGGCCGTTCCCCGAGCGGCCCATGCCGCCCCACTCGGCCCCCGGGTAGTACGGGTGGAAGTCGTTGATCCAGA
Source organism: Pseudonocardia sp. KRD291 (assembly GCF_019263595.1). Lineage (GTDB taxonomy): Bacteria > Actinomycetota > Actinomycetes > Mycobacteriales > Pseudonocardiaceae > Pseudonocardia. The sequence goes on along the minus strand of NZ_JADQDD010000219.1, from coordinate 3,002 downwards.
CGGTGCCGTGGCGCAGCGCGGACGCGACCCGGTGGGCCCGCCCCATCTCCTGGGTGAACACCGCACCGGCCAGGCCGTAGTCGGTGTCGTTGCCGAGCGCGATCGCCTCGTCCTCGGTCTGGAAGCGCTCCACCGTCAGCAGCGGACCGAACGTCTCCTCCCGGATCACGCGCATGTCCCGGGTGACGCCGGTGAGCACGGTCGGGCGGTAGAAGTAGCCCTGCCGCAGTGCCGGGTCGTCCGGGCGCCGCCCGCCGCAGCGCACGGTCGCGCCCTCGTCGCGGGCCGACTGCACGAAGCTCTCGATCTTGGCCAGGTGCGCGGCCGAGACCAGCGGGCCGACCTCCACGCCGTCGTCGAGGCCGTTGCCCAGCCGGATCCGGTCCGCGCGTCGCACGATCTCGTCGACGAGCCGGTCGTGCAGCGAGTCCTCGACGATCAGCCGCGCACCGGCCGAGCAGACCTGCCCGGAGTGCAGGAACACCGCGAGCATCGCGTAGTCCACGGCCAGCTCGAAGTCGGTGTCCGCGAAGATGATGTTGGGGTTCTTGCCGCCCAGCTCGACCGCGGTGCGCTTGATCGTCTCGGCGGAGGCCCGGATGATCGCCTGCCCGGTGGACAGGCCGCCGGTGAAGCTGACCATGTCGACGTGCGCGTGCTCGGTCAGCGGCGCGCCGACGCCCGGCCCGTCGCCGAGCAGGATGTTGACCACCCCGGCCGGGATCCCGGCCTCCTCGCACAGCTTGACCAGGTGGATCGACGTCAGCGGGGTGACCTCGCTGGGCTTGATCACCATCGTGTTGCCGGCGGCGACCGCGGGCGCCACCTTCCAGGACAGCTGCAGCAGCGGGTAGTTCCAGGGCGTGATCAGCACGCACACCCCGACCGGCTCGTGCACGATCCGCGACACCACGCCCGGCTGCCCGGTGTCCACGAGCCGGCCTGCGTCCTTGTCGGCCAGCCCGGCGTAGTAGCGGAACACGGCGGTGACGTCGTCGACGTCGATCCGGCTCTCGGGCAGTGTCTTACCGGTGTCGAGGGTCTCCAGCCGCGCGATCTCCTCCTTGTCCCGGACCAGCAGGTCGGCGATCCGGCCCAGGATCGTGCCGCGCTCGGCGGCCGACGTCGACCGCCACGGCCCGCTGTCGAACGCGCGGCGGGCAGCGGCGACGGCGCGTTCGACGTCGTCCGGGCCTGCCTGGTCGACCTCGGTCACGACGCTCGCGTCGAAGGGGTTGATCACGGGCGCGGTTCCGCCCGACCCGGTGGTCCAGGTTCCGTCGATGTAGAGACTCGGCACCGGGGAACTCTCCACCCGGCAACGGTGCAGCGCAAGGCAGGTGCGCGGTCGGGTGGGATCTGCCACCGAACGTCCCATCCGGACACCGGCGACCGGCCGCACCGCCTCGCGCCGTCCGGGAGTCGCCGCGTTATGGTTGCGCCATGAGCAACCCGGAGCGCACACGGGAAAGCGGTGTCCAGTCGGTGGACCGCGCGATCAGCGTGCTGGAGATTCTGGCGCGCCGCGGTGAGGCCGGCGTGAGCGAGCTCGCCACCGAGCTGGAGGTGCACAAGTCGACGGCGTTCCGCCTGCTCGGAGCCCTGGAGGGGCGCGGGCTGGCGGAGCAGATCGGTGACCGCGGCAAGTACCGGCTCGGGTTCGGGCTGATCCCGCTGGCCGGCCGGGTCTCCGAGCGTCTCGAGGTCACCCAGCAGGGCCGCTCGATGTGCGAGCAGCTGGCCTCCGAGCTCGGGGAGACCGTCAACATCGCGATCCTGGACCAGGGCGTCGCGGTGAACGTCGACCAGGCGCGCGGCCCGTCCACCGTGACCACCTACAACTGGCTGGGCCGGATCACGCCGCTGCACAGCACCTCGAGCGGCAAGGTGCTGCTCGCCGCCGCGGAGCCCGCGGACCGCGAGCAGCTGCTGGTCGACCTCGAGCGCACGACGCCGCGCACGCTGGTCACCCCGGCCAAGCTGGCCGCCGAGCTGGACGGCGTCATCACCCAGGGCTTCGCCTGGGCGCTGGAGGAGTACGAGGTCGGCCTGAACGCGGTGGCCGCGCCGATCCGCGACCACTCGGGTTCGGTCGTCGCCGCTCTGTCGGTGTCCGGGCCGGCCTACCGGCTGCCGCCGGACCGGATCGAGGAGATCACGCCGGGCGTCGTCGCCGGAGCCACCGAGATCAGCCGCCGGATGGGGCACTGGGTGCGCTGAGTTCGCACGGTGCGCAACAACTCGGCCGGGGCAGCGTCTCAGAGCCGTTCGAGCACCGGCGGCAGGAGCCGCTCCACCTCGTCACCGAGACGCTCGAACTCGCGGCGCAGGAACGGCGCGGCCAGCTTCAGCAGGCCCTTGAACGTGAGGTCCGCGTGGTAGGTGACGGTCGTGGCGCCGTCGTCGGCGAGCTCCACACGGATGTCGTCGGTCGCGGTGACCGTCGAGTTCTCCCCGACGAACGTCAGCCGGGACGGGGTGCGGCTGACCAGCCGGTAGTCGAGCTCGGTCTCCCTGCCGTTGAACACCGACACGTTGTGCCAGGTGCTGCCGACGTCGACCGGTCCGCCGTCGTCGGAACGGGTGCAGGACTTCGTACCCGGGTCCCAGACCTCCGCGTGCCCGAAGTCGGCGAGGTAGCCGATGACGGTCTCGACGGGCGTCGACACCGACATCACGCGCTGCACGCTGACCACCGGAGCTCCTCTCGGCCGGTCCCCCGGCCCACGATCGGCCCCGATGTCCGCGGACCGCCACACATGATGACGCGCGCGACCGCGGCCGGCCAGATGATCTCATGCGCGCCCGGCGGACCGGCAGGCGCGAGCGGAGATCGTGACCGTTCGGTCACGGGTGCGACCGGTCCGGCCGGTTCGCCCACGGTGCGGGGCACCGGCTGAGAACCTCACCCGGCGAGGCGACGGCGGCCCGGGAGGACGAGGCGATGGCGGACGTGCGGGTGCATCCGGTGGATCTGGACACGGCGGGGACGGCGCTGGGGC
>NZ_JADQDD010000218.1 GCF_019263595.1 Pseudonocardia sp. KRD291 | reverse complement strand
GGCCGCGGCCGTGACGCTCTGGGTGCTCGACGACGCACTGGCCGGCTTCGACATGGAGCACTGGTGGCTGGCCCCGGTGTGCGCGCTGCTGCTGGGCCTGCTGGCGGCGGTCGTCTGGCCGCTGGTGATGCGGGTGGCGTTGCCGGTCGCGGTCTACACGTTCGGTCTCGGCGCCCTGGTGCTGCTGGCGGTGGCCGTGGTGGCGCTGTTCTCGGTGGTGCCCGGCGTGCGGCTGGCCGGGCCGGTGGAGGCGCTCGCCGTCGTCCTCGGGACCGCGCTGGCCACGGTCCTGGTCAGCGCCCTGCTGGCGGTCGACACCGACGAGATCTTCTTCCGACGTGCCGGGCTCCGGGCCCGCCGTCGTGACGCGGGCGGCGGCTCACCGCGGCCGGGCGTGCTGTTCCTGCAGGTGGACGGCCTGGGCCTGCCGACGCTGCGGCGCGCGGTCCGGGACGGGACGATGCCGACCCTGGCCCGCTGGCTCACCGACGGCAGCCACCGCCTCGCCGGGTGGCACACCGACTGGAGCGCGCAGACCGGGGCCAGCCAGTGCGGCATCCTGCACGGCGACAACGACGACGTCGTCGGCTTCCGCTGGTACGACAAGGACCGCCGCCGGGTCGTCACCTGCTCCTCGCCGGGCGACGCGGCCGAGATCGAACGACGCCACTCCGACGGGCACGGCCTGCTCAGCCAGGACGGCGCAGGCCGGGGCAACCTGTTCACCGGCGACGCGGCGCACGTCAGCCTCACGCTGAGCGCCGTGCCGCTGCTGACCCGCGCCCGCGGCGGGCGGGTCCGCTCGGACCGGATCGGCGCCGGCTACTACGCCTACTTCGCCAACCCGGTGAACGGCGTGCGGACGGCGGTCGCCGCCCTGGTCGAGGTGGTGCGCGAGCTCGTCGACGCCTCGCGTCAGCGCCGCGCGGACGTCCGGCCGCGGATCCGCCGCGGCGGGCTCTACCCGCTGGCCCGGGCCGGGACGACGGTCGTCGCCCGCGACGTCCTGGTGTCCGCGCTGATCGAGGACATGCTGGCCGGGCGCCCGGTGGCCTACGCCGACTTCGTCGGCTACGACGAGGTCGCCCACCACTCCGGCATCGAGCGCGCGGACACGCTGCACGTGCTGCGCGCGATCGACCAGCAGATCGGGCGGCTGCACCGCGCCGCGGCGCTCGCCCCGCGGCCCTACGAGCTGGTGGTGCTCTCCGACCACGGCCAGACCCAGGGCCAGGCGTTCACCGACCGGTTCGGCGAGTCGGTGGAGCACGTCGTCGGGCGGCTGTGCGGGGTCCCCGGCGAGGACCCGGCCGACAGTGGGCCGGAACCGGTCCGCGGCCCGCACAGCGCGGACGGCTGGCAGCTCGGCGCGACGCTCGCTGAGGCGGGCAGCGGCGCGGGACCGGTGGCCCGGGTGCTCACGGCGCGGCGCACCCGCGCGGACCGCGACCCGTCCCGCATCCCGCCCGGCCGGCCCGCACCGGCGAGCCGGGCCGCGCCGCAGGTCGTCGTGCTCGCGTCCGGGCACACCGCCCTGGTCTCGTTCACCGCCCTCGACGGCCGGGTGCCGCTGGAGCGGATCGAGCGCGACTACCCGGACCTGCTGCCCGGCCTGGTCGACCATCCCGGGGTCGGGTTCGTGCTGGTCCGCGGCGAGGAGGACGGCCCGATGGTGCTGGGCCGCGACGGCACGCACCGCCTCGCCGACGGCGTCGTCACCGGCGAGGACCCGCTCGGGCCCTACGGCCCGCACGCGGCGGCGCTGGTCGCCCGGGTGGACGGGTTCGCGCACTGCGCCGACATCATGGTCAACAGCCGCTACGACCCGGTCCGCGAGGACGCGTCGCCGTTCGAGCCGCACGTCGGGTCGCACGGCGGGCTGGGCGGACCGCAGAACGAGGCCTTCGTGCTGCATCCCGCGAGCTGGGCCGAGCCCGGCGAGCCGGTCGGGGCGGAGGAGTTGCACCGCGTGCTGCGCGGCTGGCTCACCGACCTCGGGCACCTGCTGCCGGCCACCGCCGAGACCGCCGGGGGTTCGGGCGCCGGTGGGGCCCGCGCGTCCTGACCGGCGTCAGCGGCGTCCGGCGCGGGCCTGCAGCTCGGCGTCGACCTGTTCGAGGCTCTTGCCCTTCGTCTCGGGCATCAGCCGGTACAGGAACACGAACCCGGCCACACCGATCACCGCGAAGATCGCGAACAGCCCGGACTCGCCGAGGTTCGTGATCAGGGTCAGGGTGGTGGAGGCGATCACCAGGTCCAGGCCCCAGTGCGTGGTCGCGCCGAGTCCGCCCGCCTTGCCGCGCACCCCGGTCGGGAACACCTCCGAGTTCACCAGCCAGATCGCGATCCCCAGGCTGGCCGCGAACGCCGCGATGTAGACGCACAACGCCACCACGATCAGGATCCCGACCACCCCGGCCTGGCTCGGCAGCAGGAACAGCACCACGAGCGCGACCAGCGAGCCGATGACCGCGACCAGCCCGCCGAGCAGCAGCGGGCGCCGTCCCCAGGAGTCGATCCGCGACAACGCCACGAACGTGACCAGGGCGTTCACGACCCCGATCCCGACGGTCGCCAGGATCGCGCCGGCGTCGCTGCCGAACACGCCCTGCAGGATCGTCGGCGCGTAGTAGATGACGGCGTTCACACCGACCAGCTGGTTCACCGCGGCGACGCCGATGCCCAGCATCAGCGCGGGGCGCAGCTGCGGGCGTCGCAGGTCCGCCCAGCTCCAGCGCTGCTCCTCGCGGGCGGTGCCGACGATCTCGTCGATCTCGGCGCGGGCCTCGTCGGCGGTCCGGCTGCCCCGCAGCACCTCGACGGCCTCGTCGACGCGTCCGCGCAGCACCAGCCAGCGCGGCGACTCGCTCGCCCCGACGAGCCCGATCAGCATCGCCAGCGCCGGGACGGCGGCGAGCGCGAGCATCCACCGCCAGCCCGCGATCGGCGCGAACGCGTAGTTCACCAGGTAGGACAGCAGGATCCCGACCGTGATCAGGAACTGGTTCATCGAGACCAGGCGCCCGCGCCGTTCCTTCGGGGCCATCTCGGCGATGTAGAGCGGCACGCAGACCGAGGAGACCCCGATCGACAGGCCGAGCACGACCCGGGCGACGACCAGCGTCGTCAGCCCGGGCGCGAGGCCGGACAGCAACGCCCCGATCAGGAACACCGCCGCGACGCCGACCAGGGTCTTCTTGCGGCCCAGCGAGTCCGAGATCGCGCCGCCGGCCAGGGCGCCGACCAGCGCCCCCGCCAGCAGCCCGGACACCAGCACCTGCTGGCCGGCGTCGCCGAGGCCGAACTCCGGCTTGATGAACAGCAGCGCGCCGCTGATCACCCCGGTGTCGTAGCCGAACAGCAGGCCCCCGGCCGCGGCGACCGTCGTCGCCAGCCCGATCCCGCGTCGCTTCCCGGCGCCGGTCCGCTCCGACTGCGTCATGGCCGTCCCCTCCCCGACGAGGTGCGCCCGTGCCGTCGCGGCATCACGGACGTTGCGTACTCCGGCCAGCGTGAGCGGCCGGCCGGCGTGTGTCCACCGGCGCGCAGAAGGAACCGGCCGGACGCGACGGAGGGGGGTGTCGCGTCCGGCCGGCGGTAGGTGGGGCCCGGAGGGGGTCAGTTCCCGCCGAGCGGGCTTCCCTGGCCGAACGGGTCGATGCCGCCGAACGGGCTGGCACCGCCACCCGAGCCGCTCCCGCCCTGGGGGGTGGCGCCGCCGCTGCTGGTGGTGGCCGCCTGGTCCGGGACGCTGCCCAGGGTGACCGGGACGGTGCGGGTGTCGCCGCCGGAGGTGACGGTGAGCGTGACGTTCTCGCCGGGGGCGTAGGTGCCGATCCGGGCGACGAGGTCGGTGAAGTCGCTGACCGGGGCATCGCCGACCTTGGTCACCACGTCACCGGCCCGGAGCCCGGCCTTCTCCGCCGCCGAGCCGGCCGCCACGGTGGAGATCTGGGCGCCGCCGGTCGGCGCGGTCGCGGCGCCGGAACCCGAGCCGGCGACGGCGCCCTGCACACCCAGCTGGGGCTTGGTCGCGGTGCCGTTCGTCATCAGCTCCTGGGCGACCCGGCGGGCCTGGTCCACCGGGATCGCGAAGCCGAGGCCGATGCTGCCCGCGTTCTGCCCGGACGTCGCGATCGCGGAGTTGATGCCGACGACCTGCCCGGCCAGGTTCACCAGCGGTCCGCCGGAGTTGCCCTGGTTGATCGGGGCGTCGGTCTGCAGGCCGTTGTAGACGACCGGGGACTCGCCCTCCCCGCCCGCGGTCACGGTCCGGTTCTGCGCGCTGACGATGCCGGCGGTGACGGTGCCGGACAGGCCCTGCGGCGATCCGATCGCGACGACCTGCTCGCCGACCCGCACGTCGCCGGACTGTCCGAGGGTGGCCGCGGTGAGCCCGGAGACGCCCTGGAGCTTGATCACGGCCAGGTCGTAGCTGGGCGAGGTGCCGACCACCGAGGCGGCGTGCGAGGAGCCGTCGGCCAACGTCACCGAGATCTGTCCTCCTTCGGCGCCGGAGACCACGTGGTTGTTGGTCAGGACGTCACCGTCGGAGGTGAGGATGACGCCGCTGCCCTCCGCGGTGCCCTGCGCGGTGCGGACCTGGATGTCGACCGTGCTCGGCATGGCCTTGGCGGCCGCGCCGGCGACGGTGCCGTCGGCGGGCGTGCTCGCCGACGCCGGGTTGGACGCGCTGCTCAGCGCCGTCGACCCACCGCCGGAGGTGTCCATCAGCGCGTAGGCGCCGCCGAAACCGACGCCGCCACCGACCAGGCCCGCGGCCAGCGCCGCGGCCACGATGCCGGTCATCGCCCGGCGCGGGCGGCGCGGGGGAGGGGTGGGCCCGACGCCGAACGGCGGGTAGGTCGAGGTCGGGGGAGCCCCGGAGCCGCCGTAGGGCGGGAAGGTCGAGGTGGGTGAGCCGTGACCCCAGGTACCGGCGGGCGGCTCCTGCCCGGAGCCCTGCCCGTACGGCTGCCCGTACGGGGAGCTCGGCCCCTGCTCGCGGGTGTCGGTGTCGGTCGGACCCATGGCTGCTACCTCCTGCTCGGGCGCAGGACGTGCCGGGGCACCGGGCTCGGTGTGGGCGTCACCGGTGGAGGCCTGGCCGTCGGTGATGTCGGATCGGTGCCCGTCCTGCTGCATACGAATCACTGTGCGCCGGGACCCTGAGACGACCCTGTGACGGCCCTGGGAATCGGTTCGCCATTCGCCGTGCCGTCGTGGCCCGTGTCTCAGGGTCGCGTCGCGGCCGGGGTCCTACGGGCCGGGCGTCCCGCGGCGGGCGATGTGCGCGGCGATGCCGTCCAGCAGGAACGTCAGCCCGAGTTCGAACTCGGCGCCGGCCGTGGCGTCGTGCTCCGGGGGAGGCGACGCGGTGCCGGTCCCGTCGAACACGCCCGCGGCGACCGCGCGTGCCAGCGCCGGCATCCGGTGCGGGTCGACCAGCGCGCCGAGGAGCCGGCCGTACCGCGCGCCGAACGCGTCCGGGTCGGCGGCGTAGCCGACCGCCAGCTCGGCGCCCAGCCGGATCCCGCCCTGGGTGTAGATCAGCAGACCGGTGACGATCGCGACGGCCTCGTCCGGCGGCAGCCCCACCGGCTCCAGCTCGGCCAGGCCCCGGTCGAGCCAGGCCAGGTTGTGCGGCCCGATCGGCGGCCCGCCGACCGGTAGCCGGGCGAACCAGGGGTGCCGGCGGCTCACCGCGACGACGCCGTGCGCCCACGCGTACAGCCCGGCCCGCCAGTCACCGTCGGGCTCCCGTTCGGGCGGTGACTCCATCGCGGCGTCGGTCATCAGGGCGAGCAGTTCGTCCTTGCTGCGCACATGCCGGTAGAGCGCCATCGTCGAGTTGCCGAGCTCGGCGGCGACCCGCGCCATCGACACCGCATCCAGCCCGTCGGCGTCCGCGACGGCGACCGCCGCCCGGGTGATGTCGGCGACCGACAGCGACGGTCGCGGACCCCGGCGCGGGCCACCCCGGCGTCCCCAGAGCAGCGCGACGTCGTCCGGGATCCCGTCGTCGGGCCCCGCCGTTCCCTCGTCCGTCCGCACGGGTCCGAGCCTGCCACGGACGCCTCACGTGCAGTGCGGTCGAGTCTTGCCGAACTGCGTATATCACACGCTAAACTGCGTCGAACATACACAGAAGAGAGGCGGGTGCGCGATGAGCGTGCAGATCCGCGGTCTGAGCCGCTCGTTCGGCGACCGCACCGTGCTCAACGGGGTGGACCTCGATGCCGAGCCGTCCCGCGTGCTCGCGCTGCTGGGACCGAACGGGGCCGGGAAGACGACGCTGATCCGGATCGTGGCGACGCTGCTGCGACCGCACGGGGGGACGGTCCGGGTGGCCGGGCACGAGGTCGTCACCGATCCGGTGGCCGTGCGCGGCGAGCTCAGCCTGACCGGCCAGTTCACCGCCCTCGACGACGAGCAGACCGGCCGGGAGAACGTGGTGATGACCGGGCGGTTGATGCACCTGGGCCGGCGGGCGGCGCGGGGGCGGGCGACCGAGCTGCTGGAGCGGTTCTCACTCGGTGCCGCGGCGGACCGGCGCGTCCGGACCTTCTCCGGCGGGATGCGCCGCCGGCTGGACCTGGCGATGAGCCTGGTCGGGTCCCCGTCGGTGCTCGTGCTCGACGAGCCGACGACGGGTCTGGACCCGGTCAGCCGCGACGAGCTCTGGGACGTCGTCGGCGAGCTCGCCGCGGACGGGACGACGGTGCTGCTGAGCACCCAGTACCTGCCCGAGGCCGACCGGCTCGCCGACCGGATCGCGGTGCTGCACGAGGGACGGATCGTCGCCGACGGCACGGCCGACGAGCTCAAGTCCCGGGTCGGCGGCACCCGGCTGCGGATGACCTTCGACGGTCCGGGCCTGGACCGGGCGCAGGAGCTGCTGCGCGATCTCGGCCCGCTGCGCGACATCGGCCGCCGCGAGCTGGACCTGGCCTCCGACGGCAGCGCCGCGCACCTGCACCGGCTGCTCGCCGAGCTGGACGCCGCCGGCACGTTGCCGGAACGGGTATCGGCGCACCGCCCCGGCCTCGACGACGTCTTCCGCACCCTGACCACCGCGAACGACCGGAGCTGACCATGTCCGCATACCCCACCGCGCCGGCGTCCGGCCCCTCGGCGGCCCCGTCCCGGCCCACCGTCCCCGCCACGGTCCGACCGCGGCACACGGGAACCCGGGCCGCGCTGTCCGACGCGGCGACCCTGATCGGGCGCAGCGTCCGGCTCACCCGCCGCGACGTCGAGATGGTCGTCCTGGCGCTGGTCCTGCCACTGATGATGATGCTGTTGTTCGTCTACGTGTTCGGCGGCGCGATCGAGACCGGGGGCGCCTACCTGGACTACGTCGTGCCCGGCATCGTCCTGCTCTGCGCCGGCTTCGGTGCCGCGTCGACCGCGCCCGCGGTCGCGCACGACATGACCGGCGGGATGATCGACCGTCTGCGGTCGATGCCGATCCGGCCCTCGGCCCTGCTGGTCGGGCACGTCACCGCGAGCGTCGCCCGCAACGCGGTGGCGACCGCGGTCGTCGTGGTCGTGGCGCTGCTGATGGGGTTCCGGCCCGCGGCCGGGCCGCTCGGGTGGCTCGCCGCCGCGGCCGTCGTCCTCGGCTACGTCCTGGCCCTGTCCTGGCTGGCCGCTGCGCTCGGGACGGTCGCGCGCAGCGTGCAGGGCGCGAACGGCGCCACGTTCGTGATGCTGTTCCTACCCTACCTGAGCAGCGCGTTCGTGCCGGTGCAGACGATGCCGGCGTTCCTGGTGCCGTTCGCGCGGTACCAGCCGGTCACGCCGGTGATCGAGACCGTGCGCGCCCTGCTCGCCGGCCTCCCGGCCGGACCGGCCCTGTGGTCGGCCCTGGCCTGGGAGGCCGGGTTGCTGCTGGCGTCGTTCGCGCTGGCCGCCGCGCTGTTCCGGCGGCGCACCCGCGGCTGAGCGGGAGGGTCAGACAAGCTCGAGGATGGTGGCGTTGGCGGTGCCGCCGCCCTCGCACATGGTCTGCAGGCCGTAGCGGATGTTCTTGTCCCGCATGTGGTGCACCAGGCGGGTCAGCAGGATCGTGCCGGAGCCGCCGAGCGGGTGCCCGACCGCGATCGCCCCGCCGAGCGGGTTCATCCGCTCGGTCTCGGCGCCCAGCTCGGCCTGCCAGGCCAGCGGGACCGGCGCGAACGCCTCGTTCACCTCGAACGTCCCGATGTCGCCGATCGACAGGCCGGAGCGCTTGAGCGCCTTCTGGGTGGCCGGGATCGGGCCGGTCAGCATCCGCAGCGGGTCCGCGCCGGACACCGCGCCGGAGTGGTAGCGGGCGATCGGCGTCATGCCGAGCTCCTTGGCCCGCTCCGGGGTCATGACCAGGACGGCGGACGCGCCGTCGGAGATCTGCGAGCTGTTCCCGGCGTGGATCACCCCGTCGGCGGTGAACGAGGGCTTGAGCGCGGCCAGGGTCTCCGGGGTGGTCCCGCGGCGCAGGCCCTCGTCGGCGGTGAAGCCGGGCGCGCCGGGCACGGGGGCGAGCTGTCCGTCGAAGGCACCGGCGTCGATCGCAGCGGCGGCGAGCGAGTGCGAGCGGGAGGCGTACTCGTCCAGGCGGGCCCGGGAGAAGCCCCAGTCCTTCGCGATCCGCTCCGCGCCGACGCCCTGGTTGAAGTCCTCGTTCGGGAACTCGCCCGAGGTCAGGTCCGCGGCGTAGCGCTCGCGCACCAGCGGGCCGAACGGGCGGCCCAGCTCGGGGTCGCGCCCGGCGCCCAACGGCACCCGTGTCATCGACTCCACGCCACCGGCCACGACGACGTCGTACTGCCCGGCCATCACCATGCCCGCGGCGAAGTCGAACGAGCTCTGGCTGGACCCGCAGGCACGGTTGATCGTCACCCCGGGCACCGTCTCCGGCCAGCCCGCGGCGAGCACGGCGTAGCGCCCGATCTGCGCCGCCTGGTCACCGACCTGGTTCACGCAGCCCCACACGACGTCGTCGACCAGGTTCGGGTCGAGACCGGTGCGCCGGGCAAGCTCCGTCAGCACCGCCGCGGACAGGTCGGCCGGGTGGACGTCGGCCAGCGATCCCCTCCGCTTCCCGATGGGGGTACGCACGGCGTCCACGACGACGGCCTCGGGCATGGGGATCCTCCTCGATCACGTCAGCTCAACGAACTCGAACGTATGCCCCGGACGGCGCGAGAAGCCAGCGCGGCGCCGACCGGACCGGTGAAGCGCCTCACACCTTCGGTCCCGGCCCGCCCTCAGGGGTCGAGGAGTTCGGGATCGGTGCGGTAGCCTGACGTCCGTAAGCGAAGGGGAGTAGCTCCCAACGCTGCGGTCGACATACTGGCGGCTTCGATGCCGCCCGGCCGCGCGGCCTGCACCACCAGGCGAGCGAGACCTTCGATCTGGCACAGCCGGATCGAGGTCGGTTCTTCCCCCTCGGTCCGGCCGGGATCGAGGGATGGACATGGACGGCTTCCTGGCCGCGTTCTTCATCAGTTTCGGCGTCATCTTCGTGGCCGAGCTGGGCGACAAGTCCCAGCTCATGGCCCTGACCTTCGCCACGCGGTACAAGCCGCTGCCGGTACTGATCGGCATCACGATCGCCACCTCGGTGGTGCACCTGGTCTCGGTGGCTGTGGGCTACGGCCTCGGCGCGGCGATCCCCACCGGATGGATCTCGCTGGTCGCGGCCGTGGCGTTCCTCGGCTTCGGGGCCTGGACGCTGCGCGGCGACTCGCTCTCCGACGACGAGGAGGCCAAGGCGCAGAAGTCGGGCGGCTCGGCCGTCGTCGCCGCGTCGGTGGCGTTCTTCCTCGCCGAGCTCGGCGACAAGACGATGCTGGCCACGATCACCCTGGCCACCCAGCACGGATGGTTCGGCGTCTGGCTCGGCTCGACCGTCGGCATGGTGATCGCGGACGCGCTCGCGATCGTGGTCGGGCGCCACCTCGGCCGACGCCTGCCGGAACGGGTCATCGCCGTCGGCGCGGCCACCCTGTTCGTGGTCTTCGGTCTGTGGCTGGGCGTCGAGGCGGTCGGGCAGCTCGGCGGCCCGCAGGCCTGGACGACGATGGCCGTCCTGCTCAACCACCACCTGACGGGGTGGATCGCACTGGGGCTCGGCCTGGCGGCGGTCGCGGTCACGATGCTGGTCCGCAGGCGCACGCACGCGGTCCGGCACCCCCGGACGCTGAACGCGCCGCGCACCCCCGGCTCGCCGGCCTGGTGGGCGCGGGCGCTGTTCGTGCTGGCCGCGGTGCTCGGCTTCGCCGCGCCGGTGCTGGTGGCCCTGGACGTGCTGCAGCCGATCGCGCTGTTGTCCGCGCCGAGCGTCGCCGTCCTCGGGGCCGGGGTGCTGCTGCTCGGATTCGCGGTGGTCGCACTCGCGCAGCTGCAGCTGGGCTCGTTGTGGCGCAGCCGCGCGGCCGAGGCCGCGGGTGACACCGGGAGCGGGGCGGCGTCCGGTGCCGGGTCCGGGGACGACCCCGACCGGGCGCGTCCGGTGCTGGCCACCGGCGGGCTCTACCGGTGGGTGCGCAACCCCGGCCTGACCGGCCTGATCGTCGGCTGCGCCGGGATGCTGGCCATGTCGCCGACGTTGATCGGCGTGCTGGCCGGAGTGCTCATCCTGGTCGCGGTGCAGATCCAGGCCCGCGCCGTGTACGAGCCGGGCCTGGGCCGCGCCCTGGGCGACGAGTACAGCGCCTACCTACAGCGCACCGGGCGTTTCCTGCCGCGGATGCGCCCGCCGGAGCCGCCGCCGGCCGGGATGCCCTCGGGTCACCGGGACCGGGCCCGGGTCGGCTGAGCCCGGCGGAGCGTGACATCGCGCCTCTCCGGGGTGGGTACGTCACCGCGTCCCGCCGCGCCGAGAGGTCCGGATCGGCCCGTC
>NZ_JADQDD010000217.1 GCF_019263595.1 Pseudonocardia sp. KRD291 | reverse complement strand
GAGCAGCTTTCGCTCACCGGGTGGGGTGGGCCTGGCCGAGCCGGCGGCCAGGGTCGGGCCCGTGACGGGCTACAGCCACCCCTGCCGTTTGAAGCCGAGGAACAGTCCCACGGCCAGCAGCACCATCAGCGCGAACGCGAACGGGTAGCCGAACGTCCAGTGCAGCTCGGGCATGACGTCGAAGTTCATGCCGTAGATGCCGGCGATCAGGCTGGGCGCGAACAGGATCGCGGCCCACGACGACACCTTCTTCATCTGCTCGTTCTGCTGGAAGCCGGCCTCGGTCAGCCGCGTCATCTCGTCGTTCTGCCGTTGCGCGACCAGCGTGGAGTTGACGGTCAGGATGTTGGTCAGCAGCTGCCGGAAGCCCTCGGTGCGCTCCATCACCCGGGTCGCGTGGTCGATCACGTCGCGCATCAGCCTGCGCAGCTCGAGGTCGGTCGCGTCGCCGCTCTTGGCGAACCGGCCGCGCAGCTCGCCGAACATCTCCTGCAACGGTTCCACCGCCCGCTGGAACGCGATCACCTCGCGGGTGAGCTGATAGATCCGCCGGGACACGCCCGGGTCCCCACCGAAGACCTGGACCTCGATCTCGTCGATGTCGTCCTGCAGCCCGTCGAGGACCGGCCCGTAGTCGTCGACGACCTTGTCCAGCACCGCGTAGAGCACCGCGTACGGGCCGTGCGCGAGCAGGGCCGGGTCGTCCTCCAGGCGTTGGCGGACCTCGCTGAGGTCCGGCTCCTCGGCGTGCCGCACGGTGATCACGAAGTCCGGCCCGATGAACAGGTGCACCTCACCGAGCTCGACCACCTCCACCGGGTCCACGTAGCGGGCCGGGCGCAGCACGACGAACTGGGTCTCGCCGTAGCGCTCCATCTTGGGGCGCTGGTGGGCGTTGACGGTGTCCTCGACGGCGAGCCCGTGCAGCTCGAACTCGGCGGCGACGTCGTTGAGCTCCTCCTCGCTCGGGCGCAGCATGCCGATCCAGCAGAAGCACTGGTCGGCGGCGACCTCGCCGTTCTTCGAGCGGTCGTCGGCGCGGTGCGCGCTGTCGTGCTGGCAGCCGCGCAGCGCGTCCAGTGCCTGGTCCAACGACGACGGGTCGGCCGTGCGGCGGCCCTCGACGTAGACGGCGTTGTCGATCACCGACATCGTGCGCCCCTTCCGCTGCGGTCCCGGCCCGTGACCGGTCCGCGGCGGGCCGGTGTCGGGCTGCACGGCAGCGTAGCCGCGGATGCGCGCCGGGGCTGTCCGGACGTGGCCGCGGTGCTGCGGTGACCGGCCTCACCGGGGCGTCAAGGAGACGTCAAGAACGCCGGTCACGGTCGTCAAGCCGCCGTAACGGGGCGCGGGGCGGGCCGGTGTCGCGCGCACGCTTCGTCGGCTCCCCCGGAGGTACCGGTCGGGAGGGTTCGAGGAGTGGTCCGTGGCCGACCTGGCATTCGCCCTGCTGCTGATCGCGAGCTTCGCGGTGTTCGCACTGCTGCTGCGCGGTCTGGACAAACTGTGATCACCAACATTGTGGGCGGGCTGATCGCACTCGTCCTGCTCGTCTATCTGGTGATCGCGCTGCTGCGCCCGGAGCGGTTCTGATGAGCCCTGCCGTGGCCGGCCTCCTGCAGGCCGGTGTCCTCGTGCTGTTCCTGGCCCTGGCCTACAAGCCGCTCGGCGGCTGGATGGCGCGGGTCTACTCCGATGAGAAGCACTGGCGCGCCGAGCGCCTGCTCTACCGGATCGTGCGGGTCGACCCCGGGGTCCAGCAGCGCTGGACGACCTACGCCGCGGGCGTGCTCGGCTTCTCGTTCGCCTCGATCGTGCTGCTCTACCTGCTCCAGCGCCTGCAGCCGCTGCTGCCCCTGGCCTTCGGCCGCGGCACCGACGACGCGACGACGGTGGCGCCGGCGATGGCGTTCAACACCGCCGTGTCGTTCGTGACGAACACGAACTGGCAGTCCTACGTGCCGGAGGCCGTGCTCGGGCACACCGTGCAGATGGCCGGCCTGACCGTGCAGAACGTCGTATCGGCCGCGGTCGGGATGGCGGTGGCGGTCGCCCTGGTGCGCGGGTTCGCCACCCGCGGCAGCCGTGAGGGGGACGGCATCGGCCGGATCGGGAACTTCTGGGTCGACCTGACCCGGGGCGTCACCCGGATCCTGCTGCCCCTCGCGGTCGTCGCGGCGATCGCGCTGGTCGCCATGGGCACCGTGATGTCGCTGCGTTCCGGCGTCGACGTGACCGGCGTGGACGGCGCGCAGAGCACGCTGCCGCTGGCCCCGGCCGCGTCCCAGGAGGCGGTCAAGGAGCTGGGCACCAACGGCGGCGGGATCTTCAACGCGAACTCCGCGCACCCGTTCGAGAACCCGAACGCGCTGTCGAACCTGTTCGAGATCTTCCTGCTGCTCGTCATCCCGGTGGCGCTGACACGCACGTTCGGGATCATGGTCGGCAACAGGCGCCAGGGCACCGTGCTGCTCGCGGTGATGGGCGGGATCTGGGCCGTGTTCCTGGGCCTGACCTGGCTGGCCGAGACGTTCCCGAACGGCCCGGCCGCTCTGGCCGCCGGCGGGGCGATGGAGGGCAAGGAGCTCCGGTTCGGTGTCCCCGGCTCGGCACTGTTCGCGGTGTCGACCACCGGCACGTCGACCGGTGCGGTGAACTCGCTGCACGACAGCTTCTCCGGCGCCGGCGGCGGGATCACGCTGCTGAACATGCTCCTGGGCGAGGTCGCGCCGGGAGGTGCGGGGGCGGGGCTCTACGGGATCCTGGTGCTGGCGATCATCGCGGTGTTCCTGGCCGGGCTGATGGTCGGGCGGACCCCGGAGTACCTGGGCAAGAAGCTCGGACGCGTCCAGGTCACCTACGCCGCCGTCTCGATCCTGGCGATGCCGGCGCTGGTGCTGCTCGGCTCCGGACTGGCGATCGCGCTGCCCGGTACCGCGGACGCGCTCAACAACGAGGGGGCGCACGGCTTCTCCGAGGTGCTCTACGCCTACGCCTCCGCGGCGAACAACAACGGCAGCGCGTTCGCCGGGATCACCGTGACCAGTGACTTCTTCCAGACCAGCCTCGCGGTCGCGATGCTGTTCGGCCGATTCGTGCCGATCCTCGCGGTGCTCGGGCTGGCCGGGTCGCTGGCGCGCCAGCGACATGTCGAACCGGGCGCGGGGACGCTGCCGACCGACGGCGTCCTGTTCGGGGCGCTGGTCGGGGGCACCGTGCTGCTGGTCGCGGCACTGACGTTCTTCCCGGCCATGGCGCTGGGACCCATCGCGGAGGCGCTGTCGTGAACGCCCCCACGCGGAACGAGAAGGGAACCGACGTGGTGAGCACCGAGGTACGGACAGAACCGCGCAGCGAGGCACCGTCCGCCCCGGTGGCGGCCGGGGCGTTCAACTGGGGCCGGCTCGTCGCCTCCTTCCCGGACGCGCTGCGCAAGCTCGACCCGCGGGTGCAGCTGTCCAACCCGGTCATGTTCGTGGTCTGGGTCGGCTCGGCGCTGGTCACCGTGCTCGCGGTCATCGACCCGAGCGTGTTCGCGATCCTGATCGCGGTCTGGCTGTGGCTCACGGTGATCTTCGCGAACCTGGCCGAGGCCGTCGCGGAGGGCCGTGGCAAGGCACAGGCGGAGTCGTTGCGCGCGACGAAGCGGGACACGACGGCGCGGCGGCTCACCCCGGACGGGAGCGAGGTACAGGTCCCCGGCACCGCACTCACGATCGGCGACCTCGTCGTCGTCGTCGAGGCGAACGAGGCGATCCCGGGCGACGGCGACGTCGTCGAGGGCATCGCGACCGTCGACGAGTCGGCGATCACCGGCGAGTCCGCGCCGGTGATCCGGGAGGCCGGCGGTGACCGCAGCTCGGTCACCGGTGGCACCACCGTGCTCTCCGACCGGATCGTCGTGCGGATCACCACGAAGCCCGGTGAGTCCTTCGTCGACCGGATGATCGCGCTGGTCGAGGGCGCGGCCCGGCAGAAGACGCCGAACGAGATCGCGCTGACGGTGCTGCTGTCGGTGCTGACGATCATCTTCCTGCTGGCGGTCGTGGCGATCTCGCCGATGAGCGCCTACGCGGGCTCGCAGGTGTCGCTGACCGTGCTCACCGCGCTGCTGGTGTGCCTGATCCCGACCACGATCGGCGCGCTGCTCTCGGCGATCGGCATCGCCGGGATGGACCGGCTGGTCCAGCGCAACGTGCTCGCGACGTCGGGCCGTGCGGTCGAGGCGGCCGGCGACGTCGACACGCTGCTGCTGGACAAGACCGGCACCATCACGTTCGGCAACCGGCAGGCGACCGAGCTGCGCCCGGTCGGGGCCACCACCCGCGAGCAGCTGGCCGAGGCGGCCCGGCTGTCCAGCCTGGCCGACCAGACGCCGGAGGGACGCAGCTTCGTCGCGCTCTGCGCGTCGGAGTACGGGCTGGCCCCGGAGGCCGACCGGGCCGAGGCGGTGGCGCGGTTCGTCCCGTTCACCGCGCAGACCCGGATGTCGGGCATGGACATCCCGGGCGGCACCGGCGTCGGGGCCACCGCCCGGGTCGTGCGCAAGGGTGCCGCCGGTTCGGTGCTGGCGTGGGCGCACGCCACGGACCGGGTGGAGGTGGACCGCCTGGTGGACACGATCTCCGACGAGGGCGGCACGCCGCTGGTCGTCGCCGCCGCGGACACCGCCGACGGTGCCGGCGCCCGGGTGCTCGGCGTCATCCGGCTCTCCGACGTGGTCAAGCCGGGCATGCGGGAGCGCTTCGCGGAGCTGCGCGCGATGGGCATCCGCACCGTCATGATCACCGGCGACAACCCGCGCACCGCCCGGGCGATCGCGGCCGAGGCCGGGGTGGACGACCACCTCGCCGAGGCCACGCCCGAGGACAAGATGGCGTTGATCCGCACGGAGCAGGAGGGCGGACGCCTGGTCGCGATGACCGGCGACGGCACCAACGACGCGCCGGCGCTGGCCCAGGCCGACGTCGGGGTCGCGATGAACACCGGGACGGCCGCGGCCAAGGAGGCCGGCAACATGGTCGACCTGGACTCGGACCCGACGAAGCTGATCGAGATCGTCGAGATCGGCAAGCAGCTGCTGATCACCCGCGGGGCGCTGACCACGTTCTCGGTCGCCAACGACCTGGCCAAGTACTTCGCGATCCTGCCGGCGATGTTCCTGGCGCTCTACCCGTCGCTGGGCGCGCTGAACGTGATGGGGCTGGCGACCCCGCAGTCGGCGATCCTGTCCGCGGTCGTCTTCAACGCGCTGATCATCGTGGCACTGGTGCCGCTGGCCCTGCGCGGGGTGCGCTACCGGCCCTCGTCCGCGGCGAACCTGCTGCGCCGCAACCTGCTGATCTACGGGCTGGGCGGTGTGGTGACCCCGTTCGTCGGGATCTTCCTGATCGACCTGCTCGTCCGACTGATTCCGGGACTGTGACGGAGGAGATGGGAGACATGCTGACCACGCTGCGCCGCCAGACGGCGACCGGGCTGCGCCTGCTGCTCGTGATGACGGTGCTCTGCGGCCTCGTCTACCCGCTGGCGATCTGGGGGGTGTCCCGGATCCCGGGCCTGTCCGGGCAGGCCGAGGGGTCGATCGTGGCCGGCGGCGCCGGGTCGTCGCTGATCGGGGTGGACCCGGTCCCCGCGGACCCGGCCGCCGACCCCTACTTCCACACCCGTCCCTCGGCGTCGTCACAGGGCGCGCTCGGCCCGGGCGACACCACGACCTCCGGCGGGTCGAACAAGGGCGGCTTCGACGCCGAGCTGCTGCAGGACGTGCGGGAGCGGCAGGCGCTGATCGCCGGCCGCGAGGGCGTGGCGCCCTCGGCGGTGCCGGTGGACGCCGTCACCGCGTCGGCGTCCGGGCTGGACCCGGACATCAGCCCGGCCTACGCCGCGCTGCAGGAGATGCGGGTGGCGCGGGTGACCGGGCTGCCGGTCGACCGGGTGCGTGCACTCGTCGCGGACGCCACCGACGGGCGGATGCTCGGTTTCCTCGGCGAGCCGACGGTGAACGTCACCGAGCTGAACCTGGCCGTGCGGGACGCGCGCGGGTGATGGAGTGCTCGCCCGGCGCCGGTGGTCGGTCCTGCGCCGGCCCACACCTTCCCGACCACCCCGGTGAACGGCTCGACGTGCTCCGGGGCGCCGCCGTCGACAACCGGAGCCGGGAACGGACAATGGCGTGGTGACCAAGCGCGGTGAGCTGCGGATCCACCTGGGAGCCGCCCCGGGCGTGGGCAAGACGTTCGCGATGCTCGGCGAGGCGCGGCGGCGCCTGGACCGCGGCACCGACGTCGTCGTCGGAGTCGTGGAGACGCACGGGCGGGAGCGGACGGCGTCGCTGCTCGAGGGCCTCGAGGTGATCCCGCGCCGCCGCGTCGAGCACGGTGCGAGCGCGCTGGAGGAGATGGACCTGGACGCGGTGCTCGCCCGCAACGCCGAGGTGGTCCTGGTCGACGAGCTCGCGCACACCAACGCGCCCGGGTCGCGCAACGCCAAGCGCTGGCAGGACGTCGAGGAGATGCTCGACGCCGGCATCGACGTGATCTCCACGGTGAACGTGCAGCACATGGAGTCGCTCGGCGACGTCGTCCACCGGATCACCGGAGCGCGCCAGCGGGAGACGGTTCCGGACGAGGTGGTGCGCGGCGCCGAGCAGCTCGAGCTCGTCGACATCACCCCGGAGGCGCTGCGCCGGCGGCTCGCGCACGGCAACGTCTACGCCGCGGAGAAGGTGGACGCGGCGCTGGCCAACTACTTCCAGGTGCCGAACCTGATCGCGCTGCGCGAGCTGGCACTGCTGTGGGTGGCCGACGAGGTCGACGTCGCGCTGCGGCGCCACCGCACCGACAAGAAGATCACCGACGTCTGGGAGACGCGGGAACGCGTCGTCGTCGCGCTGACCGGCGGTCCGGAGTCGGAGACGGTGCTGCGCCGCGCCACCCGGATCGCCAAGCGCGCCGGGCAGGCCGACCTGTTGGCCGTGCACGTGCTGCGCGGCGACGGGCTGGTCGGGGCGCCGATCGGGGCCACGATGGCGATGCGCCGCCTCGCCGAGGGCGTCGGCGCCACGTTCCACACCGCGGTCGGCGACGGCGGCGCGGACGCGGTCACCACGGCGCTGCTGGACTTCGCGCGCGGCGTGAACGCCACCCAGCTGGTGCTCGGCACGTCCCGGCGCTCGCGGCTGGCCCGGCTGTTCGACCCCGGCATCGGCGCGCGGGTGGTGCAGGAGTCCGGCCCGATCGACGTGCACATGGTCACCCACGACTCGGCCGGGCGGGCGCTGCGGCTGCCGGTGTTGCGCGGGGGCCTGCCCGCCTCCCGGCAGAGCGCCGGATGGGTGCTGGCCGTGCTGGGACCCGCAGTGGCCACGCTGGCCGGGGTGCTGCTGCGCGACGTGATCGGCCTGTCCACCGACGTGGTGCTGTTCTTCCTGGCCGCGGTCGTGGTCGCGATCGTCGGCGGGCTCGGCCCGGCGCTGCTCGCGGCGCTGCTCGGCGGGTTCGGGCTGAACTTCTTCCTGACCCCGCCGCTGTACTCGCTCTCGATCAACGAGACCGGGAACCTGATCACCGTGGTGACGATGCTGGTGGTCGCGGTGCTGGTCGCGCTCGTGGTGGACCGCGCGGCGCGGCGCGCGGAACAGGCCGCCCGGGCACGGGCGGAGGCGGCGCTGCTGGCGTCCTTCGCGCGGACCGTGCTCACCCGCACCGACCCGTTGCCCCGGTTGCTGGAGAAGGTGCGGGAGGCGTTCGGGCTCCGGTGCGCCGCGCTGCTCGAGCGGGCCGGCGACCGCACCGATCTCCCCGGCCGGGCCGGGTGGCACCTGGTCGCCGTGTCCGGGCCGCCGGACTGCCTGCGCCCGGACGAGGCGGACGTCGACGTCGAGGTGGAGCCGGGCCTGCACCTGGTCGGCACCGGGCGGTCGCTGCCCGCGGCCGATCGACGGCTGCTGGAGACCGTCGGCGGGCAGGCGCTGCTCGCGCTGCGCAGCCAGCGCGCCGCCGCCGAGGCCGAGTCCGCGCGGCACCGCGCCGAGGTGAACGAGACCCGCGGCGCGCTGCTCTCCGCCGTCGGGCACGACCTGCGCAGCCCGCTGACCTCGATCAAGGCCGCCGCGGGGAGCCTGCGCGACCCGCTGCTGCGCCTGTCCGGGACCGACCGGGCCGAGCTGCTGGCCACCGTGGAGGAGTCCGCGGACCGGTTGACCGGCCTGGTGGACAACCTGCTCGACTCGTCGCGCCTCGCGGCCGGGGCCGTGCACCCGCTGCTCGCACCGATCGGCTACGGCGAGGTCGCGGTACGCGCGCTGGACGGTGTCGAGAACGCCGCCCGGGTCCGGGTGGAGATCGACGAGGCGCTCCCCGACGTCGTCGCCGACGTCGGTCTGCTGGAACGGGTGGTGGCCAACGTCGTGGACAACGCGCTGCGACACGGGGCGGGCGCCCCGGTCGCGCTGCGCGCGAGCGCCCACGCCGACCGGGTCGAGCTGCGGGTGGTCGACGGCGGCCCGGGCGTGCCGCGCCACTCCCGCGACGGCCTGTTCGCGGCGTTCCAGCGGCTCGGTGACCGGGACGCGGCCCCCGGCGTCGGGCTCGGGCTGTCGGTGGCCCGGGGCCTGACGACCGTCATGGGCGGGACGCTCTCGGCGGAGGACACCCCCGGTGGCGGGCTGACCGTCGTGGTGTCGATGCCCTCGGCCGGCGCGGTCGCGGAGCCGGAGGTGATCGGGTGAGCGAGCCCGCGACCGGGACACGGGTGCTCGTCGTCGACGACGACCCGCAGATCCTGCGCGCCCTGCGAATCAACCTCACCGCGCACGGCTACACGGTGCTGGTCGCCGCGGACGGCGGGTCCGCGCTGCGGGTGGCCGCCGACGGGCACCCGGACGTCGTCGTGCTGGACCTCGGGCTGCCCGACCTCGACGGCACCGACGTGATCTCCGGGCTGCGCGGCTGGACCCCGGTCCCGATCCTGGTGCTCTCGGCCCGGGCCGACTCCGGCGACAAGGTCCGCGCCCTCGACGCCGGCGCCGACGACTACGTCACCAAGCCGTTCGGGATGGCCGAGCTGCTGGCCCGGCTGCGCGCCGCCGTCCGCCGCGCCGCGGCGTCGCCGGTCGACGGTGAGGCTGTGATCGCGACCGCCGACTTCACCGTCGACCTGGCCGCCAAGACGGTCGCCCTCGCCGACGGGTCCGAGGTGCACCTGACCCCGACCGAGTGGGGCATCCTCGAGCTGCTGGTGCGCCACCGCGGCAAGCTGGTCGGGCAGCGACAGCTCCTGCGCGAGGTGTGGGGCCCGGCCTACGGGTCGGAGACCAACTACCTGCGCGTCTACCTGGCCCAGCTGCGCCGCAAGCTGGAACCCTGCCCGTCGAGGCCGAAGTACCTGATCACCGAGGCCGGCATGGGCTACCGCTTCGACGGCTGAGCCGGGGCCGCCGCACGCCAGGCATGATCGGCGCAACCGGCACGGACGCGACAGATCTGTCGCCTTCCTGCCGGTTGCGCCGATCATCACCCCAGGCGCGAACGGTTTCCCCGGTTCGGCGTCGGCGCGGCGTCCGGCCGGTCACGCTCCGGAGGTGCAGATCGACGACCTCCTCCGCCGTCAGGGCGGAGTGATCAGCCGGGCCCAGGCGACCGCGCTCGGGATGTCGCTGCGGACGGTTCAGCGACGGGTGGCCTCCGGCGCCTGGCTCGAGGTCGCACCCGGGGTGTTCCTGACCGGCGGCCACCGGCTCACCGACGAGGTGCGCGTGCGGGCGGCGTGGCTCTGGGCCGGGCCGACGTCGCTCATCAGCGGCCCGGCCGCGGCGTTCTGGCACCGGTTGCTCGACCACCCGGGCCGGGTGGTCGACGTCGCGGTCGCGCCGTCGAGCCGGCGGCGACCTCCCTCGGGTGTGGCGACACGTCGGCGGGAGATCGACTGTGCCGACCGGGCCGAGATCCGCGGGGTCGCCCTCACCGGCCTCGGACTGACCGTGCTGGAGACGGCCGCCGTCGTTCGCGACGGCGCCGCGTTCCTCGATCGCGCGCTGCAGCGCCACCTGGACTTCGACGACCTGTACGCGGCCTACTGCCGGGCCGTCGGGACCCGGGGCATGGCGAAGGCGGGCATCCTGCTGGTCGCGGCCGCCGACCGTGCGGACTCCGCACTCGAGCGGCGGCTGATCGGCCTGCTGCGGACCGCGGGGATCACCGGGTTCGTGGTGGGCCACCCGTTCGGCGACCGCGCGATCGACCTGGCCTTCCCCGCCGCGCGTCTCGCCGTGGAGATCGACGGCTGGGCCTTCCACGCCGACCGGGCGCGGTTCGCCGCCGACCGTCGCAAGGGCAACGACCTGCTCGCCGCGGGATGGGGCCTGCTCCGCTTCACCTGGGACGACGTCATGAACCATCCGGTGGCCACCGTCGCCCGCGTCCGGAATGCGCTCGCCCGGGCCGCATGATCAGCGCAACCGGCACGGACGCGACAGATCTGTCGTCTTCCTGCCGGTTGCGCCGATCATGAGACGGCCGGACGGCGGGTCAGCGGCCGAAGTCCTGGGTCCAGTAGTCGGCGTCGCCGGCCAGGCCGACGCCGATCGTGGTGAGCGAGCAGTCCTCGATGTTGCGGCGGTGGCCGGGGGAGTCCATCCAGGCCTCCACCGCGGACGCGGCGTCGGGCTGGCCCTGGGCGATGTTCTCCGCGCCGGGAGACGGGTAGCCGGCCGCGGACAGCCGGTCGGCGAACGAGCGACCGTCGCGGCTGTCGTGGGCGAAGTAGCCGGCCGCGGCCATGTCCTCGCTGTGGCGCCGGGCCGCCTCGGTGATCCGGGGGTCGATCCGCACCGCGCCACACCCGGCGTCGGCGCGCCGGTCGTTGGTCAGCGCGACGACCTCGGCCTCGGGACCGGACGGCG
>NZ_JADQDD010000216.1 GCF_019263595.1 Pseudonocardia sp. KRD291 | reverse complement strand
GACCACGGGCAGCCAGTTGGAGACGAGGGGGCCGATGCGCCGACCCGGCCACAGCCGGCCCCGCCGACGACTCGGCCGGTGCGGCGCAGCGCAAGCCCGGGTGGGCCCCGGCCACCGGCTACGGGCGGCGAACTCGTTGGCTCGCGCCCCGCGCGGGCGGGGACGTCGCCCCGCCGCGACCGGGGCCCCACGGGTGGATGACCCGGCCCGACCACAGAGGACGCATCGTGCAGCCGGGGTCGTGTGACGGGGTGGGCGACGGTTCCGCGGCCGCATCGGCTGGTTCGCCGGCAATGATGAGCTGTGCCGTCGACTGCCGAGCCGTGGAACCACACATCCGCTACTACCCGGTGATCCTCGACGCGATCCCCGGCCGGGCCCGGCGAGCGCTCGATGTCGACTGCGGCGAGGGCACTCTCGCCCGCTGCCTGCGGGCGATCGTTTCCGAGGTGACCGGCATTGATGCCGACCCGGGCAAGCATCGGCCACGCGCGCGGGCGACGATGGTGACGAGCACGTCGACTACGTGCTCGGTGACTTCCTCACCCGCCCCTTCGAGCCCGGCTCGTTCGACGTCGTCGTATCGGTGGCCACGCTGCACCATATGAACGCCGGTGTGATGCTCGCACGCATGCGTGATCTGCTGCTGTCACGTGTCGGAGGTCAATTTGCGCTCGAGTAGCTGAGATCGGATGCATGTCGGGCCGACCCCGCTCGAAGTGCGAGCCAAGGACGAGAATCAGTCGGGCGCGCCGGCGAGCGCGCCCGCCGGAGAGACGCGCTCGGTCTCAACGCCCGCGCCCATCAGGGGTAGGTAGCCAACGTCTGGAGTGCTCCCGTGCGGGTCAGGTACTGCACCTGTGCCCGTCCGCCCGCCTGCGCGATGGAGTGCGCCTCACGGTGCGCTTCGCCCGCGTCTGCGACCACGATCGTGCCGCGACCGCGTCCGTTGGCCCTGGTGAACAGGACCCGATAGCCCGGCTCGCCGCCTGCAGACGGTGGTGCACTGTCGCGCACTCGATGCCCACTCCCTCTGCCCGTCGGACCGGTATGGGGCTCGCCGAGCATCGCGATCCCGACGATCCTCAGGCTCGCCACAGGAACACGACTCTAACGTAAGAGGAGAGTTCGGGTAGGTCAGCGACTCCTCCTGCGGCGCGCCGCTGCGACTGGCGCTACACCGGAGTGGGAGGCGGTCATGGCGACACTGCGCGACAGGTTCGATCCACGGCGCAACAGCTTCGACGTGCTGCGGCTGTCGTTCGCCCTGCTGGTCGCGGTCGACCACGGGATCGGGATCCGCACCGGCTCGCAGGCGCGCTGGGGGCTATCCACGCTGGGCGATTTCGGGCTGGATGGGTTCTTCATCCTCAGCGGGTTCCTGGTCACCCGCAGCTTCCTGACCCTCGACTCGTTCCCCCGGTTCGTGTGGCACCGCTTTCTACGGATCATGCCCGGGTTCTGGGTGTGTCTGCTGGTGACCGCGTTCGTCGTCGCACCCCTGGCCGCGCTGGCCCAAGGCCTCTCCGCGACCACCCAGCTCACCGGGGAGCCCTCGGCGCTGCGCTATGTGTTCGGCAACGCCAGCCTGTTGATCGTGCAGTACGACATCGCCGGCATCCTCGCCGACACCCCGATGGGGGTCAGCTTCAACGGCGCCGTGTGGACATTGTTCTTCGAGGCGTTCTGCTACGTGCTCGTCGCCGCCCTCGGGGTCAGCGGGATCCTGCGCCGGCGGAAGATCGTCGTCGCGCTGATCGTCGGGATACTGGCCGTGTTGACGATCCTGCAGGAGGCGGGGTTGCCGGTGCTGGTCAATGACCGCGTGCTGCGCCTGACTCTGGTGTTCCTGCTCGGCGCGATCGCCTACCTCTACGCCCACAAGATCCCGATGCGCACCGATCTGGCCGTGGGGTCGGCCATCGTCTTCCTGGTCAGCGTGGCCGCGTTCGACGATTACCGGGTGCTCGGTGCCGCCCCGCTGGCCTACGTGTTGGTCTGGTTCGGAGCGTGCTTTCGGTGGCCGTGGTCGATGCGCGCGGACCTGTCCTACGGTCTCTACATCTATCACTGGCCGATTTTGCAGCTGCTCGTGCTGACCGGGCTCGGCACCACCGCGACGCCAGTGTTCGTCGTGAGCGGGCTCGCGATCGTCGCTTCGGTGGCGGTGCTGTCCTGGTTCCTGATCGAGAAGCCCGCACTGGGTCACAAGCACAGCCCGCTGCCCGACCGCATCGCCACGACGCTGTCCCGGCGGCGGCGCCGACCACGACACGGGCGCACCCCGATGCCTACCCAGGGGCGCCCGAGGTGATCGATTCAGACAGGCCGGGCGGGGTCGACCACCGCTGCACCCCACCATCCGTCGACGACGCCTACCTGATGGAGACGCCCACCATGGACGGGCCTGTCGAACCCACCCGAGATGCCGCTGACGCGGATCGAGGTGCTCGACCAAGCGTCTGCCCGATCGGAAGGCGCTCTTTGCCACCGCGGCCCGGGACGGCGCCCGGGACTTGATGCTGGCCCGCCTGCGCCGGCTACCGAGCCCGGGCGCCGTCTGTGGCCAGCCGGCGCAGCTCCCGCGACAACGTCTCCAAGCTCTGGGCCTGGGCCCGCAGAGCCTCGATGCGGCTGTCGGTCACGGCCTGGAACATCGTCAGCCGCTCGAGCAGCACATCCGCCGCCTCGACGTCGCCCTCCCCCGCACCGGCGGCATTGGCGGCGACGGCGTCCATGGTGGCGAGTAGCTCGCGCATCTGCTCCAAGCTCAGCTCCAGCGGCTTGAACGTCTTGATCACGAGGAGCCGCTCCAAGTCGGCCTCGGTGTAGAGCCGGAACCCGCCGACCGAGCGCGCCGAGGGCACAGCCAGACCGACCTCATCCCAATGCCGCATCGTCCGCAACGACAGACCGACCCGGTTGGCGGCCTCGCCGATCTGCATCACCTGCCCCACCCCACTGCACTCCACATGCCCAGCGTGGCACACGACAACCCGCCGACCAGGGCGCGCCGACGATCGGACGACACTCGCCGAAGCGGCACCAGCTCCTGATCTCCTGGCCCTCGCGCGAGGGGTGCCCCACGATAGGACCTGGTCTCAAAAAGCGGGGGTGTCGGTACCTGACCTTCGGGCTGGGACCGTTGATCGTCGTCGGTCGTGGCGATGTCGATCACTGACGACAGGGCTGCCTGCGCACCTGCAGTCTTCGGGCCAGTCGGGACCGGTGCGCAACTCGAACCTGCTCAGTGCCGGCGGGCACTCCCTCAACCGCTCCCGATGCCGCGACCCACGTCCAGCCGCCGGCCCCGAACCGATGAGGATGCTGGGCCGACCATCACCGCTGGTCGACAAGTCCTCCACCCCCGACGCCGCGGCGAGCCAGGTGCGCGATGGCACCAGCAACACCAACCTGCCCTACCAGAGCAAGTTCCCGTACGTGGCCAATGCCGGGGGCTACCAGTCCGCCCCCGGTGAGCCCAGCTTCGGCACCGACAACAAGAATGCCTAACCCGCGACGTCACCCCGCCGCGTCACCCCGTCGCACGCCGGGTCACGGTTGTTCGTCGTCATCTGGCCACGCGGTGCGGCGTGCCCAGTCCGATTCATCTGGATCGTGCGGTCTATTCGGTTCTGTAACGATGCCAGCCCGGTCCGGCGACGTACGGAGTGACTACGTACATGCTCTCACAGGAAGCCGGAGGTTCCGATGATCATCACGAGCGAGGAGAGCGGCACCGAGATCGACTGGTTCGACGGTCTCGATGCTCGCCTGCCGTCCGCTGTGTTCCGCTACGTCGCAGCAAGCCCGTCCGGTGACCTGGCGCAGAAGGTGACCGCGGTACTCGAGATGGCGCAGCGGAGCACGGCGGGCCCGCCCCCGGCGGGGCCGATCCCGGGTCCGCGGCCCAGCCGGGAGGCGGCGCAAGGCCCGCGCCGCAGGCCCGCTCGCGTGATCGGCGCTGCCGGCGCAGCGCGCGGCAAGCCCCGTCTGCCCGTCGATGTGGGCCGGCGCTTCGTCGACGAGCTGCGCGAGTTGATGTGCGGTGACGGGGACCGGTACGCGCCCGCCCGGCAGGCTCTGCAGCCGCACGGCGAGCCGGCCGTGCTGGTCGCCGGTGTTGCCGGCGCGCTCGCCGCGGTGCTGAACCTGCGCCCGGAGGTGGTCGGGGCCGCGGTCGCGGTGGCTATGACCGTGATCACCGAGTCCGGCTGGGGCGCGCTGAACACCCCGCCGCGGGTCCGACCGACCGCAGTCGGGCCCGGACCACGACCGATGACCGCAGGCCCTGGGCTCGGCCTATGGCCTGGTCTCAATTCCGGGATGTCGGTACGTGATCTTCGAGCTAGCACAGTTGATCGTCATCGGTCGTGACGAAGCAGCAGCGACTGGCTCAGGATCAGCTCTGGGAGCTGATCGAGCCGTCGCTCCCGCCGCGTCCGGCCGCTCATGGGCCGGGCGAACTGGGCCCGCGGCTACATCGACGGGTGCCGGAGCGGTTGAAAAACGAGGATCGAGCGGTCCGAACCCCCACTGACCAGGGTAGAGCCGACTCGGAAGTACCACGTCGGGTGCGACGCGAACGGGCTCCCGCTGCACGCCTTGCTTTCCGCGGCGAACAGCCACGACAGCAAACTGTTGGAGCCGCTGCTCGAGACCAACCCCGCAATGCGTGGCCGCCGTGGACGACCCGGCCGGCCCCGGGCTGCACCGGCGCGGGAGCAAATGCGGATCGCTCGGCACGGGATCGAGGACAAGTCCAAGCTCGGTCGGGTCCGCCTAGTCAGCGAACCTATGGCACCAGGTCTTAAAGAGCCGCCCTACCTGAACGCGCCGCCGGCGGCACGTTCGAGGATCGGTGGCCACGGCCGGGGTTCACAGGACGAACCGCGCGGTGTGCCTCACCGAATGCCTGGCATCAACAATGCACTGGGCATCAACAAATGCACTGGATGTGGGCCGCGGTGTCACCGGCGCTGTGGCAACCGGCCGGGTCGACACCTACGTCGACGGAGCCGCGTCGGGTGAGGCCCAGCACCTGCCGAGGAACTTCGACACCGAGGCCGGTACGGCATCGTGCTCGATCCCACGACAAAGAGCACAGTCCGCACGTCCTGAGTCCGCACGTCATCGTCCGAGGAACTGGGGGATAATGATGTCGAACGACCCGCTGATCCACCGGCCGCGCCGCCGCCGGTGGATCGTCATGCTCACCGCTGGGCTCACCGCCCTCGGTCTGATCCTGGTCGGCTACGGCGTCGCGGCACCACAGGGTGCACCGCCCGCCCCGTCGGCCGCACCGGTCTCCGAGCCGATCCGGGCCATGCCGTCCGAGCTGGCCTCGACCCCGCTGCGGGTGGGCCTACCCGAGTCTGCGCCGACGTCGCTGCGGATCCCGGCGATCAAAGTGGCCTCCGTAGTGAACTCGGTCGGCCTCAATCCCGACGAGACCATGGAGGTTCCGGCGCCGGGCCCGCTCTACGACCAGGCCGCCTGGTATCGCAGCTCCCCCACCCCGGGCGAATTAGGACCATCAGTGATCATCGGCCATGTCGATTCCGCGGCAAATGGGCCGTCGGTGTTCTACGAGCTCGGCGCACTGAAGGTCGGCGACCGTATCGAGGCCACCCGCGCCGACGGAGCGGTCGTGGAGTTCGCCGTCGACACCGTCCGCAGCTTCCCCAAGGACGCATTCCCACAACAGACCGTGTACGGCAACACTCCCGGGCCCGAGTTGCGCCTGATCACCTGCGGCGGCCCGTTCGACGCCTCGGCCGGCTCCTACCGGAACAACACCGTCGTCTTCGCCCGTCAGATCAGCTGAGCAGACTACTGGTGGGCCGTACCGAGGCCGGGATGGCCCGCGGCCCTGATCACCGAGCAAGCCGGACTGCCGCGATCAGGCCGCGTTCACCGGCTCGAGCTGGCCTCGACGGGAGGCTCGGCGCTCGAACCAGATCGTGGTCAGTGGCGGGCATCACGGGCGTCGGTCTTCACCCGGTCCCCGGACGGGCACTGCAGCTTCGACGGCGCCGCCACCACCGTGCACTCGATCCCGCCCGCGATCAGGGCCCGGGCCAGCCCGAACCCGGTCGGCCCGGCCTCGTAGGTGACCGCGACCGGGCCCGGCAACGACCTGATTCACGCGGCCACCTCGCCATGATCCGGGCACAGGCGGCGCTCGAACAGCTCCCCGCTCCGCCCGTCCAGCCCGCACGCCACGACCGAGCGCGCGTGCACGTCCAACCCGACACTCGTACCATTCCCGCTCACTGGGGCCTCCCACATCTGTGGCTCTACCGCCAGGACCCACTCCTGCCGGCAAACCCACGTTCACATGCGGGAGGCCTCAGCCCAGGCCTCCATACCAACCCCACCGATGACCTGCATCTGTAGCTCGCCCCAGCTCTCAGCGTTGCCACAGCGGCGGTGCGGAGACTCGGACACATGGCACTGAACGGACCGACCTGGGTGGCCGAGTTCGATCGGCTCGCGCCGCGCCATGACCTCGACGTCGGCTCGTGTTTCGTGACGGCGCGACTGCTGGTCACAGCAGGCGGCACACCGCAGGGCCAGATCACCGTGCCGCTGCACCAGGGCAGGGCCAGCGCCACGCAGATCGAGAGGGCCTGCGCACCGCTCGGAGCGCCCACCGCCGTCGCCCCGGCGCCGATGTCGAACGAACCGGTGACCGTCGTCATCGCGACCCGTGGCCGCCCGCAGAGTCTGGCCCGGTGCCTGCACAGTGTGCTTGCCGGGGGCCACCCGGCACTGCAGGTGCTGGTCGTCGACAACGATCCGGACGACGACGCGACGGCGCGGATCGTGCGGACCTTCGCCAGCCCGCGGGTGCGCTACCTGCAAGAACCGCGCCGCGGGGCCTCGGTCGGCCGTAACCGGGGCCTGGCCGAAGCCCGCACCGCGATCGTCGCGTTCACCGACGACGACACCGAGGTCGACCACGCGTGGGCCATGCGGATCGCCGGGGCCTTTGCTACCGACCCGTCGCTGGCCTGCGTGAGCGGGCCGGTGCTCGCCGCGCGCCTCGCCCGGCCCGAGGAGCGGGCCGCCGACACCGCGCTGGCCTGGAACAAGGGCTTCGCGACCCGACGGTTCTCCCTGGCTGAGCCGCCCTCCGACTCGGCGATCTTCCCGTTCTCGCCCGGGCTGTTCGGGATCGGGGCGAACCTCGCCGTCCGGACGAACGTCGCCCGCGCGATCGGCGGGTTCGACGAGGCGCTCGGACCGGGAACCATCACACACGGCGGCGAGGACTGCGAACTGATGGTCCGCATGGTGCTCGCCGGGCACACCCTCGGATACGCCCCAGGCGCCTATGTGTGGCACCACCACCGGCCCGACCAGGCCGCCCTGCGCCAGCAGCTCGACGGCTACGCGATCGGGCTGGGCAGCTTCCTGGCCAAAGTCGCGCTGTCCCCGCCCGCCAGGGCGATCGCCATCCGCAGGCTGCCGGCCGCGCTGGGCCGGCTGCGACACATCGCCGATCGAGAGGCCGCCGCGGGCGAGGCGTTACCCCAGGACGCAACTCGGCGCCGGATGCGGGGACTGCTCGCCGGACCTGCGAGCTACCTGCGCTCCCGCCGCGACGTCCGGCGAGCCGGCGGCACCGTGCCGCCGATGATGCCCGCATACAGTGATGAGCCGACCCGAAAGCTGGGCCGCGGCAAGGCACTGTCCGCGTGCTGAATCGCAGGGCGCCGGTACAGCGGCCGTATCGGACGTGAAGGCAACACGCCTCCCGACAACAGCCAGCAGCGACACCACCTCATGGCGATCGAGCCCACCATCACGGATCTGAGCGGTACCCCTGAGACAGATGGCGGGCTGCGAGCACACCGTCGGCACCGGCCGGTGAGCTCTCGAGCGCAGCGCATCCTCGGCCGCACCCAGCTACTATGTGGCTACGTAGCCTAGGTAGGGCGCTGAGCCCGGAAATATATCGAGGAGGGCGGTTGTCACGAACAGGCGAACGGGCTGCTGGCATGGCACCGTTCACCCCAGACCCTCGGACAGATGGGAGCGGGCGTACCCGGCGGGTCGACTGCCCGACCTTCCGGTCGACCTCGTCGCGCTCCGTGCGCACTCGCAGTCACAGGCGACCCCCGGTGGCGCTCGCCGCGCTCCTGGCCGTCCTTCTGGCGGGGTGCGGGGCGGGCCAGACGCCGCCAGCGGACCCGACGCGGCAAGAGACCGGCGCGTCATCGACACCCCAGACGGCGAGCCGGTTGCTCGAGCCCGCCGCATTCGCGGCCGCCGTGGCCGAACCCACCCGAACCACGATCAATGTCCACGTTCCCTTCGAGGGCGCGATCGAGGGAACCGACATCGACGTCCCGTTCGACCGAATCGCCACCGACGCCGCCCGCCTCCCGACCAATCGCACGACATCACTGGCGATCTACTGTAAGTCGGGTCGGATGAGTGCCATCGCCGCCACCGAGCTGGCGCGGCTGGGCTACCGCGATGTCGTCGAGCTGCGCGGTGGCATGGACGCCTGGAGACAGCAGGGGTTCGCGCTGCTCACCACGCCCTCCACCCCTGCCGGGTGATCGACACGAGTTCTGCCTACGTGTGCCCGACCCGTACCCGGATCGGCTCGAGTCGCACCTCGGCCTTGCTGCTGCGCGCTCTCGTTAGTCCCGGCCCAGGCCTTGGCGCCGGCCGGGACCAGCACGGTGGAGGGTGTGTGAAGGTCGCTACCCACAGCCAGATCGAACTCGCCAACACCTGCGCAGCACGGGCGGAGGTCTGATCGCGCTCGGCCTCGATGGCCTGCCCAACCGCTCGCCACCGCATCAAATGCCAGCCGGGAACGTGAGCGGGCACCGCCTTCATTATGCTGCTCACCGGCGGCGCCCTGGTCCTCACCTCGGTGCTGCGGGTGAGCTGGACGCGGTCGGTTCAACTCGGGCAGGGTCCCTTGCTCGCGGACTGCCTGCCGTGCTGTCTGTCTCGCACCGGGTTTGATGGAGATCAAGCCAGGTGCGACCCGCAGGTTACCGCCTCATGGGGCCGCGGCGGTCCGACGGGACCGAACCGATCAGCGGGTCGCGGTACCGCGGGCGGCCATCTCTGTGGAGGCGTTCACGACCTGGACCTTGTCGCCGTTCTGCAGGTCGTTGAACCACGCCTGGGCGTCGCCGAGCTCCAGCTTGATACAGCCGGCCGAGGAACGGGACCGGTCACCACCGTGGAAGGCAACCCCTCCGTCGGCGAAGAAGATGGAGTAGGGCATCGGCGCCGGGCGCCCGTCGGGGCCGTTGAACTCCCCGCTGACGTGGTCCTTGTCCTTGCGGTAGACGCGGAACGAGTGCCCGACCGGGGTCTGCTGATCGGCCCCGCCGGAGGCGATTCGCACCGGTCCGCGGATCACCTTGCCGTCCCGGATCAGCCACGCCTGCTGCGACTCCAGGTCCACACACGACCGCGCCGACACCGAGCACGGAGTACCCGGCGTCAATGGCTCGGCGTGCGCGGCCCGGGCCACGGGACTGGTCTCGGCCTCGTCACTGGCCGAGGCCGGCCCGGCAAGCGCCAACCCCGCCATCGTCATCAGACCCGCCACCACCGCGGCCGCGACCTTGGATCGGGAGGCCCCTTGAACATTCTTCACGCGAACTCCTCATCTCGCTGCCACCCGCTCGGGGACGGGCAGTCATCTCTCATCGTGAGGACGCTGCTCCTCCGCGAGCGGTCGCCTGGCCCTTTCAGACCCCACCGCCACGTCCGAAGTGACCTCGGTAGCGGGATAGTAGGTCTGGTCTCGCGGAGCGTAGCGGTCGGCAATCGAGGGCCGGCTCACGGGGAGCACAGCTCAGCGTGACCGCCACCGCGCGCACCCGGCAGCACGCCCGGGCCGAGGCCGATACTCGCCCGAGCCCGCGTTCTGGTGACCACGGTCCGAGGCGACCGATTAGGTGAAGCCGACTCCGCGCTCGGAGAGCCATGGGGTCGGGTTGGTGTTGTCGCCCCCCGGTTCGATGACCTCGAAGTGCAGGTGCGGGCCGGTGGACTGGCCGCGGTTGCCGACCTCAGCGATGGCCTCACCCGCCGACACCCGCTGCCCGACCTCGACCAACGTGCGGTCGATGTGGCCGTAGACGGTGACGGTGCCATCGGTGTGTCGCACCCGCACCCACAGCCCGAATCCGCTGGCCGGCCCAGAGCTGATCACAGTCCCATCGAGCGGAACTCGGATTGGGGTCCCGATCGGTGCCGCGATGTCGAGGCCCTTGTGCTGGGCATCCCAGCGGGGCCCGAAGCCGGAGCTGACACGTCCCACCATCATCTGCACGCCGCCACCTGACGCGGTGACCGACCCCGTCGACGTGTCAAGGTCCGCACCAGCCTGGGCCCGTTCCCCGAGTCTTGCCACTTCGGCGACCCGAGCCCCTTCGGCGACGCGGGCCGCCTGCTCGGCGCGGGCCGCCTGCTCGGCGGCGCGGATTGCCTGCACGGCGGCACGGGCGGCCTGCTCGGCGGGGGCCTGGTCGAACCCGGCCGCCTTGACCAGGTCCGCGGCACCGACGACCTGCGGATCGAGCGACGTCGGCGCGCCTGCCGGCACAGACGTTACGTCGATGAGGGCCGGGTTCGGGGCGGCCGGAGCCGGGGCGGCCGCGTCCGGTGCGACCGCCCTTCCGGATGGGAACAGTTCACCAACGCCGAGCAGGAGGACATTGTCGCCGTCGAGTGCGGACGGCAGTGCCTCGGTCAGCGCCATCTGGGCCGTGGCCGCGAGTGCGCTGCCTGCGACGGCGGCGGCCATGACGCGAACGGGTAGCGCCGACGCACGCAGGGAGGTGTCGGCGCGCGGGAGCGAGGGAAGCCGGTATGCGCCATCGGTTCCCGCAGCGGCCGAGATGACCGGCAGCGGGAGTCCGAGGTGTGCGCGCCGGCTCACGGAGGAGCGGTGCCGTGCC
>NZ_JADQDD010000215.1 GCF_019263595.1 Pseudonocardia sp. KRD291 | reverse complement strand
GCCGGATCGCGACCACCGACGGGCGGGGCTGGGTCCCCGGCCCGTCCGGCCAGGTCGAGGCCGGCTGCTCCGGCGACGCGTCGTCGAGGTCGCCGGGGTGCTGCACCGAGATCAGCACGAAGTCGTCGCGCACGATCGGGCCGCAGCACTCACCGCCGCGCGGGACGCTCGCGAACAACGTCGTACGGCCGCGGGTCGGGCCCTCCAGGGACACGCCGTACAGGCCGTCGTTGATCTTCAGGGCCTCGCCGGAGTCGGTGGCGATCCACATGTTGCCCTGCTCGTCGAACGCCAGGTTGTCCGGTGAGGTGATCGGGCTGACCTGCGACTTGTCGTAGCCACCGAAGTAGGTGCCCGGGTCCTTGGGGTCACCGCAGACCAGCAGGATCGACCAGCCGAACCGGGTGGCGGCCGGGTCGGCGCGCTGTTCGACGAGCTCGATCACGTGCCCGTGCTTGTTCTCCTTGCGCGGGTTCGCCTCGTCCGGGCCGGCCGTGCCCGCGGTGCCGCGGTCGGAGTTGTTCGTGCAGGCGATGTAGACGTTGCCGGTGCGCGGGTGCGCCTCGATGTCCTCGGGGCGGTCCATCTTCGTGGCGCCGACGCGGTCCGCGGCGAGGCGGGTGAACACGTAGACCTCCTCCGCGCTCATCCCGGGCACGAACGAACGCTTCCCGGCCGCCAGCGGGATCCACTCGCCTGCGCCGTCGAACTTCCCGTCGGCGGGCAGCGTCCCGGTGCCGTCGATCTGCGCGGCCGGGCTGTCCCCGGTGAACCGCGCCACGTAGAGCGTGCCCTCGGAGAGCAGCGTCGCGTTGTGCTCGCGGGCGCCGCGGCTCTGCCCGCGGCGCATGGCCTTGTCCGAGACGAACTTGTAGACGTAGTCGAAGCGCTCGTCGTCGCCCATGTAGGCGACGGCGCGCCCGTCGCGGGTGAGCCGGACCGTCGCGCCCTCGTGCTTGAACCGGCCCAGCGCGGTGTGCTTGACCGGGCGGGCGTCGGGGCTCAACGGGTCGGTCTCGACGACGTAGCCGAAGCGGTTCGCCTCGTTCGGTTCCTTCGACAGGTCGAAGCGGGGGTCCAGCTTCTCCCAGCGACGTTCGGACGGGCCCTCCTCGAAGCCGTAGCGCGCCAGCTTCGGGTCGGTCACCGCGGGCGCGGCGAAGTAGCCGTTGAAGTTCTCCTCGCCGGACAGGAACGTGCCCCACGGCGTGACGCCGCCCGCGCAGTTGCCCAGCGTGCCGAGCACGACCGTGCCGGTCGGGTCCGCGCCGGTACGCAGGAACGCCGACCCGGCGGCCGGACCGTCCACGGCGAACTCGGTGCTGCCGGTGATCCGACGGTTGAGCTTCCCGTCGCGGTCGGCGGTCAGCTTCCCGGTCGCCCGCTCGCGGGTCAGCTCGACCAGCCCGAGCCCGTGCGCGGCGATCCCGATCCGGATCTGCTCCTCGGTCGGGTTCTCCTCGTCGTAGCCGCGGAACATCAGCGGCTCGAGCGTGTACTCGTGGTTGGAAAACATGATGAAACGCCGGCCCCGGCCCTCGATCGGCAGGATCCCGCAGAAGTCGTTGTTGTAGCCGAACTGGCGCTCCTGGGCCGCGGCGGTCTGGGCCTCGAAGTCGAACTCCGGGGAGTCCGGGAACATCGGGTCGCCCCAGCGGATCACGATGTCGCTCGCGTACCCCGTCGGCACGGTGATCGCATCGGCGCTGTTCGGCGCGACCGTCTCGTAGCGCAGCCCGCGCGGCGGCTGCCCACCCGGCCCCGGTGCCGCGGCGGCGACCGGCCCGACCGGAGCGGTGGGAGTGCCCGCGGCGGCGGGGGTGGCGCCCACGGCCAGCCCGGCACCGGTCGCGAGGCCGAGTACGGCCCCGGCGCGGAGCATCCCGCGCCGGTCGAGCACCCGGGTCATCACATCGCCGAAGTAGGCGTTCGACGTCGGGTTGGGCGCCTCCCGCGAGCAGGCGTCCCCGCACCGGTAACGGCAGGTCCGGCCCTGGCGCTCGCCGCGGACGGGACGCGGGGCGAGCAGCGGCAGTGGGCGACGGGCCGGCGCGGCGTCGTGAGCGGGGTCGGGGCAGGGCTGCGCCACGGTCGTTCTCCTCCGGTGGTGGGCGGCACGCCGGGCGCGCCGTCGGTGGTGGTCGTGGCAACGCTAGGTAGCGCCCGCGCCGGGAGGATGGCTCGCGCGTGGACGCCGGGTGAACGAATGACCCGGCTCGGGAGGTCTGCGCCACACCGGGCGTGACCGCCCGGTCCGTCCGCCCGGCGGCCGGGACCGGGGTGGCGGCCCGACGCCGGGGCGGTCGCACTAGCGTGTGCGCGGTTTAGCTACTGGATCGAGGGAGAGGACGCCCAAGCATGCGCGTCGGAGTACTGACCGGCGGCGGCGACTGCCCCGGGCTCAACGCCGTCATCCGGGCCGTGGTGCGCAAGGGGATCCCGGAGTACGGGTACTCCTTCGTCGGGTTCCGGGACGGCTGGCGCGGCCCGCTCGAAGGCCTGACGATGACCCTCGACATCCCGGCCGTGCGCGGTCTGCTGCCGCGCGGCGGCACGATCCTGGGCTCCTCGCGGACCAACCCGTTCGCCCACGAGGACGGCGTCGCGCGGATCCGCAGGACGCTCACCGACCGTGGCATCGAGGCGCTGATCGCGATCGGCGGCGAGGACACGCTCGGCGTCGCGGCGAAGCTGCACGAGGCCGGGGTGCACGTCGTCGGCGTGCCGAAGACGATCGACAACGACCTGTCCGGCACCGACTACACGTTCGGGTTCGACACCGCGGTACAGATCGCGACCGAGGCCATCGACCGGCTGCACACCACCGCCGAGTCGCACCACCGCGCGCTGATCGTCGAGGTGATGGGCCGGCACGCCGGCTGGATCGCGCTGCACTCCGGGATGGCGGGCGGCGCGAACGCGATCCTGCTGCCCGAGGTCGAGTTCGACATCGAGCAGGTCTGCGGATGGGTGGAGAGCCGCTTCCGCAGCGAGTACGCACCGATCATCGTGGTCTCCGAGGGGGCCCGGCCGAAGGGCGGCGACGAGGCGCTGAGCACCGGCGACACCGACGCGTTCGGCCACGTCCGCCTCGGCGGCATCGGGGACTGGCTGGCCCGCGAGGTCGAGGCCCGCACCGGCAAGGAGGCCCGCACCACGGTGCTCGGGCACGTCCAGCGCGGCGGCACGCCCACCGCGCGCGACCGCTGGCTGGCGACCCGGTTCGGGCTGCACGCGATCGACGCCGTGCACGACGAGAAGTGGGGCAGCATGGTCGCCCTGCGCGGCACCGACATCGTCACCTGCCCGCTGACCGAGGCGACCGACACCCTCAAGACGGTCGACCCGTCGCTCTACGCCGAGGCCGAGGTCTTCTTCGGGTGAACCGCGCCCCAGGTTCTGCCGGGCAGGCGCAGGTGCAGCGGCTCGGGCCGGGGCGGGGTCTCCCTCGCCGCCCCGGCCCGGCTAGACGATGCCCTGGCGGGCGGCGGTGTAGACGATCTCGGTGCGTCGGCGGACCTCGAGCTTGTCCCGCAGGTTGCGCACGTGGAACTTCACGGTCGCCTCGGAGATCACCAGCCGGGCGCCGATCTCCCGGTTGCTCATCCCCACAGCGAGCAGCTTGAGCACCTGGTTCTCGCGGTCGGTCAGCGATGCGTTGCGGCACATGTCCGGGACGTCGTCGCCGGACGGGTCGCGCAGCACCTGCAGCGGCGCCGCGTTCGTGCCGGGGTCGAACACGCCCTCGCCGCGCAGCACGGACCGCAGCGCGCGCACGATGTCGGCGGTGTCGGCGCCCTTGCGCAGGTACCCGTGCACGCCCAGGCGCACGGTCCGCATCATCGCCTCGCGGTCACGGCATCCGGTCAGCACCAGCACGCGCACGCCCCGGCAACGCTCGAGCAGCGCCCGCACCAGGTCCAGGCCGGGTCGCTCGTCGCGGGCGAACTCGATGTCCACCACGATCACGTCCGGACGGGTCCGCTCGGCGGCCATCAACGCGTCCCGCGGGGAGGCGGCCTCCCCGGCGTGCACGAGGTCGGGCTCGGCGGCGACCAGCGCGCGCAGCCCGTGCCGGACGACCGGCTCCGCGTCCACGACCAGTACCCGCGCCGTCCGCCGTACGACCTCGACGGCGTCGCGACCGCGCCGCGTCACGTCGGTGGCCTCGCGAACGGCTTCCAGCGTCATCGCCATGTCCTCCCGGACGTGCAGGTCCCGCCGCCGATGGCGGGTACTGGGGGCGAACGGTAGGTAGCGCCACGTTGCCTTCACGTTGCAGTCGAATGCACATGCACGTGTGACATGGGTAACATGATGATCAGACCGGAAGAGGTCCGGGCAACGGTCGTACACGACCGGACGCCGTATCCGGCCTACCCTGGGGTCCTGTGTTCGTTCCGGTGCCACCCGGCACCAGGTTCTGCGGAGGTGACGATGGGCGACGGTGACGCCGTGTCGTCCGCCGACGAGCTCGTCGCGGACGCGAACCGACTGCGCCGGATCTACGACGACGACCTCGGCTCCGGTGGCAACGCCGGGAGCCCGCGCTCCGTGGTCTCCGACTCCTGGCAGCGCAGCCTGGCCGCGCTGGTCGACCCGGAGAACCGGACGCCGCCGGTCGTCTACGCCCCGGAGGACCTGCCGGAGCTGCGCGAGGGCCATCCGCTGCGCGAGGTCATGCCGCTGCTGCGCAGGACGCTGGTGAGCATCGCCGACGAGGCCATGCACGTCATGCTCGTGACCGACGCGGACGGGCACATCCTCTGGCGCGACGGCGCGCACGGGCTGCTGCGCTCGGCCGACGACGTCGGGCTGTTCGAGGGCACCCGCTGGACCGAGGACGCGATCGGCACCAACGCGATGGGCACCGCGCTCGCGGTGGACGCGCCGGTCCGCATCCACTCCGCGGAGCACCTGGTGCGCGCCTACCACGACTGGACGTGCGTGGCCGCGCCCGTGCACGACCCGGACACCGGGTCGATCGTCGGCGCGATCGACATCAGCGGGCCGCTGCACACCCTGCACCCGGCGCTGGTCCAGCTCGTCTCGGCCACCGCACAGCTGGCCGAGAACCAGCTCCGGGTCCGCCTCGCGATCGCCGACGAGCGCCTGCGGGTGCGCAACATGCCGCACCTGACCGGGCTGCACGGCCTCGAGGGGGCGTTGCTCTCGCAGTCCGGGCGGGTGATCGCCAGCGCACCCTACGGCCGGTTCCCGGAACGGGTGCGTGTCCCCGAGGGCACCGACCGGGTCCGGTTGCAGGACGGCCGGGAGATGGTCGTCGAGTCGCTGTCCGAGGGCTACCTGCTCCACCCCGAGCCGGGGCGGCGGCGGGTGCGGGCCACGGAGCGGGCGTCCGGGATCGCACTGCGGTTCACCGGCGCCGGCACCCCGCTGATCACGATCGGGGAGCGCGAGGCCCCGGCGTCGCTGCGCCCGGCCGAGATCCTCACCGCGCTCGCGCTGCACCCGGGTGGCCTGTCCGGCGAGCAGCTCACGCTCATGCTCTACGGCGACGAGGGCAACCCGACGACGCTGCGCGGCGAGATCCACCGGCTCCGCGCGCTGCTGGGCACCGACGTGCTGCTGACCCGCCCGTACCGCCTGACCACCGAGCCGGACGCGGACTTCCTGCGGGTCCGTGCGGCCTTGCGCGCCGGACGGGTCGGGGAGGCGCTCGAGGCCTGCCACGGGCCGCTGCTGCCCCGCTCCGACGCCCCCGCCGTGCGCGACCTGCGCGACGAGCTGACCGCAGGCCTGCGCAACGCCGTGCTCGCCACCGACGACGTGGAGCTCACCCACCGGTTCGCCGAGCACCCGCTGGCCGAGGAGGACCTGCAGGCGCACGAACGCCTGCTCGAGCTCCTCGGTCCGGACGACCCGCGCCGCGCGGCCGTCGCCGCCCGCGCGAAGCGCCTGCTCGACTAGCTGCCGTCCCCGGGCTCAGCGGGGCGGACCGCGGCGGCCAGCTTGCGCATCGCCGAGGCGGCGCTGTCGCTGACGGTCGGCCCGAGCACCGCGAGGCTGGAGATCAGCGCGGCCGTCTCCGGGAGGTCGAACTCGATCGAGATCGTGGCCCGGGCCGCTGGCAGGCTGACGCCGCCGTCGCGGCCCCGGTGGACCCGCAGCGGCGCGCCGCTGTCGCGCAGCCGCTCCACGTCGCGGGCCACCGTCCGGACCGACACCCCGAGCCCGCACGCCAGGTCGGCCAGCCGGATCCGCCCGCCGCGTGCCGCGTGCAGGCGCTCGATCAGCACCTGCTGGCGTTCGACGCGGCGCAGGGCCAGGTGCCCGTCGCGGGAGTCCGCGGCGAGCCGGCTGCGATGGTCCACGACCGCATCGTAAACACGACATAGGCGTGTCCGGGTTCCTTCGTACCGTCGGTGCCGTGACCGACACCGAGATCGACACCGACACGCAGTCCGCCGCCCGCGCGTTCTTCGACCGCTACGCCGCCGCGCTCCTGGCCCGGGACGAGAAGGCGATCGGCGGCATGTACGCCGTCCCGTCCCTGATCGTGGCCCCCGGCGGGTCGGTCCCCGTGACCGACGCCGCGCAGACCGAGGCGTTCTTCGCCGCCTCCTGGGACCAGTACGAGGGAGTGCAGGAGGCCTCCCCGGACGTCGTCGTGATGGCGCGTGCCCCGGGCACCATCTGGGCCGACGTCACCTGGTCCTACGGCGGCCGGGCACGGGAACGCTTCTGCTACCAGCTGCTCTCCGAAGGAGACGGGTACCGGATCGTCGTGCTCACCCCGATGGAGCTCACTCCACCGTGACGCTCTTGGCCAGGTTGCGCGGCCGGTCCACGTCGCGGCCCAGCGCGACGGCGGCGTGGTAGGCCAGCAGCTGCAGCGGGATCGAGAGCAGCACCGGGTCCAGCTCCGGCTCGCTGCGCGGGACCACCAGCGTGCGCCCGGCGCCCGGGACGTCGCGGTGCCCGACGGCCAGCACCGGCCCGCGCCGGGCCCGGATCTCGGCGAGGGTGGAGGTGTTCTTCTCCAGCAGGTCGTCCTCGGGCACCACGGCGACGGTCGGCAGCTCCGGCCCGACCAGTGCCAGCGGACCGTGCTTGAGCTCGGCCGCGGCGTAGGCCTCGGCGTGGCAGTAGGAGATCTCCTTGAGCTTCTGCGCGCCCTCCCGGGCCACCGCCCAGCCGTGCCGGCGCCCGACGAACAGCACGCTCGGCGACGGCGCCAGCTCGGCGGCCGCGGCGGCGATCTCACCGGTGCGCTTCTCGTCGTCGAGGATCTGCTCGATCTGCCCGGGCAGCGCCGCGAGCCCGGCCACGATCCGGCCGCCGTCGCTCGGGGACAGGTCGCGCATCCGGCCCAGGTGCAGCGCCAGCAGCGCGAACGCCACGACGGTCGAGGTGAACGACTTCGTCGACGCGACCGACATCTCCGGCCCGGCGTGCAGGTAGATCCCGCCGTCGACCTGGCGGGCGATCGTGGAACCGACGACGTTCACGATCCCGATCACCCGTCCGCCCTTGCGCTGCAACTCCTGTACCGCGGCCAGCGTGTCCACGGTCTCGCCGGACTGGCTGACCGCGACGTAGAGCGTGTCCGGCTCGACGACCGGGTTGCGGTAGCGGAACTCCGAGGCCGGTTCGGCGTGCGCCGGGATCCGGGCCAGGTCCTCGATCAGCTGCGCGCCCAGCTCCCCGGCGAACCACGCACTGCCGCAGCCCAGGATGGTCACCCGCCGGAACGCGCGCGCCTCCCGGACGTCCATGTTCAGCCCGCCCAGGTGCGCGGTGGCGAACCGCTCCTCCAACCGGCCGGACAGCGCGCGCTCG
This sequence comes from Pseudonocardia sp. KRD291, assembly GCF_019263595.1. Lineage (GTDB taxonomy): Bacteria > Actinomycetota > Actinomycetes > Mycobacteriales > Pseudonocardiaceae > Pseudonocardia. Next base: position 3,240 of record NZ_JADQDD010000215.1, on the reverse strand, counting down.
ATCGCGCGCGGCTGCTCGGCGATCTCCTTGGCCAGGAAGTGGTCGTGGTCGCCGCGCTCGGCGCCGGCCACGTCCCAGTCCACGGTGGACGGTGTCTTGGACGTTGCGCGGTCGTCCAGGGTGAACGTCCGGTACCCGCCCGCGGTCAGGCTGGCCAGCTCGCCGTCGTCGAGGTAGACGACCTGGCGGGTGTGCCCGGCGATCGCGGCGACGTCGGAGGCCACGAACATCTCCCGGTCGCCGACCCCGAGCAGCACCGGGGAGCCGTTGCGCGCGACCACGACCCGGTCCGGGTGTGCGGCGTCGAGGACGGCGAGCCCGTAGGCCCCGACGACCCGGTGCAGCGCCCGGCGCACGGCCTCCTCCAGGTCCGCGGCGCCGTCGTCGAACGCGGCGGCGACCAGGTGCGCGACCGTCTCGGTGTCGGTATCGGACGCGAACTCCACGCCGCCCGCGGTCAGCTGCGCCCGCAGCTCGTCGGCGTTCTCGATGATCCCGTTGTGCACCACGGCGATCCGGCCCGAGGAGTCGGTGTGCGGGTGCGCGTTGGCCGCGGTCGGCTCGCCGTGGGTGGCCCAGCGTGTGTGCCCGATGCCCGGGCTGCCGCGGAACCGGGCGGGCAGGTCCGCGGCCAGGTCGTCGACGCGACCGGGGGTCTTGCGGACCCGCAGCTCGGCGGGGCCCTTCGCCGGTGCGTGCAGCACGGCCAGCCCGGCCGAGTCGTAGCCGCGGTACTCCAGCCGTCCGAGGCCCTCCAGCAGGACCGGTACGGCGTCCCGCGGTCCGACGTATCCCACGATTCCGCACATGTGTGTCTCCCGACGTCGGTGGTGGTTCAGCCGTAGACCAGGCGGCGCAGCTGGCGGGCCGAGTACGCGGGCGCCGACACCCGCCGCTGCGTGAGCTCCGCCGCGACCTGGTCGAAGATCTTCTCGTTGCGCAGCCCCCGTGCCTGCAGCTCGGCGTGCCGGCGCCGGACGAAGCCCTCCGCAGGCTCGGCGAAGTAGCCGAGCACGTCGGCGACGACCCGTGTCGCCTCACCGGGACTCAGCGGCGTGCTGCGCACCAGGTGCGCGATGAGGTCGTCGTGAGCCGGCACCTCACCACCATGCACCCCCGCAGCCGACGAAAGCGAGATTCCTGCCCGCTTCCGGGCAGAAACCTCGCCTGACGCTCCGCGCCACGCGCCCACACCCCCTCACCACCCGGCGAGCGGCACTCTCGTCGGAGCCTTTGCGACGAGCGCGCCGCTCGCTGCACGCCTGTCCGGAGCGGGCCCGCTAGCGGGACGCGAGCGGGGAGTCGGGCTCCGGTTCGAGCTCGCCGGCCTTCCACAGCGAGGCGTACCAACCGCCGGAGGCGACCAGCTCGGCGTGCGGGCCCTCCTCGACGATCCGGCCGCCGGCGAGCACGACGATCCGGTCCGACCGGGCCGCGGTGGCCAGCCGGTGCGCCACCACGAACGAGGTGCGGCGCCGCGTCAGCTCCTCGCCGGCCGAGAGCACGGTCTCCTCGGTGGCCGGGTCCAGTGCCGCCGTCGCCTCGTCGAAGATCAGCAGGTCCGGCGACACCAGCTCCGCCCGGGCCAGCGCGACGAGCTGGCGCTGCCCCGCGGACAGCCCCTGGCCGCGCTCCCCGACCGGCGTGCGGAACCCGTCGGGCAGCGAGCTCACCAGGTCCAACGCCCCGACCGCGCGGGCCGCGGCCTCGATCGAGCCCGGGTCGGCGTCCGGGCGGCCGTAGGCGATGTTCGAGGCGACGTCGCCGGTGAACAGGTGCGCCTCCTGCGGCACGACGCCGAGCCGGTGCCGGAAGTCGGCCAGCGGGAACCGGCGCACGTCCACGCCGTCGACCAGCACCGCACCCTCGCCGGTGTCGTAGAACCGGGCCAGGAGCTTGATCAGCGTCGACTTCCCGGCTCCGGTGGCCCCGACCAGCGCGATCGTCTCCCCGGGCGCGACCCGGAGTGACACGTCGTCCAAGGCGGGTTCGGCGACGCCCGGGTACCGGAAGGTGACCGCGCGCAGCTCCACCTCGCCGCGCAGCCGCTCGGGCACCGCGACCTGCTCGCCCTCGGGCGTCTCGGGCACCGAGGTCGGTGTGCGCAGCAGGCCGGAGATCCGGTTCAGACCCACCCGGGCCTGCTGGTAGCCGTCGAAGATCTGGGACAGCTGCTGCACCGGGGCGAAGAACATCGCCAGGTAGAGGAGGAACGCCGTGAGGACGCCCGGGGTGAGGTCCCCGCCGGCGATCCGGCTCGCGCCGACCCCGAGCACGGCGGCCTGCGCCACGTCGGAGAGCAGCGCCGCGAACGGGAAGTAGGTGGCGATGTAGCGCTGCGCGCGCAGCCGGGAGCTGCGGTAGTCGGCGCTGCGCTCGCTGAACCGCCGGGCGCTGAGGTCCTCGCGGACGTAGGCCTGCGCGACCCGGACACCGGAGACGTTCTCCTGCATGTCGGCGTTGACCAGGCTGACCCGCTCCCGGGCCTCCTCGTAGGCCTGCGACGAGTACCGACGGAAGATCACCGTGGCGACGATCAGGACCGGCATCCCGGACAGCGCCACCAGCGCCAGCGACGCGTCGGTCAGCACCAGCGCCACCGCGACGCCGACGATCGTCAGCAGGCTGACGAACGCCTGGGCCAGCCCGGTCTGCAGGAACGTCGACAACGCGTCGACGTCGGTGGTCATCCGGGTCATGATCCGGCCGGAGAGCTCGCGCTCGAAGAAGTCCAGCCCGAGCCGTTGCAGGTGGGCGTAGCTGCGCACGCGCAACAGGTAGAGCAGGCTCTCGCCGGCCCTGGCCGTGACCACCGTCTGCGCCCCGACGACGAGCGCGTCGAGTGCCACCACGGCGATCCCGGCCAGCGCGGCGAGCAGCAGCACCCGTCCCACGCCCGGGGTGATCCCGCCGTCGACGGCGTAGCGCGCGATCGTCGGCAACGCCAGGGTGGCCAGGGCGTCGACCGCGATCAGCGCGACGGCCAGCACCAGCATCCTGCGGACCGGCCGCAGCAGCCGGGTCAGGCGGAACGACGGGTCCGGGGCCGTCGGGTCGGACTCGCCGCGCAGCCGCGGCTGCTCCCGCGCGGGCGGGAGGGCGTCCACCGCGGCGAGCAGCTCGGGGGTGGCCGGCATCCCGCCGGCGATCCCGGCCGCGCCGGGCGGGCCGGACGCGGCGGCCGACGAGCCCGCGGTCGCCGGCTGCGGACCGGCTGCCGTCTCGTCGGGCCACAGTGCC
>NZ_JADQDD010000214.1 GCF_019263595.1 Pseudonocardia sp. KRD291 | reverse complement strand
CGGCGACGCCCATCCGTCGGTTCGGGTGGCTCTGCGGCTTGCCGAACAGGCGCACGTCGGACTCCGGGACGGCGAGTGCCTCGTCGACGCCGTCGAACACGAGCGCCTTCGCCTCGACGCCGCCGTAGATCACCGCGGAGGCGCCGGGGGAGCGCAGCGTGACGTCCAGCGGCAGGCCCAGCACGGCGCGGGCGTGCAGCTCGAACTCGGAGAGCCGCTGGCTGGCCATCGTGACCAGCCCGGTGTCGTGCGGACGCGGGCTGACCTCGGAGAACAGCACCTCGTCGCCGCGCACGAACAGCTCGACGCCGAACACGCCGGGCCCGCCGAGGGCGTCGGTGATCTTCTCCGAGACGTCCCGGGCGGCGGCCGCCGCGGCCGCGCTCATCGGCTGCGGCTGCCAGGACTCGACGTAGTCACCGGACTCCTGACGGTGCCCGATCGGCTCGCAGAACTGGGTCCCGTCCTTGCCGCGGACGGTGAGCTGGGTGATCTCGTAGTCGAAGTCGACGTACCCCTCGACGATCACCCGCGTGCTCGCCACGCGTCCCGCGTCGAGCGCGTGCGACCACGCGGACTGTGCGTCGCCCGCGTCCCGGATCACCGACTGCCCCTTGCCCGACGACGACATCACCGGCTTGAGCACGCACGGCACGCCGACCTTCGCCACCGCATCGTGCACCTCGTCGATCGTGTCCGCGAACGCGTACGGCGACGTCGGCAGGCCGAGTTCCTCGGCGGCCAGGCGCCGGATGCCCTCGCGGTCCATGGTCAGCCGGGCCGCGCGGGCGGTCGGGACGACCGTCGTGCCGGCGGCCTCCACCTCGGCCAGCGCCGACGTCGCGATGGCCTCGATCTCCGGGATGACCAGGTCGGGCTGCTCCTGCTCGATCAGCGTGCCCAGCGTGACCGGGTCGGTCATGTCGATCGCGTGCCAGCGGTGGGCGACCTGATGCGCGGGCGCCCCCGGGTAGCGGTCCACCGCGATCACCTCGACGCCCAGGCGCTGGAAGGCGATCGCGACCTCCTTGCCCAGCTCACCGGAGCCGAGCAGCATCACGCGCGTCGCAGTCGGGCTGAGCGGGGTACCGATACGCATGCCGGGACCGTAGCCGCGGGGGTCGCCGACCGTGAAGGTGAGGCGGGGCCACATCACAAGGCAGCGTCACGAGGCAGGGTCACGAAGCGGGCCCCGCCCCCGGGGTCACGACCCGGGGATCGCCGCGGCCGCGTCGGTGTCGAGCAGCCAGCGAGTGGTCCCGGCCCGGCGGGCCCCGGCCACCGGCACGTCGGTCTCGGCCGCCCCGCCGAGGGCCCCGGCCACGGCCTCGGCCTTCGCGCCGCCCGCCGCGACGACCCAGGCCTCGTGCGCGCGGTCCAGGACGGCCAGCGTCAGCGACACCCGGTCCGGCGGCGGCTTCGGGCAGTCGTGCACGGCGACGACGGTCGGCCGCGTCTCGTGCACGGCGGGGGAGTCCGGGAACACCGAGAGCGTGTGTCCCTCGCCGCCCATGCCGAGCAGCACGACGTCGAAACCCGGCACGGCGGCGCCCGCGCCGGCCAGTCCGGAGAGCAGGTCGGCGTAGTCCTGCGCCGCCTTCTCCGCCCCGGACGGGCCGGACCCGTCATCGGCGCCCATCGGGTGCACCCGGGACGGGTCGAGCGCCACGTGGTCGAGCAGCGCCTCGCGGGCCTGGCGGTCGTTGCGCTCGTCGTCGTCCGGGGCGACGAAACGCTCGTCGCCCCAGAACAGCTCCACCCGCGACCAGTCGACGGCCTGGTGGGTGGGGAGCTCCCGCACCTTGCGCAGCAGGTCGATACCCACGCCGCCGCCGGTCAGGACGACCCGGGGGACGCGGCCCGCGGCCTGCAGGTCGATCAGCCGGGTGACCAGCCGGGCCGCGACGGCCGCGGCCAGCGCGTCGGCATCCGGGTGGACGTCGATCTCGGTGTCGGACACGGAGCTCTCCTCGATGGCGATGGGGGCCCCGTCGGCGATCGGGACCTCGTCGGCGATGGGTCAGACCTTGACCGGGGTGCGGCCCCGGCTGACGGCCGCGATGCCGGTGAGGGCCTCGTGGTAGATCTCGTCCGGGTCCAGGCGGCGCAGCTCCTCGGACAGGCAGTCCGCCACGTCGCGACGGGACAGCGCGATCAGCCGGTCCGGCTGGCCGGGCTGGGTCAGCTTCGCCGTCTTGCCGTCCGGGCGGGCCAGCTCGATCGTGCCCGACGAGCGGACCAGCCGGACCAGCGCGAGGCCCTGGCTCTTCTCCGACGGCGACCGCTTCACCTTCACCCCGAGCGCGGAGGCCAGCCATCCGGCGATCAGCTCGGTGGACGGCGAGACGACCTCACCGGCGACCACCACGGAGGTGACGTCCTCGTAGGGCGGCACGTCCAGCGCCGCGGCCAGCTGGGCCCGCCAGTGCGTGAGCCGGGTCCAGGTCAGGTCCGTGTCACCGGCGACGTGGTCCCTGCGACGCTGCTCGAACGCCTTCGTCGGGTTCTTCGACGACAGCGCATCGGTGATCCGGCGCTGCGCCAGCTTGCCGATGGCGTCCTGGGACGGGTTCGCAGGCGCCTCGCCCGGCCACCACGCGACGACCGGGGCGTCGGGCAGCAGCAGCGGCATCACCATGCCGGCGCCCGCACCCTCCTCGGCCAGCGGGCCGTAGCCGCGCAGCACCACGACCTCGCTCGCCCCGGCGTCGCCGCCGACCCGGATCTGGGCGTCGAGCCGGGCCGCCGCCCGCCGCTGGCCGCGGGCGAGCACGATCACCCGGCAGGGGTGCTCGCGACTGGCCTGGTTCGCCGCCTCGACGGCGCGCTCCATCTCCCGGCCGTCCTCGGTGACCACGACGAGCGTGAGGACCCGGCCCAGCGCGAACACGCCGCCGGACTCACGCAGCTCCACGAGCTTGCGGTTGACCGCCGAGGTGTTGCTCGACGGAAGGTCGATGATCATCGGGCACCTCGGGTGGTCGTAGTGTTCTTCACGGCCGTTCGCGGGCTCACGGGCTGTGCCGATGCGGCCGTTCGCGGGCTCACGGCCGGCGCCACACGCGGCCGGTGCGGGACAGCATCGCCGCCGACGAGTCCGGGCCCCAGCTCCCGGCGGGGTAGGAGTCCGGCCCCTTCTCGTCCGCGGCCCAGTGCTCGATCACCGGGTCCAGGATCTCCCAGGACCGTTCGACCTCCTCGTTCACCGGGAACAGCGACGGCTCGCCGAGGAGCACGTCGAGGATCAGCCGCTCGTAGGCCTCCGGGGAGGCCTCGGTGAACGCGCTGCCGTAGCCGAAGTCCATCGTGACGTCGCGGACCTCCATCTGGTTGCCCGGCACCTTGGACCCGAAGCGCATGGTCACGCCCTCGTCCGGCTGCACGCGGATGACCAGCGCGTTCTGCCCCAGCTCCTCGGTCATCGTGGCGTCGAAGGGCAGGTGCGGTGCGCGCTTGAACACGACCGCGATCTCGGTGACGCGCCGTCCCAGGCGCTTGCCGGTGCGCAGGTAGAACGGCACCCCGGCCCAGCGGCGGGTCTCCACCTCGCAGGTGATCGCGGCGAAGGTCTCGGTGGTGGAGTCGGGGTTGAAGCCCTCCTCCTCCTTCAGGCCCGGCACCTGCTCGCCGCCCTGCGAGCCGCCCTCGTACTGCCCGCGCGAGGTCGTCTCGTCCAGCGGCTGGGCCAGCTTCACCGCCTTCAGCACCTTGATCTTCTCGGCGCGCAGCTCGTCCGAGGAGAACGACGTCGGCTCCTCCATCGCGGTGAACGCGAGCAGCTGCAGGAGGTGGTTCTGGATCACGTCGCGGGCGGCGCCGATGCCGTCGTAGTAGCCGGCGCGCCCGCCCAGGCCGATGTCCTCGGCCATCGTGATCTGGACGTGGTCGACGTAGTTGGCGTTCCAGATCGGCTCCCACAGCTGGTTGGCGAACCGCAGAGCCAGCACGTTCTGCACCGTCTCCTTGCCGAGGTAGTGGTCGATCCGGAAGACCGAGTCCTCGGGGAAGACGTCGTTGACGATGCCGTTGAGCTCCTTGGCCGAGGCCAGGTCGTGCCCGAACGGCTTCTCGATCACGACCCGGCGCCAGGTGTGGTCGTAGGGCCCGGACAGTCCCGAGCGGGCCAGCTGCTTGCAGACCACGGGGAACGCACTCGGCGGGATGGAGAGGTAGAACGCGTGGTTGCCGCCGGTGCCGCGCTCCTCGTCGAGCTTGCGGACGGTCGCCTCCAGCTGGTCGAAGGCGTCGTCGTCGTCGAAGGAGCCCTGCACGAAGCGGAAGCCCTCGGAGAGCCGGTCCCAGACCTCCTGGCGGAACGGCGTCCGGGCGTGTTCCTTCACCGCGTCGTGCACGACCTGGCCGAAGTCCTGGGCGCCCCACTCGCGGCGGGCGAACCCGGTGAGCGCGAAGCCCGGCGGGAGCAGCCCGCGGTTGGCCAGGTCGTAGATGGCCGGCATCAGCTTCTTGCGGGACAGGTCCCCGGTCACGCCGAAGATCACCAGGCCGCACGGGCCGGCGATCCGTGGCAGCCGCTTGTCCCTCGGGTCGCGCAGCGGGTTGACCCGATCCCCGTTTCCGGCGGTCATCGGCGCAATCACCTGTTCCTCTCGGTGCGGACTGTCGTTCCTCGCGGCCCGTCGGCGGGGAGATCCTGGATCGCCCTGGCGAGCGTCACCAGCCCCGCGACGCGGTCGGTGAGGTGCAGCCGCAGCACCGGCCGGCCGTGCTCGTCCAGGGCGGCCACGACCGACCGCGCCTGTGCCGCGTGCAGGCTATCCAGTTCGGCCAGCCCGGGCGCGTCCCGCGGGTCGGGCATGTCGTCCGGCGGGCCCCCGGTCACGTGACAGTGGACGCCGGAGGAGCCGGTGTCGTGCCCGTCGGCGGGGTCGAGGTGCCGGCGTCCCTCGCCGGCCCACGACCGCGGTGCCCACCCGAACGTGGTCGGCAAACCGGTGCGGTCGGCCAACACGCCGCGCAGGACGGCGACCGAGGCGTCGGTCTCCGGGTCCAACCACGCCGCGACGGCCAGGTGCCCGCGCTCCGGCGTGAGCGCGACGAGCTCGGCCAGCGCCCCGCCGACGGTGTCCACCGGGGTGCTCAGCCATGTCCCGGCGTGCACCTCGACCCCGCCGTCGACGAACACCGGCGGGGTCTCACCGGGGTCGTGCGCGGGCGCCGGGGCCGCGGCGAACGGGTCGGTGCCCAGGCGCCGGGCGGCGAGGGCGACCGCGATCTGCCAGAGCAGCACCGCGGCTCCGGGGTCGCCGGAGGTGCGGACGCCCGCGTCGTCGGCGACGCCGCTGCGCCCGGCGAACACCTCGACGACCGGAGGAGCCTGCGACGGCGCCGGGTTCCGCGGCGGGACCAGCCCAGTGTCGTCGTCGGTGAGCACGACCAGCGGACCGCGGGCGCCGGAGATCAACTGCGCGACCCACTCGGCCTGCGCGGGCGCGTCCTCGGCCCCGCGCAGCGTCAGCAACGACCCGCGGGCCGCGACCAGCGCCCCGGCCAGGACCAGGGCCGGGTTGTCCGGGTCGTCGGCGGTGAGCAGCGGCGCCGCGGCCGCCGCCCCGGCCAGCAGCGACTCGACGTCGGCCCCGGCAAGCCCGGCCGGGACCAGCCCGAACGGGCCGAGCGCGGAGAACCGCTCCGGCACGTCGGCGTCCACGGTCACCACGACCGACCCGTCGGCCCGCGCGCGCTCGTCCAGCGGCGAGCCGGGTTCGGTCAGGTAGACGGTGCGCTCGGCCAGCGCCGCGCGCGCCACCGGGTCGTCCGGGGCGGACCCACCGGCGTCGACCTCGTCGGAGACCTCGGCGGAGAGTTCGTCGGTGATCGCGTCGGCGACGACCCGGTGCACGGCGGCGACGACCGGGTCGTCCCCGGCCGCGTCCGCCACCACCAGCACGGTCGCCGAGAGCTCCCCGGCCAGCGCGTCCGCGACCTGGGCCGGGTCCGCGCCGTCGAGCACGGTCAGCCGGGCGGCGGACGGCTCGGCGAGCGCCCGCGCACCGGCGGTCGCGGCCGGCCCGCCGACGAGCAGCACCCGGTGCGCGCCGGAGCTCACGAACTTCTCCCGCAGCGCCCGCACCTGCCCGACGAGCGGGCGTGAGGTCCGCGGCAGGTGCACCCAGCCGACCCGGTCCCTGCCGATGCTCGTTCCGCGTGCGCTGCTCTCGGCATCGATGTTCGTTCCGCCTGCGCTGCTCTCGGTGCCGATGCTCGTTCCGCCTGCGCTGCTCTCGGTGCCCGCGGGCGGCCACACGCTCGGGTCCGCCTCGGCCAGGCGGGACGCGACGGTCTCCTCCGCGAGCTCACCTGCGATCCGCAGCGCCGCCCCGGTGAACGGCTCACCGTCGAGGTGGACGTGCACCGGGGCGTGCGGATCCGCACCGGGTACGGGCCGGTCTCCGCCGGGGGAGTCGGACACTGCGCGACCGCCGTTCCGCCGCTACTTCGCGGCGTCGAGCTGGCCGCGGACCGTCTCCTGCAGTTCGGTCCAGGACTTCGCGAACTTGTCGACGCCCTCGTTCTCCAGCTCGAGGTAGACGTCGGTCAGGTCGATCCCGGCCGCGGAGAGGTCGTCGAACACCTTCTGCGCGTCGCCCGCGGTGCCGGTGACCTTGTCGCCGGCGACCTCGCCGTGGTCGGCGAAGGCCTTCAGGGTCTTCTCCGGCATCGTGTTCACGGTGTTCGCCACGGCGAGTTCGGTGACGTACATCGTGTCCGCGTAGTCCGGGTTCTTCACGCCGGTCGAGGCCCACAGCGGACGCTGTGCGTGCGCGTCCTGCTGGGCGAGGTTGTCCCACCGGGACCCGGAGAACGCCTCCTGGTAGGCGGCGAAGGCCAGCCGGGAGTTCGCGATGCCGGCCTTGCCGCGCAGCGCCAGCGCCTCGTCGGTGCCGATCTTCTCCAGCCGCTTGTCGATCTCGGAGTCCACCCGGGAGACGAAGAACGAGCCGACGGAGTGGATCCGGGCCACGTCCTGACCGTTCGACTGGGCCTGCTCGAGGCCGGCGACGTAGGCCTCCATCACCAGCTTGTAGCGCTCCACCGAGAAGATCAGCGTGACGTTCACGCTGACGCCCTCGGCGATCGCGCGCGTGATCGCGGGCAGCCCCTCCTCGGTCGCCGGGATCTTCACCAGCAGGTTCGGCCGGTCCACGGCCTTCCACAGGTCCAGCGCCTGGGCCACGGTCTTCTCGGTGTCGTGCGCGAGGCGCGGGTCGACCTCGAGCGAGACCCGCCCGTCGACGCCGCCGGTCCTCTCCCAGGTACCGGAGAACACGTCGCAGGCCTGCTGCACGTCGGCGACGGTGATCTCGCGGATCGCGGTGTCGATGTCGGCGCCGCGGGCGGCGAGCTCGCGGACCTGCTCGTCGTAGGCCTTCCCGTCGGACAGCGCCCCGGCGAAGATCGTCGGGTTGGTCGTGACGCCGACGACGGAGTCCTCGGTGATCAGCTTCTGCAGGTTGCCGCTGGTCAGGCGCTCGCGGGACAGGTCGTCGAGCCAGACCGAGACCCCCGCCGCGGACAGTGCGGCGAGTCGTTCGTTGCTCATGGGTTCTCCTTCGCTCGTGGCGATGCGGATGTCGGGAGAGACGGGTGGTCTCAGGGGGCGGCAGTGATCGACTGCCGTGCGGCCTCGGCGACGGTCTCGCCGGTGAAGCCGAACTTCTCGAACAGGGTGGCCTGGTCCGCGCTGGCGCCGAAGTGCTCGATCGAGACGACGCGGCCTGCGTCGCCGACGAACCGGTGCCACGGCATCGCGATGCCGGCCTCGACCGCCACCCGCGCCTTCACCGCGGACGGGATCACCGACTCCTTGTAGTCGGCGTCCTGCGCGTCGAACCACTCGACGCAGGGCATCGAGACCACCCGGGTGCCGACGCCCTCGTTCTCCAGCGCCGTCCGGGCCGCCACGGCCAGGTGCAGCTCGGAGCCGGTGGCGATGATGACGACCTGCGGGACGCCGGAGGACGCCTCGTCGAGCACGTACCCGCCGCGGGCGACGCCCTCGGCCGAGGTGCCGGCCAGCGTGGGCACGGCCTGGCGGGTGAGGGCGAACCCGATCGGGCCGTCCTGCGGCTTCTCGATCGCGGCCTTCCACGCGTACGCGGTCTCGTTCGCGTCGCCGGGGCGGACCACGGCCAGGCCGGGGATCCCCCGCAGCGCGGCGAGGTGCTCGATCGGCTGGTGGGTCGGGCCGTCCTCGCCGAGGCCGATCGAGTCGTGGGTCCACACGTAGAGCGCGTTCGTCTTCATCAGCGCGCCGAGGCGCACGGCCGGGCGCATGTAGTCGGAGAAGATGAGGAAGGTGCCGCCGTAGGGCCGGGTCGGGCCGTGCAGCGAGATCCCGTTGAGGATGGAGCCCATCGCGTGCTCACGGACGCCGAAGTGCAGCGTCCGGCCGTAGGGCTCGGCCGCCCACATGCCGGTGGCCGCCGACTTCGGGCCGAACGAGTCGGCGCCCTTCATCGTCGTGTTGTTGCTCTCGGCCAGGTCGGCCGATCCGCCCCAGAGCTCCGGCAGCACGTCGGCGACGGCGGCGAGCACCTCCCCGGAGGCCTTGCGGGTGGCGATGCCCTTCTCGTCGATGTCCCAGTGCGGCAGTGCCTCGGCCCAGCCCTCCGGGAGCCGGTGCGCGCTCAGGCGGTCGAGCAGCTCCTTGCGCCGCGGCTCGCGCGCCGCCCAGTCGTCGAACGTGCCCTGCCACTTCTCGCGCTCGGCGCGCGACCGCTCGCCGACCGTGCGGGTGTGGGCCAGGACGTCGTCGTCGATCTCGAAGTTCTGGTCCGGGTCGAAGCCCAGGACCTTCTTGACCTCGCGGACCTCGTCGTCGCCCAGCGCGGACCCGTGCGCGGCGCCGGTGTTCATCTTGTTCGGCGACGGGTAGCCGATCACCGTGCGCAGCAGGATGAACGAGGGGCGCGAAGTCTCGGCCTTCGCGGCGTCGAGCGCGGCCAGGATGCCGGCCACGTTCTCGCCGCCCTCGACGACCTGCACGTGCCAGCCGTAGGCCTCGTAACGTGCCGCGGTGTCCTCGTTGAGGGCGATGTTCGTGTCGTCCTCGATCGAGATCTCGTTGGCGTCGTAGACCACCGTGAGGTTGCCCAGCTCCTGGCGCCCGGCCAGCGACGACGCCTCGCTGGTGACGCCCTCCTCGATGTCGCCGTCCGAGGCGACCACGTAGATCTGGTGGTCGAACGGGCTCGCGCCCTCGGGGGCGTCCGGGTCGAACAGGCCGCGCTCGCGACGGGCGGCCATCGCCATCCCGACGGCCGAGGCGAGTCCCTGCCCGAGTGGGCCGGTGGTCATCTCCACGCCGCGGGTGTGCCCGACCTCGGGGTGCCCGGGGGTGAGCGAGCCCCACTGGCGCAGCTGCTCCAGGTCCTCGCGCTCGAGGCCGTAGCCGGCCAGGAAGAGCTGGATGTAGAGCGTCAGGCTCGAGTGCCCGCAGGACAGGATGAACCGGTCGCGGCCCATCCACTCCGCGTCGGCCGGGTCGTGGCGCATCACGCGCTGGAACAACGTGTAGGCCAGCGGGGCCAGGCTCATCGCCGTGCCGGGGTGGCCGCTGCCGCACTTCTGCACCGCGTCCGCGGCGAGCACCCGGATCGTGTCGACGGCACGCCGGTCCAGGTCGGTCCAGTCCTCGGGCAGGTGCGCCGTGGTCAGCGCGCGGACGGCGCTGTCTCCGGAATGGGGGGACTCTGCGGTGACGGACAAGACGATGACTCCTGTACTCGGTTCTCGAACGGACTACTCGGTGCTTCGCTTCGCTGCTGTGTTCTCGCTGCTGTGTTCCGGTGCTTCACGGGGGCCCGCGACGGCGCCCGCGCAACCCGTGCGACGCAGGCCACACCGCCCGCCGCCGTCCTCGCGACCACCCTACTGCTCGGCCCTCCGGCCAGCAGTGATGCCGGTGACCGGGGGATGAACGGAGACGGTCGACCCGCGCCCGCGGGCGTCGGCGCCCGATCGGTCGAGGGCGGACTACCCGGTCGCCCGGGATCGCATTCCACCGGTTACGCTCGACGCGCTGTAGAACGTTGTGGAGACCCGATGTCGGCGCCCCGCCGACCGGCCGCACGCACCACCACCACGAACCGATCGACCCCGAGCGAGGTAGCTGCAGGTGAGCGCACCCGTGTCCCGACCGGGACGGCCGGAGTCGACGCCCGGAACCGGCACCGAGGCGGGTACCGGCGGACGGTGGGGGCGGATCTCCGCGACCCTGCGCGCGTACCTGGGCCTGACCAAGACCCGGATCATCGAGCAGCTGCTCGTGGTGACGGTGCCGGCGATGTTCCTGGCCCAGCGCGGCGTCCCGTCGCTCTGGCTGATCGTCGCCACCCTGATCGGCGGCGCGATGGCCGCAGCCAGCGCGCATGCGCTGAACTGCGTCGTCGACGCCGACATCGACCAGAAGATGAAGCGCACCGCGCGCCGTCCGCTGGCGGCCGGGAAGGTGCCCACCCGCAACGCACTGATCTTCGGGCTGGTGCTCGGTGCGCTGAGCTCGCTCTGGCTGGGCCTGACCACGAACTGGCTGGCCGCCGCGCTCTCGGTGGGTGCGATCGCGTTCTACGTACTGGTCTACACGTTGCTGCTCAAGCGACGGACCTCGCAGAACATCGTCTGGGGCGGTGCCGCGGGCTGCATGCCGGTGGTGATCGGCTGGGCGGCGGTGACCGGCAGCGTCGAGTGGCCGGCACTGGTGATGTTCGGCGTGATCTTCTTCTGGACGCCGCCGCACTTCTGGGCGCTGGCCATGCGCTACCGCGAGGACTACGCCGCCGCGGGCGTGCCGATGCTCCCGGTGGTCGCCACGCCGCGGCAGGTGTCGATCCGGATCGTGATCTACAGCTGGGTGATGGCGGTGTGGAGCCTGCTCCTGCTGCCCGCCACGTCGTGGATCTACGCCGCGGTCGCGGTGCTGGGCGGGGCGTACTTCGTCTACCGGGCACACCGCCTGCACGCGTCGGTGAAGGCGGGCCGGGAGATCTCCCCGATGCCGCTGTTCCACCTCTCGAACCTCTACCTGTGCGTGCTGTTCGCGGCGATCGCGGTGGACGCCGCGGTGGGGCTCCCCGTCCTGATCTGATCCCGCTGCCCTGATCTGAGCCCCCTGCCCTGATCTGAGCCCGCGGTCCTGA
>NZ_JADQDD010000213.1 GCF_019263595.1 Pseudonocardia sp. KRD291 | reverse complement strand
ACGGGAACTTCGGAGTGGTTCCGGGGCTCACCGTCGCGAGCCCCGGAACCTGCGACCGCCTAGCGGTAGTCGCGCCCGAAGTCGTAGTCGTCCAGCGGCACCGCGGCACCGGTGCCCGTGCCGAACACGTCGGGGCTGTAGTAGCCGTCGTCGTAGCTCGGCAGCGCGTAGGCGGCCGCGCGGGCCTCCTCCGTGGGCTGGACCTGGATGTTGCGGTACCGGTTGATGCCGGTACCGGCCGGGATCAGCTTGCCGATGATCACGTTCTCCTTGAGCCCGACGAGCTTGTCGCGCTTTCCGTTGATCGCGGCATCGGTGAGGATCCGGGTGGTCTCCTGGAACGAGGCCGCGGACAGCCACGACTCCGTCGCCAGCGAGGCCTTCGTGATCCCCATGAGCACCGGACGGCCCGAGGCCGGCTCGTTGCCCTCGGAGACGACCCGGCGGTTCTCCGACTCGAACTCGCCCCGCTCGGCCAGTGCGCCGGGCAGGAACTCGGTGGCACCCGAGTCGATGATCGTGACCCGGCGCAGCATCTGCCGGACGATCACCTCGACGTGCTTGTCGTGGATGTCCACGCTCTGCGTGCGGTACACCTTCTGCACCTCACGCACGAGGTGCAGCTGCACCTCACGCGGGCCCATCACGCGCAGCACCTCGTGCGGGTCGGCCGTGCCCTCGAGCAGCAGCTGACCCACGGTGACGTGGTCACCGTCGGCCAGGGGCCGCTCGGCACCGTCGACCGAGGTCATCCCGAGCCACTGCCGCTTGGACAGCTTCTCGTAGACGATCTCCTCGCTGCCGTCGTCCGGCACCAGCGTGATCTTCCAGAACCGGTCGCCGTCCTCGATCCGGATGCGGCCGTCGACGTCGGCGATCGGTGCCTTACCGCGCGGGACCCGGGCCTCGAACAGCTCGGTGACACGCGGCAGACCGGTCGTGATGTCGTCTCCTGCCACACCGCCGACGTGGAACGTACGCATCGTCAGCTGCGTGCCGGGCTCACCGATGGACTGCGCCGCGACGATGCCGACCGCCTCGCCGACGTCCACCAGCTTGCCGGTGGCCATCGAGCGGCCGTAGCACCGCCCGCAGATGCCGGTCGCCGACGCGCAGGTCAGCGCGCTGCGCACGCGGATCTGCCGGACACCGGCCGCGACCAGCGCGTCCAGTGCGGGGTCGCCGAGATCGCCGCCGCGGGCGACGATGACCTCGCCGTCCGGACCCGTGACCTCCTCGGCGGAGGACCGTGCGTAGACCGAGGTCCGCAGGTAACGGTGCGGGATGAGCCGCCCGTCGCTGGTCTCCTCGGTCACCTGCATGGTGACCGCACGCTCGGTGCCGCAGTCGACCTCGCGGACGATGACGTCCTGCGACACGTCGACCAGACGACGGGTCAGGTACCCCGAGTCGGCGGTCCGCAGCGCGGTGTCCGCCAGACCCTTCCGGGTGCCGTGCGTGGAGATGAAGTACTCCAGCACGGACAGGCCCTCGCGGAAGTTCGACTTGATCGGACGCGGGATGTACTCGCCCTTGGGGTTCGCGACCAGGCCCTTCATGCCCGCCAGCTGGCGGACCTGGGCCATGTTGCCTGCCGCACCGGACTGCACGATCGTCGGGATCGGGTTGTCCGGCGGGAAGTTGGCCTCCATCGCACGCGCGACCTCCTCGGAGGCCTGCGTCCAGATCTTGACCATCTCGTCGTTGCGCTCCTGGTGCGACAGGGCGCCGCGCTGGTAGCGCTTGTTGATCTGGTCGGCCTTGACCTCGTAGCCGTCCAGGATCTCCTGCTTGTTCGGCGGGACGACGACGTCGTCGATCGCCAGCGTCACGCCGGAGCGGGTGGCCCAGTAGAAGCCGGCGTCCTTGAGACGGTCCAGCACCTGCGCGACCTCGGTCATCGAGTACCGCTCGGCCAGGTCGTTGATGATCGCGGCCTGACGCTTCTTCGGCAGCGGCTCGTTGATGAACGCATAGTCCTGCGGCAGCAGCTCGTTGAACATGACGCGGCCGAGAGTGGTCTCCGCGCGCCAGATCCCGTCGTCGCCGATCTCGGCACCGGCGGTCGGGGTGACCCCGGGCAGCCGGATCTTGATCGGCGCCTGCAGGTGCAGCACCTTCCGGTCGTAGGCCATGATCGCCTCGGCCGAGGAGCCGTAGTAGGCCCCCGCCCCGGTGGCCTCCTCGCGGAGCCGGGTCAGGTGGTACAGACCCGTGACCATGTCCAGACGCGGCATGGCCAGCGGACGGCCGGACGCCGGCGAGAGGATGTTGTTGCTCGAGAGCATCAGCACCCGGGCCTCGGACTGCGCCTCGGCCGACAGCGGCAGGTGGACCGCCATCTGGTCACCGTCGAAGTCCGCGTTGAACGCCTCGCAGACCAGCGGGTGCAGCTGGATGGCCTTGCCCTCCACCAGCTGCGGCTCGAAGGCCTGGATGCCCAGGCGGTGCAGGGTCGGCGCGCGGTTGAGCAGCACCGGGTGCTCGGAGATGACCTCTTCGAGCACGTCCCACACCTGCGAGCGGCCACGCTCGACCATCCGCTTGGCCGACTTGATGTTCTGCGCGTGGTTGAGGTCCACCAGGCGCTTCATCACGAACGGCTTGAACAGCTCCAGCGCCATCTGCTTGGGCAGACCGCACTGGTGCAGCTTGAGCTGCGGGCCGACGACGATGACCGAACGGCCGGAGTAGTCGACGCGCTTGCCGAGCAGGTTCTGGCGGAACCGGCCCTGCTTGCCCTTGAGCAGGTCGGACAGCGACTTGAGCGGCCGGTTGCCCGGGCCCGTCACCGGCCGGCCGCGGCGGCCGTTGTCGAACAGCGCGTCGACGGCCTCCTGCAGCATCCGCTTCTCGTTGTTGACGATGATCTCGGGCGCGCCGAGGTCGATCAGTCGCTTGAGGCGGTTGTTGCGGTTGATCACGCGGCGGTACAGGTCGTTCAGGTCCGACGTGGCGAAGCGGCCACCGTCGAGCTGCACCATCGGGCGCAGGTCCGGCGGGATGACCGGGACGCAGTCGAGCACCATGCCCATGGGCGAGTTGCCCGTGGTCTGGAACGCCGCGACGACCTTGAGCCGCTTGAGCGCGCGCAGCTTCTTCTGGCCCTTGCCGCTGCGGATGATCTCGCGGAGCTTCTCGGCCTCGGCCGGGATGTCGAAGTTCTTCAGCAGCGTCTGGATCGCCTCGGCGCCCATGGCGCCGGTGAAGTAGTCGCCGTAGCGGTCGTAGAGCTCGCGGTAGATGCTCTCGTCCGCGATCAGCTGCTGGACGTCGAGCTTGGAGAACGTCGTCCAGATCTCCTCGAGCCGGTCCAGCTCGCGCTGGGCACGGTCGCGGAGCTGGCGCATCTCCCGCTCGCCGCCGTCCTTGACCTTGCGCCGGACGTCGCCCTTGGCCCCTTCGGCCTCGAGCTCGGCGATGTCGGCCTCGAGCTTCTGGGCCCGGGCCTCCAGGTCGCTGTCGCGGTTCTGCTCGACCCGCTTGCGCTCCACGCTCATCTCGTTCTCGAGCGTGGACATGTCGTTGTGACGCAGCTCGGTGTTCACCGAGGTGATCACGTACGCGGCGAAGTAAATGATCTTCTCGAGATCCTTCGGCGCCAGGTCGAGCAGGTAGCCCAGCCGGCTGGGCACACCCTTGAAGTACCAGATGTGCGTGACCGGGGCGGCCAGCTCGATGTGGCCCATCCGCTCACGCCGCACCTTGGCGCGGGTGACCTCCACGCCGCAGCGCTCGCAGATGATGCCCTTGAAGCGGACGCGCTTGTACTTACCGCAGTAGCACTCCCAGTCCCGGGTCGGACCGAAGATCTTCTCGCAGAAGAGCCCGTCCTTCTCCGGCTTCAGGGTGCGGTAGTTGATGGTCTCGGGCTTCTTGACCTCGCCGTGCGACCACTGGCGGATTCCCTCGGCTGTGGCCAGGCCGATACGCAGTTCGTCGAAGAAGTTGACGTCGAGCACGTATGTCCTCTGTTCCTCTAAGGCTTTCGGCTACTGAGAAGAAGGCCGCTGGGCCTAGTTCACGACGTCGTCGACGGTCATCGACTCGGAACCGGGACGGCTGGACAGGTTGATGCCCAGGTTCGCCGCGGCACGTTCGAGGTCCTCGTCGTCCGAGTCACGCATCTCGATCGCCGCCCCGTCGCTGGAGAGCACCTCGACGTTCAGGCACAGCGACTGAAGCTCCTTCAGCAGCACCTTGAACGACTCGGGGATCCCGGGCTCGGGGATGTTCTCGCCCTTGACGATCGCCTCGTAGACCTTGACCCGGCCCACGACGTCGTCGGACTTGATGGTCAGCAGTTCCTGCAGCGTGTAGGCCGCGCCGTAGGCCTGCATCGCCCAGCACTCCATCTCACCGAAGCGCTGGCCACCGAACTGGGCCTTACCGCCGAGCGGCTGCTGGGTGATCATCGAGTACGGGCCGGTGGAACGAGCGTGGATCTTGTCGTCCACCAGGTGGGCCAGCTTCAGGATGTACATGTAGCCGACCGCGACCGGGAACGGGTACGGCTCCCCGGAACGCCCGTCGAGCAGGTTCGCCTTGCCGTCCGAGCCGACCATGCGCTCGCCGTCGCGGTTCGGGAGGGTGGAGCCGAGCAGCCCGGTGATCTCGTTCTCGCGCGCACCGTCGAAGACCGGCGTGGCCGTCTTCGTGTCGGCGGGCACCGAGTAGAGCTCCTCGGGCATCTTCGACGCCCACTCCGGCGTCCCTTCGATCTCCCAGCCGGTCTTGGCGATCCACCCGAGGTGGGTCTCCAGGACCTGGCCGATGTTCATCCGTCGCGGCACACCGTGCGTGTTCAGGATGATGTCGACCGGGGTGCCGTCCTCCATGAACGGCATGTCCTCGGCCGGGAGGATCTTGCCGATGACGCCCTTGTTGCCGTGGCGGCCGGCGAGCTTGTCACCGTCGGAGATCTTGCGCTTCTGGGCCACGTACACCCGGACCAGCTCGTTCACGCCCGGCGCCAGCTCGTCGTCGTCGTCGCGGGAGAAGACCCGGATGCCGATGACCTTGCCGTTCTCGCCGTGCGGGACCTTGAGCGAGGTGTCGCGGACCTCGCGCGCCTTCTCGCCGAAGATCGCGCGCAGCAGCCGCTCCTCCGGGGTCAGCTCGGTCTCGCCCTTCGGCGTCACCTTGCCGACCAGGATGTCGCCGGGCTGGACCTCGGCACCGATCCGGATGATGCCGCGCTCGTCCAGGTCGGCCAGCACGTCCTCGGAGACGTTCGGGATGTCCCGGGTGATCTCCTCGGCGCCGAGCTTGGTGTCCCGGGCGTCGACCTCGTGCTCCTCGATGTGGATCGACGTCAGCACGTCGTCCTGCACCAGGCGCTGCGAGAGGATGATCGCGTCCTCGTAGTTGTGGCCCTCCCACGGCATGATCGCCACGAGCAGGTTCTTGCCCAGCGCCATCTCGCCGTTCTCGGTGCACGGCCCGTCGGCGAGCACCTGGCCCACCTCGACCCGGGCGCCCTCGTCGACGATCGGCTTCTGGTTGTTGCAGGTGCCCTGGTTGGAGCGGCGGAACTTGTTCAGACGGTAGGTCTGACGCAGGCCCTCGTCGTCCATCACGGTGATGTAGTCGGCGCACAGCTCCTCGACCACACCGGCCTTCTCGGCCACCACCACGTCGCCGGCGTCGACCGCCGCGCGCAGCTCCATGCCGGTTCCGACCAGCGGCGACTCGCTGCGCAGCAGCGGGACGGACTGACGCTGCATGTTCGCGCCCATCAGGGCGCGGTTCGCGTCGTCGTGCTCGAGGAACGGGATCAGCGCGGTCGCGACCGACACCATCTGGCGCGGCGAGACGTCGATGTACTCGACGCCGGTCGGCGCGATGAGGTCGACCTCCTCCTTGCGCCGGACCAGGACGCGGTCGTCCACGAAGGAGCCGTCCTCGTTCAGCAGCGCGTTGGCCTGCGCGACGACGAAGCGGTCCTCCTCGTCGGCGGTCAGGTAGTCGATCTGCGTGGTGACGATGCCGTCGACGACCTTGCGGTACGGCGTCTCGATGAAGCCGAACGGGTTGACCCGCGCGAAGCTCGACAGCGACCCGATCAGGCCGATGTTCGGGCCCTCCGGGGTCTCGATCGGGCACATCCGGCCGTAGTGCGACGGGTGCACGTCGCGGACCTCCATGCCCGCGCGCTCCCGGGACAGACCGCCCGGGCCCAGCGCGGACAGGCGGCGCTTGTGCGTCAGCCCGGCCAGCGGGTTGTGCTGGTCCATGAACTGCGACAGCTGCGAGGTGCCGAAGAACTCCCGGATCGCGGCCGTGATCGGCCGGGTGTTGATCAGGGTCTGCGGGGTGATCGCCTCGACGTCCTGCGTCGTCATCCGCTCGCGGACGACGCGCTCGGTGCGGGACAGCCCGACCCGCACCTGGTTCTGGATCAGCTCACCGACCGTGCGCAGGCGGCGGTTGCCGAAGTGGTCGATGTCGTCGGTCTCGACCGGGATCTCGGTGTCACCGTTGACGACCATCGAGGTGTCGCCGGCGTGCAGCCGGACCAGGTACTCGATGGTGGTGGCGACGTCGTCCTCGGTCAGCGTGCCGACCGACGGCTCGACACCGACGCCGAGCTTCTTGTTGGCCTTGTAGCGCCCGACCTTGGCCATGTCGTAGCGCTTGTCCTTGAAGAACAGGTTCTCCAGCAGGGCCTGCGCCGACTCGCGGGTCGGCGGCTCGCCGGGGCGCAGCTTGCGGTAGATGTCGAGCAGCGCCTCGTCCTGCCCGGCGGTGTGGTCCTTCTCCAGCGTCGTCATGAGCGTCTCGGAGAAACCGAAGCGCTCGGCGATCGCCTCGTTGGACCAGCCCAGCGCCTTGAGCAGCACGGTGACCGGCTGGCGGCGCTTGCGGTCGATGCGGACACCGACGGTGTCGCGCTTGTCGACGTCGAACTCGAGCCAGGCACCCCGGCTCGGGATGATCTTGACGGAGTAGACGTCCTTCTCCGTCGTCTTGTCGATCGAGTGGTCGAAGTAGACACCCGGCGAGCGGACCAGCTGGGACACCACGACGCGCTCGGTGCCGTTGATGATGAAGGTGCCCTTGTCCGTCATCACCGGGAACTCACCCATGAACACCGTCTGGCTCTTGATCTCGCCGGTGGTGTTGTTGGTGAACTCCGCGGTGACGAACAGCGGGGCGCCGTAGGTCATGTCCTTGTCCCGGCACTCCTCGACCGAGGCCTTGACCTCGTCGAAGCGGGGGTCGGAGAAGGACAGCGACATGGAGCCGGAGAAGTCCTCGATCGGGGAGATCTCGGTGAGGATCTCCTCCAGACCGCTGACCGGGAGCTCGTCGCCGGCCTCGATCCGCCGCTGGAACCAGGCCTCGCTGCCGACCAGCCACTCGTAGGACTGGATCTGCAGGTCGAGGAGATCAGGGACCTCCAGCGGCTCGTGGATCTTCGCGAAGGTGACCCGGGTCGGCGCCCCTGGGTAGTTCGGGTTCGCCGTACTGGCAAGGGTCGAGGTGGTCGCGGCGGCGCGGGAGACAGCCAAGATGCGTCCTTCCGAGAACTGCGCTTCTCGTCTGGCGTACGCCGGGGCCGGGCGCTACCGTCTCCTCCGATCCCGGTGGATCCGATCGATCGGATCCGGCCCACCGGGTCGGACGGCAGCAGAACCGGCTTCGAGGCACGCCGTCTGTTGTCGGGCGCGGCCCGCGACCAGATTTCGCGAACACCCCACCGGACAGCTCTCCGACGACCGTCACCGGTCCGGATTTTCCGACAGCGTGCACGCGAGACCTGGACGCAGGCAGCGCAAAGGAGAAGTCTAGCCGCTCGAAGGGCAGCTGTCGAGACAGGTCGCCGAGTGAAGCAGTAAGGCAACCACCGAGACCTAAGAGTGACCTGCCCGGCGCACCGAGTCAAGCCTCCACGCGTCGTCGAGTGGTTCCTTCTGCGGGACGACCGGCTCCCTGCTCCGCCGACCGGGAGCTTCGCCGGGTGGCGGTGCACGGGTGGGAACGTCGAACGGTCGGGGGTGTATTCCTCGCCACGGCGTGTCCCGCGGGCACACGCGGCGCACGGGCGTCCCGTGACAGGACAGAAGGAGGGGCGGGACCCGTCGGGTCCCGCCCCTCCTTCTCGTGCGTGGTGCCCGCGTGGGGCTCCGTCAGGTGACTACTTGACGGAGACCTTCGCGCCGGCCTCCTCGAGCTTCGCCTTGGCGGCCTCGGCGGCCTCCTTGGCGACACCCTCGAGCAGCGCCTTCGGGGCGGCCTCGACGAGGTCCTTGGCCTCCTTCAGGCCCAGGCCCGAGACGACCTCACGGACGACCTTGATGACCTGGATCTTCTTGTCGCCCGCGCCGTCGAGGATGACGTCGAACTCGTCCTTCTCCTCCTCGGCGGCCGGGGCCTCGCCCCCGCCACCGGGGCCCGCGGCCGCGACGGCGACCGGAGCGGCGGCGGTGACGTCGAAGGTCTCCTCGAACTTCTTCACGAAGTCCGACAGCTCGATGAGGGTGAGCTCCTTGAACGCGTCGAGCAGCTCGTCGGTGGACAGCTTCGCCATGGTGGCGGTCCTTTCTTCCAAAGATGATGGTGGATACGTGGCTGAGTGGTCAGCCGAGTACAACGGCGGTGCGCGATCAGCTCTCGGCGGACGCCTCGGCCGGCTCTGCGGCCTCGGCGGTCTCCGAGGGGGCCTCGGCGGCTGCGTCGGCGGACGGGGCCGTGGCCTCGCCCTCGGCGGCCTTCTTGTCGGCCAGCGCCTGCGTCATGCGCGCGACCTGCGAGGCCGGCGCGGCGAAGAGCCCCGCGGCCTTGGACAGGTTCGCCTTCATGGCTCCGGCCAGCTTCGCCAGCAGGACCTCGCGGGACTCCAGGTCGGCGAGCTGCTCGACCTCGGACGTGGACAGGGCGCGCCCGTCCATGTACCCGCCCTTGATCGACAGACCAGGGTTGTCCTTGGCGAAACGCTTGATCGCCTTCGCGGCGTCGACCGGCTCGCCCTTGATGAACGCGATCGCCGTCGGTCCGGCGAGCAGGCCGTCCAGGCCCTGCACTCCGGCGTCCTCCGCCGCACGCTTGACCAGGGTGTTCTTGGCGACGCGGAAGCTCGCGTCGTCGCCCAGGTCACGGCGCAGCTGGGTGAGCTTCGCGACGCTGAGTCCGCGGTACTCGGTGACCACCGATGCGGACGCATCCCGGAACCGGTTGGCGATCTCGTCGACCGCCGCGACCTTGTCGGATCGGGCCATCCCTGCCTCCTCTCGGGTGGTGTGCGGACCACCGCTTCCGACCCGAGATACGACGAACGCCCCGTGCGCAGTCGGCACGGGGCGTACAGGGAACGGGCACACGCGGGCGCCCGGATCCGGCCTCGTCCTCCTGCGCGGGCCGCCCGTTCGAGATGGGCCTTCGTACGCCCCTTCGGGCGCAGACCTGCGGTCTTCGGTGGAACTGTGGCAAGAATACGCGAGGTCCCCGGCCCCGCGGCGGGCGGGGTCCGGGGACCGGCGTGCACGATCGCCGAGGTCAGGCCGGCGACATGCCCGCGATCTTCCAGCGGCCGTCGACGTTCTGCGCGTCCACCCGCAGCCGCGCCGCCGCGCCGCCCTGCTGACGGGCCCCGCGGTCGTCCACGCGCGTGATCACCTGGTTGACGAACAGGTAGACCGTCGCCCGGTCGCCGTCGATGCTCGCGACCGCCGACTTCGGCACGGTCGCGGTGACGACCGCCTGCTGCTGGGGCGCCAGCTGCCGCACGTTGCCGAAGATCTGGTCGAACTGCTGGTCGAACGGCGCGGTGATGCCGGCGCGGGCGTCGGCCTCGGCCTGGTCGAGGCGGGCGAAGTCGAACGAGTACACCTTCGTCACCGCCTCCCCGATCTGCTCGCTGACCGCCGCGGTCGTCCCGACGTCGCTCAGTGCGGTGTTCGTGGCCGCCCCCGTGAAGCGCATGCCGAAGAAGGACACGGCGAAGAACACGGCGGCCGCGGAGAGCAGGACCGTCACCGCCAGCAGCAGGGCGGTACCCCGGCGGGTCGTCGGTGCGGACGGCATCGGGATCCGGCGCCGCCCACCGGACGACCCCGCCGCGGCATCCCCGGCGTCACCCGCGGACTCCGGCTGCTCCGGGCGGTCGTACTCCGTGCGGTCGAGCTCGGGCCGGTCGTCCCCGGAGCGCTCGCTCCCGGCTCCCGTGCCCTCCGCGACGCCGGGCGCCGCGGCGCTCCCGCCGACGGGCCGCATCGGGTCCCGTGTCGTGGTGTCCGCGTCGGAACGCTCCGCACGGGGGCCAGGTTCCTGCCGGGCAGGCGGGGCGACGCCCGTGCGCTCCTCGACGGCCAGCGTGCCCTCGGCGCTCTCCTGCGACTCGGTGTCGGACGGTCCCGCGGTGCGCGGGCGCCCGGCCACCTGTGGGCGGCGTGGCCCCCCGGTCGGACGGCGGCGGTTCGTGGACATGGCGGTGACCTCCTGGTGTCGGTCGACCTCGTGGGTGGCCCGGAGGCCGGGATGCGGGGCGCGGGGACGCGCCCGGCGCGGACGGTCCGGGAGTGGCTCAGCCGCCCCCGCCGGGCGTCAGCAGGGGATCGAGGGCGCTGACCTTCCAGCCGTCCGGCGTCTTCGTCATCTCCGCCTCGATCCGCTGGCGGGTCACCGTGGGCTGCTGGCCCTCCGGCGTGACCGTCACGTCGACGCCGACCAGCACGCGGGCCACGCCGGCACGGGAGTCGAGCTCGCCGACGGCGGCGTCGGCGACGGTGGCGCTCGTGGTCCGCTTCTGCTGCGTGACCAGCTGGGCGTAGGCTTGGCGGTTCTTCTCGAACTCGTCGCGCACCGAGCCCGTGGAGGACTGGATCCACAGGTCCAGGCCGCCGTCGGCGTTGTGGAAGTCGAGCGTGTTCAGGTTCAGCACCGCCTGCCGGGCGTCGCGGAGCACCGCGTCCCGGTCGGAGGCGATCGAGACCGAGTCGCTGTTCAGCGAGACCAGCCAGAGAGCGCCGAACACCAGGGCGAGCACCGCGGCCACGACCGATGCGATCGGGAGCGCGCGGGCCAGGCCGCCGGCGGGCGCCAGGGACGCCGGCTCGGGTGGCGGACGCTCATCGGTGGGGACGGACATGGGGAGCTACCTCCTCGGGCTGCGGGGGCACAGCCGTCAGGCACCGCCCAGGATCTGGGCGAAGTCGGTGACGAGTGCCGGAGC
>NZ_JADQDD010000212.1 GCF_019263595.1 Pseudonocardia sp. KRD291 | reverse complement strand
GGGACCGACGATAGCGGCATCCGGCCCGGCACGACCGGATCCGCCGACGACCGGAGCCGGGCGAGGTCGTCGCCCGCGCCCGGACGCGACGACACGGTGCACCGCAGGCGATGATCGTCGGTGATGAACACCGACCCCGCGGGCGCGCCCGTTCCCGCCCCGCACCTCCCGCTGCTCGAGGACGACCTGGCCGAGCCCGGCGTGATCCGGGCGTCGGAGATCGTCCCCGAGGTCGACGACATGCCGGCCGCCGCCGTGATGTGCTGGTTCCCCGAGGTCGTCGACGGCATCGGCGCCACCGCCCGGGCGGCCACGACGCTGCGCTCGGAGCTGGGACGCAACCCGGTCTGGGTCGTCGACTCCCCCGCCGGGCGCCCGGTCGCGGTCCTGCAGCCCGGCGTCGGCGCGCCGCTGGCGGCGATGTTCCTGGAGGAGCTGGCCGCGCTCGGCGTGCGCACGGTGGTCGGCGTCGGCGGGGCCGGCGCGCTGCTGCCGGACCTGACGCTGGGCCACGCCGTCGTGCTCGGCAGCGCCCTGCGCGACGAGGGCACCTCGTTCCACTACCTGCCCCCGGGCCGGGTGGTCGACGCCGACCCGGTCGGTGTGGAGGCGCTGTCGACGGTGCTGGGCGAGCAGGGCGTGCCGTACGTGGTCGGCCGCAGCTGGACCACCGACGCCGTGTTCCGGGAGACCCCGGAGCGGATCCGGCGCCGTCGCGAGGAGGGCTGCGCCGTCGTCGAGATGGAGGCCTCCGCGCTGCTGGCGGTCGCCCGGTTCCGCGGCATCCGGTTCGCCCAGCTCCTGCTCGCGGCCGACTCGCTGGCCGGGCCGGAGTGGCAGCACCGCGGCTGGACCACGGCCAGGGAGGTCCGGCTCGGGTTGTTCGGGCTCGCCCTGGCCGGGGTGGATGCGCTCGCGGACGCGCCCACCGGTTGACCGTCCCGCTCGGCGCCCGGGCCCGACCACTGCGCCCGCTCGCCGGGCCCGGCCACGGCGCCGGACGCACGTGTGGTCAGGGGCGCCGGGGCCCCGGGTGGGCCTGACCCCATACCCTGCGCGCCATGCGAGTTCTCGTGACCGGCGGTGCAGGATTCATCGGTTCGCACGTCGCCGACCGGCTGACCGCCGACGGCCACGAGGTCGTGCTCCTCGACGCCCTGCTGCCGCAGGCGCACGGCGGGAAGGCGCCGGAGTGGGTCTCCGGGCACGAGCTGGTGCACGGCGACGTCCGCGACCCCGAGGTGCTGCGGCGCCTCCTCCCGGGGGTGGACGCGGTGTGCCACCAGGCCGCGATGGTCGGGCACGGGGTGGACCCCTCGGACGGCCCGGACTTCGCCGCGCACAACGACCTCGGCACCGCGGTGCTGCTGGCCGCAATGCACGAGGCGAAGAGGTCCCGGCTGGTGCTGGCCGGGTCGATGGTCGTCTACGGCGAGGGGCGCTACGACTGCCCGGAGCACGGCGTCGTCCGTCCCGGGCCGCGTGCGTTCGCCGACATCGACGCCGGGCGCTACGAGCCGCGGTGCCCGGACTGCGGTCGCGACCTGGTGCCCGGGCTCGTGCCGGAGTCCGCGCCGCTGGACCCGCGCAGCACCTACGCCGCCACCAAGCTCGCCCAGGAACACCTGTGCAGCGCGTGGGCCCGGCAGACCGGCGGAACGGTGTGGGCGCTGCGCTACCACAACGTCTACGGCCCGCGGATGCCGCGCGACACCCCGTACGCGGGCGTGGCGTCGATCTTCCGGTCGGCGCTGGAACGCGGCGAGGGGCCCGGGGTGATGGAGGACGGCCTGCAGCGGCGCGACTTCGTGCACGTCTCGGACGTGGCTGCGGCGAACGCGCTGGCACTGGCCGCGGAGCCGACCCCGACCGGGTTCGGCGCCGCGAACGTCTGCTCCGGCGAGCCGCACACGATCCTCGACCTCGCCACCGAGCTGGCGTCGGCGATGGACGGACCCGCCCCGCAGGTCGTCGGCGGGGCCCGCCCCGGTGACGTCCGGCACGTGGTGGCCGATCCGGCCTACGCGACCGAAAGGCTCGGCTTCCGTGCCGTGACCAGGTTCGCCGACGGCGTCGCCGCCTTCGCTACCGACCCACTGCGATCACCCGCCGGTGTGAACGTCTGACCGACCGCCGAACCGTTGCCCGCCCGGGACCGAACAACTCTTTCTCAGCCGCCGAGCGGAACCGACCCGAAAGGGCCAAGATCGCGCCGTGCACCGATGTCCCGAAATCGTGCTCCCCTGTCTCGATGAGGAAGAAGCTCTGCCCGCCGTCCTGAAGCGACTCCCCGCGGGTTGGCCCGTCCTGGTCGTCGACAACGGGTCCACCGACGACACCGCGGCGGTCGCGCGCGCCCACGGCGCCCGCGTCGTCGTCGAACCCCGCCGCGGCTACGGCGCCGCCGTGCACACCGGCCTCGTCAACGCCGAGGCCGACCTGGTCGCGTTCCTCGACGGCGACGGCTCCCTGGACCCGGACGTCCTGCCCGGCATGGCCGAGACCGTGATGGACGGCCGGGCCGACATGGCCGTCGGCCGCCGGATCCCGGACTCCGCCGGGGTGTGGCCCTGGCACGCCCGCGCGGCGAACTCGGTGATCGCCGCCATGCTCCGCGGCAAGGGCGTCGGCGTACACGACATCGCCCCGATCCGGGTCGCGCACCGCAAGGCGCTGATCGACCTGCAGATCGAGGACCGTGCGTTCGGCTACCCGCTGGAACTGTTGATCAAGGCCGGCGCCGCGGGCTGGACGCTCGACGAGATCCCGGTCGCGTACTCCCGTCGCGCCGGTGGCCGCTCCAAGGTCTCCGGCTCGATCAAGGGCACCGTGCGGGCCGCACGGGACATGACGGGCCTGCTCAGATGAGCGCCCCCTCCGGAGCCCCCGGCTCCACCACCCACGGCGCCGTCGCGCCGGTCGCGACGATCGTGCTGGCCAAGGCCCCGGTCCCCGGCCGGGTGAAGACCCGCCTGTGCCCGCCGGCCACCGCCGAGCAGGCCGCGACCCTGGCGGCCGCCGCACTGCTCGACACCCTGGACGCGGTCCGGGCGACGCCGGGCGCGCACCCGGTCGTCTCGTTCACCGGCGAGCGCTCCGACGCCGTGCTCGCCGACGAGCTGCACACCGTGCTGGACGCGGTGGACGTCGTCGAGCAGCGCGGGGACTCGCTCGGCGAGCGGATCGCCGCCGCCCACGCCGACACCGCCGCGCTGCACCCGGGCCTGCCCACCCTGCAGGTCGGGATGGACACCCCGCAGCTCTCCGCCGCGCTGCTCGAGCAGTGCGTCCACACCCTGCTGACCCCCGGCAACGACGCCGTGCTCGGCCTGGCCACCGACGGCGGTTGGTGGATCCTCGGCCTGCGCGACCCGCACCGGGCGGCCGTGCTCGCCGACGTCCCGATGTCACGCGAGGACACCGGTGCCCGCACCCTGGACGCGCTGCGCGCGGCCGGGCTGCAGGTCGGTGTCGTCGCCGAGCTCACCGACGTCGACACCGCAGCCGAGGCCGTCGAGGTCGCCGCCCTGATCCCCGGTTCCCGCTTCGCCGCCTCCGTGGACGCGTGCGCGTCCGCGCTGACCGCTGGGAGCCCGGCATGACCGCCGCCGCCACCCGTCTCGCGTTCGACGCCGCCCTGGCCGGGGTCCCCTCCCGGCTGCTGTGCAGCGACGGCACCGAGGTCCTGCTCGACGTCTCCCGCTGGACCGACCCGGCCGGCGGTGAGGACGACTGGCTGCTCGACCGCTGCAGCGGCCCGACCGTCGACCTGGGCTGTGGCCCCGGGCGGCTGGTGGCCGCGCTGGCACAGCGCGGCGTGCCGGTGCTCGGGGTGGACCAGTCCGGCGTCGCCGCCACGCACTGCCGGCGCCGCCGGGTCTCGATGATCCGCCAGGACCTGTTCGCGCCGCTGCCCACCGAGGGCGGCTGGGGTCACGTGCTGCTCGCCGACGGCAACATCGGCATCGGCGGCGAACCGGACCGGCTGCTGGAGCGGGCCTCGCGCCTGCTCGCCCCCGGCGGGACCGTGCTGGTCGAGGCCGACCCGCGCCCGGAGCTCGTCTGGACCGGCACGGTGCAGGTCTGCACCGGCCCGGCGGTCGGGGAACCGCTGCCGTGGGCCGTCGTCGGCATCGAGGAGCTGACCCGGATGGCCGCCTCGGTCGGGCTGGCCGCGACCGCGCAGTACACCGGCCACAGATCGTTCGTGGAGCTGAGAAGGTCATGAGGCCCGCACGGATCCTCCGGTGGCGCAGCCCCATCCGTGGACCGTGGCTGACCTCGATGTTCGCGCTCCCGCTGCTCATCGGGCTGCCGATCGTCATCGTGACCGGGCTGCTGGACTGGATGGCGTACTCGCCGCAGTTCGGCCAGTCCATCCCGTCCGACGTGGGCGGCCTGCACCTGCCGTGGTTCGAGTGGCCGACGTCGCCGTCGTGGCTGTTCCGGCTGACCGAGGGACTGCACGTCGGCCTCGGGATGATCCTGGTGCCGCTCGTGCTGGCCAAGCTCTGGTCGGTGATCCCGAAGCTGTTCACCGGGCCGCCGAAGGGCCTGGTCCAGGCCCTGGAGCGGGCCTCGCTGGTCCTGCTCGTCGGCGGGATCCTGTTCGAGATCACCACCGGCCTGCTCAACATCCAGTACGACTACGTGTTCGGGTTCAGCTTCTACCTGGCGCACTTCGTCGGGGCGTGGGTGTTCATCGCCGCGTTCGTGCTGCACGTGTTCCTCAAGCTGCCGACGATGCTGCGCAGCCTGTCCTCCCGCTCGCTGGTCCGGGAGCTGCGCACGCCGCTCGCGGAGACCGTCCCGGAGCCGCCGGACGTCCACGGCCTGGTCGCGCCCGACCCGGACCCGCCGACGATGTCGCGCCGCGGTGCGCTGGCGCTGGTCGGCGGCGGCGCGCTGTTCGTCGCCGCCATCACCGCGGGGCAGACGGTCTCCGACCGGTTCCGGTCGACGGCGCTGCTGCTGCCGCGCGGGCGCACCACGTCGCCCGACTCCACCGAGGCCGGCGGCCCGAACGACTTCCCGGTCAACCGCACGTTCGTCGCGTCCGGCATCGCGGCCGCGGCGATCACCTCGGACTGGGCGCTGACGCTGACCGGCGGGGCCGGCGAGGTCCGGATCGGACGCGAGGACCTGGCCGCGATGCCCCAGCACACCGCGGAGCTGCCGATCGCCTGCGTCGAGGGCTGGTCGAGCACCCAGACCTGGACCGGGGTACGGCTGCGCGACCTCGCGGCCGCGGCCGGGGTGCCGGAGCCCGCATCGGCCGTCGTGCGGTCGGTGGAGGTGGGACCGTTCGCGCGCGCCCAGCTGACGCGGGCACAGGTGCTCGCCCCGGACTCGTTGCTGGCCACGCAGGTCAACGGCGCCGAGCTCTCCCGCGACCACGGGTACCCGGCCCGGGTGATCGTCCCGGCGCTGCCCGGGGTGCACAACACCAAGTGGGTCGTCATCATCGAGTTCAACCGTGCCTGAGCAGGACGGGAAGGGCGCCGGGACCGGCGAGCCCGCCGCACCCGGACGCGTCGCCTCGTACCTGTCCCGGCGCTCCCCGCTGGGCTGGACGGGGTTCCTCGTCTGGGCGCTGGTGCGGCTCCTCGCGTGCCTGGCGTGCTTCGCGCTCGTCTACTACACGGTCGACCTGCTGCTGCTCGACGACCCGTCGCTGGCCTCGGTCCTGATCTGGTTCGTCGGCGCGTTGTTCCTGCACGACCTGGTGCTGTTCCCCCTCTACGCCGGCGGGGACCGGGTGCTCGCGCTCGTGCTGAAGGCCCTGCCCCGGACCCGGGTGCCGCTGGTGAACCACGTACGGGTCCCGGTGCTCGGCGCCGGGCTGTCGCTGATCATGTTCCTGCCCGGGATCATCCGGCAGGGCACGTCCACGACGGTCGCCGCGACCGGGCTCGACCAGGAGCCGTTCCGGGACCGGTGGGTCCACCTGGCGCTGGCGCTGTTCGCCGTCTCGTTCCTCCTCTGGCTGCTGCGCACCCTGACCGGGATGCTCGTCAGGGCCCTGCGAGCCCGCAGGACGTCACCACGGCATCGTCAGCAGGTGGTTGAGGGCGAGCGCGAGCAGCGCCTGGGCGACCAGCCAGCCGCGGACCTGCCGGCGCGGGAGCAGCCCGCAGGCCAGCACGAGCCAGACGCCGAACGGTAGCCAGATCCGCTCGACCTCGGCCTTGCTCATCCCCGAGTAGTCGGCGACCGCCACGGCCAGCACCCCGGCCGCGATCAGCAGCACCGCCCCGACCGGGACCGCCCGCGGGTGGGTCACCAGCCGGCGCAGGCCGGCCACCACGGCCGGGCCGAGCGCGAACAGCACCGCGGCGATGTTGGCCCAGACGAAGTACTCGTACGGACGGTCCTGGGCGATGCTGCCCGCGTAGATCAACCGGACGTTGTCGAACCCGTCGAGCCACCAGAACCCGGACAGCGTGAACGCCGCGACGACGACCGCGGCCCCGGCCAGCGCGGGCGCCAGGATCGACCACCTCCGGGTCGCCGCGAGCACCGCCAGCGGGAACAGCACACCGATCGCCAGCCCGTAGGACAGGTAGATGCTGAACGTCGCCACCAGCCCGCCGGCCAGTCCGTAGGCGACCGTCGCTCCCCGCACGCTCGCGGCCGTGGCCAGCGCCAGCAGCGCGACCCCCCAGGCCAGGACACCGGCGAACATGCCGTCCGCGGACACCCCGACCCACACCGCACCCGGGAACAGCACCGCGAACGGCAACGCCCGGCGCGCCAGGTCCTCGGCACCCAGAGCCTTCAGCGTCACCGCGGTCGCCGCCGCGGCCGAGGCACCGACGAGCATCACGACCACCCCGGCCGCGCCGCCGCCGGAGAGGCCGATCTGGTCGAGCCCGATGAACACGGCGAACGCGCCGGGCGGGTGCGCGCCGACGTGGGTGACCCAGAACCAGGTCTGGGACGGGTCCTGACCGGTGGTCAGGATGTGGTCGGAGAAGATCGAGAGCATCTGCCCGATGCCGGTCACCCGGGGCAGGTCGTAGAGGTACTCCTGGTCGCTGGCCAGACGGGTCGCGACGCCGTTCTGCCAGCCGTCCACCATGGCCAGCGACAACGTCCAGGCGAACGCCGCTCCCCAGGCCGCGAACATCAGCCGCACCCAGCTCGCCCGGGCCGCGAACGACGGCCCGAACGCCACCACCGCGACCGCGACCAGGACCGCGAACGGGGTACCCGGGCCGGTGTGCGGCTCCCAGTTCGCCAGCAGCGGCGGGAAGAACACGAAGATGTTGACGCCGGCGTCGAGCAGCCGCCAGCCCTCGCGCGCCGCGAGGACGACGAACACGACGGCCGCCGCGACGCTGAGCAGGTCGGGGAGCGCGGGGCGGAACCCGTCTCCGCGACGCGGAGCCGGATCGGTCTCCGGCGCCACGGGCATCGGTACCGGGGCTCCGGCCTCCACGGGTGTGCTCGCCACGGCCCCCACGCTAGCGACGGACGGCGTCACGACGTCGGGCGGTGTGCGGAGCAGACCCCGTGCGCCGCGCTCCTCCGGCACCTGGTGACCCGACCGGCGCGGCACGGACCGGCCGCGGCCCTCGGGAATGCCCCCGCGATGACGGGTGAGATGACGTCCATCGCCGTCGGCCTCGGCCGGAGCGGGACCAGCGTCATCTCACGGTGTCGGGCGGGCCGAACGCTCGTCCACCGAGGAGAACGTCGGGGTGACCGGCCGGGTGGGTGCGACCGCCGCCGGTGACCGGGCGCACATGACGGGCGGGAGCCCGCGGGTGGTTGCCACACTGGAGCCATGTCCGCCACGTCCGTACCCGCCGTCGGCGGGGGTCCCGGCCCCGCTCCGGAGTCCGCCGAGCGTCGCTCCGCGGGCGCGAGCATCGACACCGACGTGCTGGTGGTGGGCGCCGGGCCGGCGGGTGCCGCCGCGGCGGCGTGGGCCGCCCGGCACGGGCTGGACGTGGTGCTGGCCGACGCCGCGACGTTCCCGCGGGACAAGACCTGCGGCGACGGGCTGACCCCGCGCGCGATCGCCGAGCTCGACCATCTCGGCCTCGGCGACTGGGTGCGCGGGTACGGCACCAACAAGGGCCTGCGCGCACACGGCTTCGGGCAGACCCTGGAGCTGCCCTGGCCCGGCGGCGCGCTGCCGGCCAACGGCGGCGCGGTCGCCCGCACGACGCTCGACGACCGGATCCGCCGGGTCGCCCTGGACGCCGGAGCGGTCCCGATGGACGGCGCCAAAGCCGTCGACGTCGGCTACCACGGTGACCGGGTGGACGAGGTCACCTTCGCCGACGGGCGCACCGTGCGGTGCAGGCGGCTCGTGGTCGCCGACGGCGCCCGCTCCACCCTGGGCCGGGTGCTCGGCCGCGAGTGGCACAAGGACACCGCATACGGCGTGGCCGCACGCGGCTACATCACCTCCGGGCGCAGCGACGACCAGTGGATCTCCTCGCACCTGGAGCTGCGCGGCGAGGAGAACGAGGTGCTGGCCGGCTACGGCTGGGTGTTCCCGCTGAACAACGGCGAGGTCAACATCGGGGTCGGCACGCTGGCCACCGAGCGCCGCCCGGCCGCGGTCCGGCTGCGCAGCCTGATCGAGCTCTACGCCGACCAGCGCCGCGCCGACTGGCAGCTCGAGGGCCCGGTGCGCGCCACCGCGTCGGCGCTGCTGCCGATGGGCGGCGCGGTCTCCGGCGTGGCCGGGGCGAACTGGGCCCTGATCGGCGACGCCGCCGGCTGTGTGAACCCGCTCAACGGCGAGGGCATCGACTACGGGCTGGAGACCGGACGTCTGGTGGCCGAGATGATGGCCGGCGAACGCGACCTGGCCACGGCGTGGCCCGCCACCCTGCGCACGCACTACGGGCAGGCGTTCTCGATCGCCCGACGGCTCGCCGGGCTGATCACGATCCCGCGGCTGCTGCCGATCGCCGGGCCGGTCGGGATGCGCTCGCGGGCGTTGATGACGGTCGCCCTGCGCGTGATGGGCAACCTCGTCACCGACGCCGACAAGGACCTCACCGCCCGGGCCTGGCGCGCCGCGGGACGGGCGTCGCTGCGCTTCGACGAGCGCCCGCCGTTCCCGGCCGCCGACCTGCGCACCCCCAGCACGGTGTCCTGACCGGCGCCCGGGCACCGGTACGCCAGACTCACCGGGGTGAGCACCCCGACCTTCGTCCTCGTCCCCGGCGCGTTCTGCAACGCCGCCTGCTGGGGTCCCGTGCTGCGCGAGCTGGCCCTGCGCGGGCACCGCGCGCTGGCCGTGGACCTGCCCGGGCACGGCTTCGACGCGAAGATCCCGTGGGGCTACCTCGGCGGGCAGGACGCCGCCTCGATGGCCGGCGAGACGAGCCCGATGACCACCATCGGCACGGCCGACGACGTCGCCGCCGTCACCGCACTGCTGCGCCGGGCCCGTGCGCACGGGCCGACCGTGCTCGTCGGGGCGAGCCGGGGCGGGCTGACGCTGACCGCGGTCGGCAACGCCGAGCCCGGTCTCGTCGACCACCTCGTCTACGCCTCGGCGCACTGCCCCGTCCCGCGCACGCCGGCGAACCCGCCGGAGATGGAGGCGAGCCTGCTGCACCTCGGGGCCGGTGTCGCCACCGCGGACCCGGCCGACATCGGCGCGCTGCGGATGAACTGGCGTACCGCCGACCCGGACCACCTGCTGGGCCTGCAGACCGCGCTGCTGGCCGACGGCACCCGCGCCGAGCTGCTGGCCTACCTGCACACCCAGGACCCCGACGAGTCGGTGAACGTCGACATGGCGGCCGCCACCGCCGACGCCGGCACCTGGGGCGCGATCCCGCGCACCTACGTCCGGCTCACCGAGGACCGCGCGATCCCGCCGGCGATGCAGGACCGCTACATCGCCGACGCCGACGCGCTGACCCCGGACAACCGGTTCGACGTGCACGAGATCGTGAGCAGCCACCTGCGGTTCCAGATCCACCCGGAGCCCTTCGCCGACGTCCTGGACGGGGTCGCGGCGCGGATGCCGTGATCCGGGCGGGGACCCGGTGCTGACCACGGCGTACCCGGACGGGTCACGCCCGACCCGATCAGGGACATGCGGTCGCCCGGTACGGTCACCGCGAACTCGGCGGCGCCGGCCGGACGTCCGACCGCCGTCCGACCCCGGGAGGACTCGTGCACGGTGGCGATGACCGGACCCGTCGCGGCGGGCCGGACCCGCGCGGGGGCGACCCGCGGGGCCGGCAGCCGGCTCCCCCTCCGGGGGCGTGGCCGACCCGCGCCGAACGGGACCCGGGCACCCGCCGGATGCCCCCGGGCGACGACCGCACCCGCCAGGTCGGCGCGGGTGGCGACCCCGGGGCGACCCGCCGGGTCGGCCCGCAGGACCAGGACCGCACCCGCTTCATGGGCGGCCCGCCCGACGCCCGCGCCGCGCACCCGGACGCCACCCGGATGCTGCCGCAGCCGGTCGGCGGCCCGGAGCTGCTCGGCGGCCGCTACCGCCTGGAGGGCCTGATCGGCCAGGGCGGGATGGCCGACGTGCACCGGGCGACCGATACCCGGCTCAACCGCCCGGTCGCGGTGAAGATCTTCGGCCCGGGCAACGACCCGACCGCCGATGCGCGCTTCCAGCAGGAGGCGCAGGTCATGGCGAACCTGCACCACCCCGGCCTGGTCGCGGTGCACGACTTCGCGGTCGAGCCGCACCGCGCCTACCTGGTGATGGAGCTCGTCGACGGGCCGACGCTGCGTGAGGTGATCGAGGCCGAGCGCCTGCCCGCCGACGACATCCGCCGCTTCGGCCTGGAGGTCGCCCAGACCCTGGCCTACGTGCACTCCCAGGGCGTCACGCACCGCGACGTGAAGCCGTCGAACATCCTGATCGACGGCAACGGCCGCGCCCGGCTGGCCGACTTCGGGGTCGCGTCACTGTTGGGAGGCGACGGGCACACCGCCGTCGGCGAGATCGTCGGTACCCCCGCCTACCTGGCGCCGGAGCAGGTCCGCGGGCGCGACGTCGGCCCGCCCGCCGACGTCTACGCGCTCGGTCTGGTGCTGCTCGAGGCCTGGACCGGGCGTCGCGAGTACCAGGGCGAGGGCATCGAGGGCGCCGGTGAGCGGCTCACCCGCTCCCCCGTCGTCCCGCGCGACGTCCCCGAACCGCTGCGCGGTGCGGTCGCGGCGATGACCGCGACCGACCCGGCGCGGCGGGCG
>NZ_JADQDD010000211.1 GCF_019263595.1 Pseudonocardia sp. KRD291 | reverse complement strand
CATCGCGGTGGCCAGGGCCTCGGCGATCCACAGGCCCAGGCCCGCGGTGCCGCGCCGTTCCCCGAGCGCGACGCCCTTCGCCGTGACGACGCCCTGCTGGCCATCGGGCAGGCCCGGCCCGCGGTCGCGGACCTCCGCGACCAGCACCCCGTCGGCGTGGCGCAACTCCAGCTCCACCGGCTCGTCGGCGCTGTGCCGGGCGGCGTTCTCGGCCAGGTTCGTCAGCAGCCGGCGCAGGCGCTGCGGATCGCAGCGCACCGCGGCCTCCGGCGGGTCGACGACGGCGCGGCGCCGGTGCCCGGCGACCGCGGCGGCGTCGAGCACCCCGTCCGCCAGCTCGGCGAGCACCACCCGGCGCGGACGGACCCGGCCCAGCGGGCTGCCGTCGGAGACCGCGAGGTCGGCCAGCCCGTCGAGCATGTCGCGCAGGTGCACGGCGTGGTCGGCGAGCAGCCGGGTCGCCGTGCACCGGGACTCCTCGGAGAGCCGGTCGGCGGCCAGGTCCGCCGAGAGCGCGGTCAGCGAGGCGACCGGGGTGCGGAACTCGTGCAGCACCACCCGCGCGCCGTCCAGGCGGGCCTGGCCCTGGGAGACCAGGCGGTCCCGCAGCGCCCGCTCGCTCAGATAACGCTCGTGCTCGGTGTCCGCGCGCGCCCGCGACACCGCGGTCGCGCGCAGCTGACGCTCCAGCAGCCGCACCAGCACCCCGACCAGCAGCGCCGTCGCGACCAGGAAGCCGGCCCACCACAGCCCGGTGAGCGCCCGGCGCGCGATCGACACGACCGGGTCCGAGCCCAGCAGCGCGGCGACGGTGAACCCGGCCCCGAACCCGGCCGCCGCCAGGCACCCGACGACCGGCCCGGTGCGCAGCGACGCCGCGATCACCACCAGCGGCAGGGCCGTGACCAGCAGGCTGTCCACGCCGCCGGTCAGCCCGCACGCGCACAGCACCAGGAGCCCGTCCACCACGGTCAGCAGCGCCGGCGGTACCGGCAGCCGCCGGCGCGCCGGTGCGGCCACCGCCAGGACCAGCGCGTAGACCAGGCTCGCGCTCACCAGCGCCGCGGCGGTACCCAGCCGGTCCCCGGCCCGCCCCGGGTCGGCCACGAGCAGCGCGGTCGCCGCCCCGACGACGCACAGTCGGAGGACGACGGCCGTGCGCTCCTCCGAGGTGCGCTCGGGCCACTCGTCGGGGCGCACCCCGTCGGTCTCGGCGTCGGTTTCGGCACCGTCGGTCATCGCCGCTCCCCGCTGCTCGGTGGGTGGTGCGGCGCCACATTAGGCTCGCTCCCGTGTCGGACGATCAGCACGTCGTCGTCATCGTCGACGACCACGCCCTGTTCTCGCAGGGCCTGGCCCTACTGCTCGAGTCCCGCGCCGGGGACACGTTCCGGGTGGCGGGGTCGGCGACGGCCGGCGAGGAGGCCGTCGCGCTGGTCGGGCGGCACCGCGCGGACATCGCGATCGTCGACCTCGCGCTGCCCCCGCTGGGCGGGGTGGAGACGATCCGACGGATCCGTGCCGCCTACCCGGCCACCCGGGTGCTGGCGCTGTCCGGCACCGAGGACCTGGGACTCGCCGCCGCCGCGCTGCGCGCCGGCGCGCACGGCTACCTGGGCAAGTCCGCCGACCCGGAGGTGCTCGTCGCACCGCTGCTGGCGATCTCGGAGGGCGTCCGGGTGCTGCGCGCGGAGCTGCTCGACGCGCTGCTGGTCGCCGCCGACCGCACCGGCGACGGCCTGCTGGACCGTCTGTCCGAACGCGACGTCGAGCTGTGGACGCTGCTGGCCAGGGGGCTGGAGACCTCCGAGATCGCGCGCCCGCTGCTGGTCAGCGAGCGCACCGCGAAGCGCATGATCGCCTCCCTGCTGCACAAGCTGGGCGCGGCGAACCGGATCGAGGCCGCCGCCCTCGCCGGGCGGTGCGGCCTGCTCGACCCCGACGAGCCGGGCCCCGGCCGGGGATGATCGGCCCGGGGATGATCGGCCCGGGGTGATCGGCCCGGGCGGGCCAGGGGTGGCCCGGTCGTGGACTGCGCGGGCGGGCGTGTCCCCGGCAGACTCCGTCCTCGGCGGGCGGCCGGCGTGGGTCGCCTGCCGGGCGTGGGACGAGCGCGGGCGCCGGCGCAGCGGGAGGCAGAACCGATGGCACTGTTCGCCGACGAGGCCGAGGTCTACGACTACCTCGGCGGGGTGTTCCGGATGGGCCTGCAGGACGAGGCGCTGGTCGAGAAGCTCAAACCCTCCGGTGTCGTCCTGCGGATCGTCTACACCCAACCGGACGCGGTGATCACCGTGGACATGCCGAACTCGGAACTGCACACCGGCGCGGGCGCCGGGCCGGACCCGAACGTCGAGCTGTTCATGACCGCCGACACCGGCAACCGGTTCTGGCTCGGCAAGGTCGTCCTGCCGGTGGCGCTGGCCAAGGGCGACGTCCGGGCGAAGGGCCCGGTGGCCAAGCTGCTCAAGGTGCTCCCGCTGGCCAAGCAGCTGTTCGGCCCCTACCGGGAGAGCCTCGAGCGCAACGGGCGCGAGGACCTGCTGCGCGCCTGAGGAGATCACTCGTTCGGGTGGTGTCCACGCCGGCGTCGAACCGGAGGTGCGCCGTCTCTCGATAGACGGACGACACGACGGTGCACGCCGAGGGTCGGAGACCTATGGACAACCTGTGGCTCGACGTCCACATGTGGCAGCCGCTGCGCGGCAACCTGCACCCGATCGCGGACGTGGAGTGCGAGCCGCCGGACCCGGCACCGGACAGCCCCGACGAGTGGCACGACTGGGCGGGCGACTGCCTGCGCGAGGTCGCGGACAAGGACAACTGGCAGTCCGGTCGCTACCACTTCACCGTCCAGGCGCGCGACGACTCCGGACGGTCGGTGGAGGAGATCGCGCAGGGTTTCTGGGAGTGGGCCTCCTGAGCCTCGCCGCTCTCGCCGGCGAGGTGACGGGCCGGTCGGGTGTGACCGAGCCCGTCGCCCTCGCGCGACCGGCGCCGTCGGCGGCCGTCGTAGGGTCGCCACGGACGAGACGAGACGAAGGAGTTGTTGTCGCGTGAGCAGAGGGAACGGACCGCTCGCCGGTCTGCGGGTGCTGGAGCTGGCCGGGATCGGGCCGGGCCCGCACGCCGCGATGATCCTCGGGGACCTGGGCGCCGACGTCGTGCGTGTCGACCGCCCCTCCGGTGGTCTACAGCTCGGGTCCGACGACGTCCCGGACCCGACGCTGCGGGGACGCCGGTCGGTCGTCGCGGACCTGAAGGACCCGGCGGGCAAGGAGACAGTGCTGCGCCTGGCCGAGCACGCCGACGTGCTGCTCGAGGGCTACCGCCCGGGCGTCACCGAGCGTCTCGGCGTCGGCCCGGCGGACTGCCACGCCCGCAACCCGAAGCTGGTCTACGGCCGGATGACCGGCTGGGGCCAGGACGGCCCGATGGCGACGCGGGCCGGGCACGACATCAACTACATCTCGCTGACCGGCGCGCTGCATGCGATCGGCCGCGCCGGGGAACGCCCGGTGCCGCCGCTGAACCTGGTCGGCGACTTCGGCGGCGGCTCGATGCTGCTGGTGATCGGCGTCGTCTCCGCGCTGTGGGAGGCGCAGCGCTCCGGGCAGGGCCAGGTCGTGGACGCGGCCATGGTGGACGGCTCGTCCATCCTGGTGCAGATGGTCTGGGGCCTGCTCGGGCACGGGCGCTGGAACGACGAGCGCGGCACCAACCTGCTCGACGGCCACGCGCCGTTCTACGACACCTACACCTGCTCGGACGGGCGGCACGTCGCCGTCGGGTCGATCGAGCCGCAGTTCTACGCGCTGCTCCTGGAGGGCCTCGGGATCGACCCGGCCGACCTGCCCGCACAGTTCGACCCGAGCGGCTGGGCCGAGACCTCGAAGCGCTTCGCCGACGTCTTCGCCACCAGGACCCGCGACGAGTGGGCCGAGCAGTTCGCCGGTACCGACGCCTGCGTGACCCCGGTGCTGGCGTTCGGCGAGGTCGCCGCACACCCGCACCTGGCCGCGCGGTCCACGATCGTCACCTCCGACGGGGTACCGCAGGCCGCGCCGGCACCGCGGTTCTCCCGCACCGGAACCGAGGTCGCCGGACGCAGCACCGCCCCCGAGGACGTCGACGCCGTACTGGCCGACTGGGCCTGAGCACGACCCCGCCGGATCCGAGCACGACGAAGCCCCCGCCCCTCCGCGAGGAGGTGACGGGGGCTTCGTGGTGCTGCGGGAAGGTCAGACGGACGGCTCGTCCACCAGGAGGTTGCGCGTGCGGTTCGGGTCCACCTGGATGCCGGGGCCGGTGGTCGTCGACACGGTGACCTTCTTGACGTAACGGCCCTTGGCGGCCGACGGCTTGAGCCGCAGGATCTCGTCCAGCGCGGCGCCGTAGTTCTCCACCAGCTTCTCGGTGTCGAACGAGGCCTTCCCGATGATCATGTGCAGGTTGGCCTGCTTGTCCACCCGGAAGTTGACCTTGCCGCCCTTGATCTCGTTGATCGCCTTCGTGACGTCGGGCGTCACGGTGCCGGTCTTCGGGTTCGGCATCAGGCCACGCGGGCCCAGGATGCGCGCGATCCGGCCGACCTTGGCCATCTGGTCCGGGGTGGCGATCGCGGCGTCGAAGTCCAGCCACCCGCCCTGGATGCGCTCGATCAGGTCCTCCGCGCCCACGGCGTCGGCGCCGGCGGCCTCGGCCTCGGTGGCCTTGTCACCCGTGGCGAAGACGATCACCTTGGCGGTCTTGCCGGTACCGTGCGGCAGGTTCACGGTGCCGCGGACCATCTGGTCCGCGCGGCGCGGGTCGACGCCCAGGCGCATCGCCACCTCGACGGTGGAGTCGGTGTTCTTGCTGGAGGTCTCCTTGGCCAGGGTGGCCGCCTGGAGGGGGCTGTAGAGCTCGTCCGCGTCGATCTTCGCGGCGGACTCGCGATAGGCCTTGCTGCGCTGTGCCATGACTGTCCTCGTTCTCTGGGCCCTTCACGGCCCGAAGGTCAGGTCGTGGTTCGAGCCGCGCCCGGCTCTCCCACGCTCACTGGGTACTGGTGGTGACGACGGCTCAGCCGTCCACCGTGATGCCCATCGACCGGGCGGTCCCGGCGATGATCTTCGCGGCCTGGTCGACGTCGTTCGCGTTCAGGTCGCGCATCTTGGACTCGGCGATCTCGCGCACCTGGGCCATGGTCACCGAGGCGACCTTGGTCTTGTGCGGCTCGCCCGAGCCCTTGGCCACGCCTGCCGCCTTGAGCAGCAGCTTCGCCGCCGGCGGGGTCTTGAGCTCGAAGGTGAACGAGCGGTCCTCGAACACCGAGATCTCGACCGGGACGACGTCGCCGCGCTGGGCCTCGGTCGCCGCGTTGTAGGCCTTGCAGAACTCCATGATGTTGACGCCGTGCTGACCGAGCGCGGGGCCGACCGGCGGCGCGGGGGTGGCCGCGCCGGCCGAGATCTGGAGCTTGATGATCGCGGAGAGCTTCCGCTTCTTGGGTGGCATCTCGTGTTCCTCGTGATCTTTCGACGTGCACGCCGCAGCCTGCCTGCCACGGCGTGACTTCTGGAGGGGACGACCTAGATCTTGGAGACCTGGTTGAACCCCAGCTCGACGGGCGTCTCCCGACCGAAGATCGAGACGAGCACCTTGAGCTTCTGGGCGTCGAGGTTGACCTCGTTGATCGTCGCCGGGAGGGTCGCGAACGGCCCGTCCATGACGGTGACCGACTCGCCGACCTCGAAGTCGACCTCGACGGTCGCGGTGCCGCCGCCGGACGACGCCGCCGCACCGCTGCGACCGGTCTCGGCGTCCTTCTTCGGCGCCTCGACCTTCGGCAGCAGGAACTTGAG
Organism: Pseudonocardia sp. KRD291; assembly: GCF_019263595.1. GTDB lineage: Bacteria > Actinomycetota > Actinomycetes > Mycobacteriales > Pseudonocardiaceae > Pseudonocardia. Next base: position 5,349 of record NZ_JADQDD010000211.1, on the reverse strand, counting down.
GACCTCGTTGAGCGTCAGCGGCGACGGCTTCGACGTGGCACCGACGAAGCCGGTGACGCCGGGGGTGTTGCGTACCGCGCCCCAGGACTGGTCGTTGAGCTCCATCCGGACCAGGATGTAGCCGGGCAGCACCTTGCGCTGCACCCGCTTGCGCTGGCCGTTCTTGATCTCGGTGACCTCCTCGGTGGGCACCTCGACCTGGAAGATGAAGTCCTCGACGTCCAGGGTCTGGGCCCGGGTCTCGAGGTTGGACTTCACCTTGTTCTCGTAGCCGGCGTAGGAGTGCACGACGTACCAGTCACCGGGCGCGCGCCGCAGGGCGGTGCGCATCTCCTCGACCGGGTCGACCTCCTCCTCGGGCTCCGCGTCCGCGTCACCGTCGTTCTCGGTGGCCTCGGCCTCGGCGCCCTCGACGGTGTCGGTGCCGGACTCCTCGGCCAGCGTCTCGGCCGCCGCGCCCGGGGTCTCCTGGTCGTCGGCGTCGGTGTACTCGTCGGACACCGCGTCCTCGCCGTGCGCGGCCTCCACGTCGGCGTCCTGGACGGACTGCTCGGGAAGGTCGTCGCTGCTGCTCTCGACCGTGCCGTTCGAAGTGGGGGCGTCGATCGCCGCCTCGTTCGCGGCGTCGACGTCGCGGTCGGCGTCGACGTCGACCTCGCGGTCGGTGTCGGTCAGCCCGGGGCCGCCGTCTGGGGAGGTCACGTACTTCTCGCTTCCTTCGTCGGTGTCGTGCTCGTCACCGCATCGTCGGTGGTCCGCGCCGTCGGTCAGTTGCCGAACAGCAGCGCGACGCCCTCCGCGAACAGTGTGTCCAGCGCGAACACCAGTGCGACCATGAACGACACGAAGACCAGCACGACGATCGTGTAGGTCACCATCTGCGAGCGCGTCGGCCAAATGACCTTGCGCAGCTCGGCGACGACCTCGCGCAGGAACCGCGCCAGGCGGGCGAAGAGCGACCCCTTCTCCGACGTCGCCGTGGCGCCGCGGGAGGGAGTGGCCCGGCCCTTGGCGGGCGTGGAGGCGCCGTCGGACGACGCTGCGGACCGCCGCCCACGACGGTCGGCGGCGGTGCTCGGGCGTTCCTGCCCGGACCGCTCCGAATCGCGTTCGTCGCTCACGTTGTCCTCTCACCCGGAGCGGACGCCGGGCGCCGCCCTCGGTTCACGTCGTGTCGCCCGTGTTCACCGTGTCGTGCTGTTGCCGCTGGTGTCCCAGCTGTCTGCCGCGTAGTGGCAGGGGTGACAGGACTTGAACCTGCAACCTGCGGTTTTGGAGACCGCTGCTCTGCCAATTGAGCTACACCCCTACGTGTCCCCCACCGTCGCGAGTGATCACGACGGTCACGGGACGGGCGCACCGAGAACCACCGGTGCACCCGGCCTGTCGAGTGTACGGCACCGGTGTCCGGGGCCCGACAACGCGCCCCCGCCCACGGCCGTACGGCACCGGAGCGCGGGGCCCGGGAGCACCCGGGCCCCGCGCGGTGGTGTCACTTGTCGGTGTCGGCCAGGTCCGCCAGCGCGGCCGCGCGACGCGCGTACTTCCAGGAACCCAGGTCGCCGACGGTCTTGATGCCGAGCGCGGCGAGCTGCTCGTCGTGCTTCTCGGTGAGCCCCTCGAGCGCCGAGGGCGGAGCCTGCAGGATCTCCGCGGCCGACTTCTCTTCCCAGGCCTTGTCCACGAGCTTGCCGAACTTCACGCCGTGCTCCTCTCCGGTAGCGGTGTGTGCGCCGGGAAGCATCGACCCGGGGCCTGCGCCGGGCAAGCGGGACGCGCCGGGGTGCGGCGGCCGGGCCGTCGGGAACGTTCGACGGGGTGGACGTCCTGTGGTCAGGACGGGAGTACGACCTCGGCCCGGGCACGCCCGAGCACGGTCCGGCCGTCGAAACGCGCGGCCAGGTCGACGGTCGCGACCCGGACACCCCCGTCCTCGCGGACGTCCGAGACCGTGCCGGACAGCTCGACCAGGGCGCCGGTGTCGTCGTCCGGCACGACGACCGGGCGGGTGAAGCGGGTGCCGTAGCTGCGCACCGACGACGGGTCGCCGGTCCAGGCCGTGAGCAACCGCCCGGCCAGGGCCATCGTCAGCATCCCGTGCGCGATCACTCCGGGCAGTCCGGCGCCGGTCGCGACGCGGTCGCTCCAGTGGATCGGGTTCAGGTCGCCGGAGGCTCCGGCGTAACGGACCAGGTCGGCCCGGGTCACGTACACCTGCAGCGCGGGGAGCTCGTCACCCGCGGCGGCCCCGGCGACGCTCACGACGAGCCCTCCCCGGCCTGTGTCACCAGCAGCGCGTGGGTGGTGGCCACCGGCGCGCCCGTCTCGTCGGCCACCTCGCACCGCAGCGTCAGCATGTGGTTGCCGGCGCGGGTGCGCAGCTCGTCGACGTGCACGACCGTCGTCAGCTCGTCACCGGCGACGATCGGCCGGGTGAACGAGATGCGCTGGTCGCCGTGGACCATGCGGGTGTAGTCCCAGTCGAACGCGGGGTCCCGCAGGAACGCCTCGATCACCGGCATCGTGAAGCAGACGGTGAACGTCGGCGGCGCGACCAGGTCGCGATGACCGGCCGCGCGGGCGGCGTCGACGTCGTGCGAGACCGCGGAGTCGTCACCGATCGCGCCGGCGAACTCGCGGATCTTCTCCCGGGCGACCTGGTAGGGGCCGGCGGGCTCGAGAGCCGTGCCGACCCAGGAAGCGTCGGGCACGCGTGCTCCCGGCCTTCGCTACGTGACCGCGGTCAGCGGGTCTCGCGGTGCGCCCTGTGCGTTCCGCAGTTGGAGCAGAACTTCTTGACCTCGAGGCGGTCGGGGTCGTTGCGCCGGTTCTTCTTGGTGATGTAGTTCCGGTGCTTGCACTCCTCGCAGGCCAGGGTGATCTTCGGCCGAACGTCTGTGGCCTTGGCCATCGCGGGTGCCTCCCAGCAGATACTTCGTGACTTAGTCGGTGTGGTAGCGGTGGCCGGACTTGAACCGGCGACACAACGATTATGAGCCGTTTGCTCTACCACCTGAGCTACACCGCCATGCGAAGTTCGTCACGATAACTCCGGACGACGCTTCGGCAGAGCCCCCTTACGGAATCGAACCGTAGACCTTCTCCTTACCATGGAGACGCTCTGCCGACTGAGCTAAGGGGGCGGCAAAGCCGCACCCGGGAGCTGCACACGATCTCCCGAGCGGACCCGGATAACTCTACACACCGGTTCCAGGACCCCGGTAAGGGGTTCTGGTTGCCCCGTCGGCCCTGGTCAGGGCCCACGCCACGACCGTCCGTGACGCGGGCCCCGAGGATCACCGGGCCGGGCCGGTCACCAGGACGACTTCGTGACCCCGGGCAGCGCGCCGGCGTGCGCGAGCTCGCGCAGACGCACCCGCGAGACGCCGAACTTGCGCAGGTGCCCGCGCGGACGACCGTCGGTGGAGTCCCGGTTGCGGATCCGGGTCCGGCTGGCGTCGCGCGGCTGGCGCCGCAGCTCGGCGGCGGCCGCGCGCTCGTCGTCGGAGCTCGACGGCCGGGCGAGCTCCGCCTTGAGCTCGGCCCGGCGCTGCGCGTACCGGGCCACCACGACCTTGCGCCGCTCGTTGGCAGCGATCTTGGCCTTGGTCGCCATCAGACCTTCCCTCCGTCCGCGCGGATCCGGGCCACGGCGGCCGGGACGCCGATCCGGTCCACCGTCCTGATCCCCTTCACCGACAGGCGCAGCCGCACCCACCGGTTCTCCTCGGCCAGCCAGAAGCGCTTGCGCTGGACGTTCGGGTCGAACCGGCGCGACGTGCGACGGTGCGAGTGCGACACCTTCTTGCCGAAGCCGGGTTCCCGCCCGGTCAACTGGCAGCGACGCGACATGTGCTCACCCCCGCCCGGCGTGCGGGTAGGGGAGCAACGCCATCTCGCGGGCGTTGCGGATCGCGACGGCGACCCGGCGCTGCTGCTGGCCGGTCAGCCCGGTCACCCGCCGGGCACGGATCTTGCCGCGGTCGGAGATGAACGTGCGCAGCAGCGCGGTGTCCTTCCAGTCCACGTGCGTGATCCCGCGGGTGTGCAACGGGTTGGCCTTGCGCCGGGGGACGCGCTCGACCTTGCGGTTCGACGGCATTCCTACCTCTCCTCCCGGAAGTCGACGTGACGGCGGATCTTCGGGTCGTACTTGCGCAGGACCAGGCGGTCCGGGTCGTTGCGCCGGTTCTTGCGGGTGACGTAGGTGGTTCCGGTGCCCGCGGTCGACCGCATCTTCACGATCGGACGGACGTCGGTGGTCTTGGCCACGTGACCCCTCCTCTCAACACGACATTCATTTTCGTTTAGCCTACACCGGTACCGCACCACGTCCTCCGGAGGCAGCGATGACCGACCACAGTCCGAGTCCCGGCGCCGGCCCGAGCCCCGACGTCGGCCCGAGCCCCGGCGCCGGGGACCGGCTCGGCGGGCGCCCGCGCACCGAGCTCGTCGTGCTGGGCGGGATGGCCCGCGACGGGGTCGAGGCGACCATCGATGCGATCCGGGAGCTCGACCCGTCGGTGGTCGTGCTGCACCACGACATGCGTGACCTGCGACGGGGCCGGGTGCACCGGCGTCTTCGCGACGCCTGCTCCGACGAGCGCTCGGTCCTGGAACTGGCTCACGGCTGCGTCAGCTGCACGGTCCGCGAGGACGTGCTGCCCACGCTCGCGGCGCTGGCCGGGACGGTCCGGCGGGTGGTGCTGCACCTGGATCCGGGCCTGGAGCCGGAGCCGGTGTGCTGGGCCCTCGGGTCGATCCTGCTGGGCCCGGACGGGGAGCCGCACCGGCCGGCCGTGACCGACCTGGTCGACCTGCGCGGCGTCGTCACCGTCCTGGATCCGACGCGGTGGCTCGAGGACGCCTCCGGCGACGACACGCTGCCCGAGCGCGGCCTGAGCACGCTTCCCGACGACGAGCGCACCGTCGCCCAGGTCGCGGTCGGGCAGGCCGAGTTCGCGGACCTGATCGTCACCGTGTCCCCGTCCGTCTCTCGGTCCGGTCTCCCGTCGGACCCACCGGCCGCGGACGCGTGGGAGCTCGCCCGCACCGGGGCCGTCCTGGACCGGCTCTCGCCGCTCGCCCCGCGGCTGCGCCTGGCCGAGGTCGACGACCGGGTGTTCTGCGCGGACCTGCCCGCCGGGGCCCGGCGCGGGGTCCCCGGTGGGGTGCACGACCCGCTGCTGCACGGCGCTCCTCCGCTGGACGCCGACGCCGGGGTGCGGACGCTCGTGTTCACCGCGCGGCGACCGTTCCACCCGGACCGGCTGCACGACGCGATCGACCACCTGCTCACCGGCGTGGTCCGCAGCCGCGGCCGGATCTGGCTGGCCACCCGTCCCGACG